>JAPKDL010000033.1 GCA_028822585.1 Alphaproteobacteria bacterium | reverse complement strand
CCACGACTTTTCATCCGCCCCGCCTGGGCCAACGCTTTGGCACCATACCCCCAGAAAAAATCCCCGCGTACGGGCCCGCGAATAGCACTGCCAGAATCCTGCGCGATCATTAAACGCCGCAAAGGCTTGTCGGTGGCCGGCCAGGTCGTGTCCAACCAGATTGGCGCGCCCAGCGGAATAAACCGCCGATCCACCGCAAGACTGCGTTCCGGCGTCAACGGCACGCCCTGCGCACCATAGGGTCCTTCATCCGCACCGCCCTTCCCCTTTGGGCGTTCGCGAAAAAATATATAGCGCCGATTCACCGCCAGCAGGGCCCGCGCCTTGTCGGGATTGTCGTCAATCCAGGCGCGAATGTCCGGCCAGGACGCTTGACCCGGTTTTAAATCGCCCCGGACGATCAACGTGCGGCCGATGGACCGGTAGGCGTGACCGTTATGTCCGGCAAACCCAACACGCGCGACCAACCCGTCGGGCAAAACAATCCGGCCCGACCCTTGGACATGCAGAATAAAAGCATCGATCGGATCGCTGACCCAAAACAACTCCTGACCCGCCAAGGCCCCGGCATCAATGGCGGCACGATCAAAATATGGCTTTAATTTCCCCTTATCGACCCTGCCAATAATGCGTCGAAATTTTAACGCAGGGTCGGGTTTATCCGAAAAATCCGCTAGATCGACCCTAACGTGATCCGTTGGCATCCCGTATAACGCCGTCGGGTAATCCGGATGGGGTGTGCGCGACCCTTTTAATTCGGCTTCAAAATATCCGGTGAACAGACCGTCGGTTTTATCATGATTCGCCGCGCGATAGGCTTGAAACCAGGTCTGGAAAAACGCGCGCGCCTGGTCATTTTTCGCGTCAGTATCGTCCAAAGGCCCCAGCGCCTGCGCCGCAGCACATAGCTTTGTTGTATCCGCCGGTAAAACGTCATTGGGCCATTGCGAGGGTCGCGAGGCTTTTACGGATTTAGCGCAGGACCGTCGCAACGCGACAAGCGCGCCCGCCTGATGCCCCTTCCGCCAGCCGGGTAAATCAATAAATTCTAAGGGTTTTAAGGCCAGCGCGTCTGGACGCGCCCCCGTATCGCCAAACCTCGCGCACGCCGCCAAACCGGTCGTCACAACGAGCAACATCAAAATGACACGCCAGCAAAAACCGCCAGGACGCCCCTGCATTGTTCAGTTCGAACGACCCGTCGCGAGAAGGGTCCAGTTTGGATTGGAGGATTTCGTATCCCGGACGAAGACCCAGATATCAGTCACTTGCACGACAGCGCTCGGGTCGCCGTCAATAACGTCGCCATTTTCATCGCGGGTCGAATTGATCTGCTCGCTCACGATTTTGACCGTTACCCGCGCCACTTGCTCTTCTAATTCAGCATCTATTATTTCCGCAGATTTAATACCGGCCAGCGTGTTTTCCTGTGTGTTGTTCGCCAATTCCCGCACCCGGATTGCGCCCGCAAAATTTTCGTAAACTTCGGGACTCAATAACGTATTCAGAGTTTTTCCGTCGCCTTCCGTATACGCCTGCAGAATCATTTCAAACGCGCCGAGCGCGCCTTCAAGAAAAGTATCGGGATCAAAAGACTGGTCCAGCGCACGAATTTTCAAAAACGAGGCGTGAAGCTGTGATTTGGGTTCCGGCACCACGCCGTCATCGTCGTCGCTTCGATCGAGCAACGAAATTATATTCTCGCCGTCGTTGCGATCTGAATCCGCACCGTCGTCCGCTTCATTGCGTTCGTCCGGACCCAAAAAGGCGTCAGCGCCCCTACGCTCCTGTTGGCGATCAGAGGGTTCATTGCCGGTTCTTTTGCCCAACACACTGCGCAACCGGTACACCAAAAACGCCGCAAACATGGCGAACAGGATGATATCAAAAAATTCAAAGCTTCCGCCCATTTAAAGCTTTTCTCCACATTTGCGCACACCATATGACTTCTTGTGAGTCACATGCCGCATGGCTTCCAGGGATTGAACCAAAACCCGGTGCGATTTCTTTCAAAATCCTTCGGGATATTTTAATCCAACCGTCTTATGTTAAATATAACTTCCGCTTATAAAGAGCAAGCATGAGCCTAATTCTCCTCCTTTTATTTCTCATCACGCCAATCGCCGAAATTGCTGTCTTCATCGAATCAGGCAACCGGTTTGGATTGTGGCCAACGGTTTTGGCGGTCGTCGCAACAGCGGTTTTAGGAGCGGCGCTCCTTCGTTGGCAGGGCTTGTCAACATTAGCCCGCGCCTCAAAAAGCCTACAGCGCAACGAAATACCAGTGATGGAGATATTTACCGGCCTCTGTCTTGTCGCGGCAGGCGCATTGCTGTTAACGCCGGGCTTTATTACCGACACAATTGGTTTCGCTTTGTTTGTGCCACCCTTCCGAAACATATTTTTTAAAGGACTGCGGCGGATCTTGGAGGCTCGGGGCACAGTATGGATGGACAGCGGCAGGGACGACGCCCGCGCCAACCCGTTCAATCCTGATGGGGATATCATTGACGGCGACTTTCACGAAACAGATATGTCAACTGACCCGGCATGGGACATTCTACCACCCCAACAAGACACGCGGGACGATGACCACAGTCCCTGGAACCAGAAGGAAACGGCCCCTACCGGAACACGAGGTTCCGAGGATCCCCACAAACCAAAGGATGAATCATCATGATCCTCGTTCGGCACGGCCAATCAGAATTCAACGTTGTCTACGGTAAAACCCGTCGTGACCCCGGCATTCGCGATCCCATTCTAACGCCGCTCGGTTGGCGCCAGGCCCGTTACACCGCCGAATATTTGGCCGGGTGTCCCATCAAACGAATCATCTGCAGCCCCTATCGGCGCGCCCTGCAAACCGCAGAAATCATCGCCAGCGCCTTTGATGTCGATTTTGAAATTAATCCGGATGTTGGAGAACGCGCCGCGTTTATCTGTGACATCGGCTCGGTACGGTCTGATTTGCAAAAAACCTGGCCAGACCTACGCTTCGATCACATCGAGGAAGAATGGTGGCCGCCCCTAGAGGAAAGCGAACACGCGTTGGACCAACGATGCCAACAGTTTCGCAGACATATGGCTAAAAATGGTGATTGGGCCAATACATTAGTGATCACGCATTGGGGGTTTATCCGGGGCCTGACCGGACACCAGGTCGGTAATTGCGCGGTCGTCCGCTTCGATCCGTCGCAGGCCCATCCGGGCGGAGGTCATATTGTTTCCACCCCTGATGTATGCTAGAGCCAGAAACGCGTCCTGATCCTGCACTCCAGTCCCCCGTAATGGGGTGAATTTCAGAACCACCTATAAAGAATTTCACGATTGGAAACGGCATGTCCGACACCACAAGCGACACTGGAAATACAGATGAAACTGTAGAACCAGAAGCACCAACAATTGGTTTCGCCCAGCAATACGTAAAAGACATTTCCTTTGAAAGCCCGCAATCGCCAAAAATTTTCATGTCGCAATTGGCACAACCGGATGTGAATGTCGATTTCAATGTTGCCGCCGAGCCAGTGGAAAACGATATTCACGAAGTAGTTCTCGATATCGAAATCAAGGCGACGGTCGATGATGAGACCATGTTCATCGCCGAATTGTCTTATGCCGGGCTCGTTCAGGTCACCGGTGCCGATGACAATGTCCTAAAACAAATCCTCATGATCGAAGCGCCACGCCATTTATTTCCCTTCGCGCGGGCCATTTTAGCCGAATCGATCAGAGACGGCGGGTTCCCACCCTTGCTGCTAAACCCCATCGATTTTCAGGGATATTATCGACAAAATCTACCAGACGCTTAGCATAAATTAGTCTTAATAGAAGGCACAAAACCGTCCTATTAAAGTCGACCTGTGCTAGAGTAAATTAGAATAGATTTACTCTAGAACGCCACCTAAGATTTCATTAAAAACAGTTACGTGTTACGATTCCAGATGGGATCAGTCAGTTTTTCCAGAAAGTTTTCATGCGCCGCCAATTCGGCCTCACTTGGCGCGTGTGGGCGCGCCGGTCGCACCGGGCGGTCGACCGGTGCCGTGGGCGCAGACGCCTGAGACACCGATTGTGTGGCGAGATCCAATCCCGGTTCGCGGGCACCAATTAAATCAATGTAAACCGCCGCCAAGAGTTCGGAATCAAGTAGCGCGCCATGACTGGTGCGCGCCGCGTTATCAACGCCAAATCGACGGCAGAGTTCATCAAGGGTGGCGCTAGCGCCAGGATAACGCGACCGTGCAATTTTCAATGTGTCAATTGTGCGGGACATCGGCAATGGTTTGAAACCAAGGCGGTCAATTTCCGCGTTTAGGAACTTTATATCAAAGCTGGCGTTATGGATGACCAGTGGATCATCCCCGATAAACGCCAGGAACGACTCGACGACTTCAGCAAAGACCGGATGATCGGCGAGAAAAGCCTCGGACAACCCGTGAATATTGAAGGATTCCAACGGGACGTCGCGTTCCGGGTTGACGTATTTTTGATAGGTTCGTCCCGTCGGCATATGGTCCATCAGCTCGACGCACCCAATTTCAACAATGCGGTCGCCGGACCCAGGATTTAAGCCTGTGGTTTCTGTATCAAGAACAATCTCACGCATTCATTCGTCCTCATTCACGAACATTACGACTCCAAAACAAAATTCCGCAGTGCCGGCGTCACGTCGGGTGACACCCCGAACCAGGCCTCAAATCCGGGTCGCGCTTGATGCAACAACATCCCCAACCCGTCAACGATTGGGTTCCCACGCGCACGCGCCTGCGCCAAAAGCTCAGTTTCCAACGGCGCGTAAACAATATCATGAACCAAGGCGTCTATCGGCAAGGCGTCCAACGGTAAATCAAGCGTGGGTTGACCGGTCATGCCAAGGCTGGTGGCGTTGACGACCAGTGCCGCACCGTCCAACGCCGCGGCGCGGTCCGCCCAGGGGAACGCCGTTAACCCAAATTCATCGGCCAAAGCCTGCGCCCGCGCATCTGTGCGATTGGCGATGCGAACTTCCGGCACCCCCGCGTCCAACAACGCAACACAGACCGCACGGGCCGCCCCACCCGCGCCCAAAACAACAGCGGGACCCTCCACGCCGCGCCAGTCGCTTTCCTGACGTAAATTCGCCAAAAAACCAAAGGCGTCCGTGTTTGTGCCCGACAAAGCGCCGTCTTCCCCGATGATGATTGTGTTAACGGCGCCAATTCGCGCGGCCACATCATCTACATGGTCACACGCTGCCAGCGCTGACAATTTATGGGGGATCGTTACATTGACGCCGCGAAACCCCAAACCAGGCAACCCGCGAAACGCAGCCTCGATACCTTCGGGCGATGCAACGAGCGGTAAATATACGCCATCAACTCCATATTCGCGCAACCAGTATCCATGCAAGCGCGGCGAGCGGGAATGCCCGATGGGCCAACCCATGATGCCCGCAACGGCAGTGGTTCCCGACAAGATCATGAGCGTGTCGCCCCTTTGTTTCGTAAAAACCCCAAAAGTGGCAAAAGTGGTAACCCAAGAATGGTGAAATAATCACCATTGATGCGATCAAACAATTGTGCCCCAACATCTTCCAATTTATACGCGCCAACGGATTGCAGCACATCCGGACCCGCAGCCTCCAGATACCAGTTTATAAACGTATCATCGAAGGTCCGCATGGTCATATGCGCAGATTCGTGATGCGACCATAACACCGCCCCATCACGCATGACGCAAACCGCCGCTAATAATTGATGGGTTCGGCCACACAAATTTTTTAATGTTTCACGCGCCGCCGCCATATCAACGGGTTTATCATACCAGACGCCCTCGCAATCCAGCATTTGATCGGCGCCTATCACGAGACAATGTGGGTGTTGGCCGGATATCAAGCGGGCCTTTTTGATCGCCAGAGTTTCCGCAACCTGAAGACCCGTTGCGCCATCGTCGCGCATTTTAGTTTTAACAAATTCTTCGTCGATATTCGACGGTTCGCGGGTAAAATTAACACCGGCGGCCGATAACACCGCCGCGCGGGATTCGCTGGCGGACGCTAACACTATGTTGGTTTTACTCATGGCTGGTTTCAGACCTGTACAAAACTAATCATGGCCAGCGACCCGGCGCTCCAGATGCTGCATGATAGCGGCAGCGGATTCTTCGATTGACCGACGGCTGACGTCGATCACCGGCCAGTTGTTTTCCGAACATAACCGACGCGCCATGGCGACTTCTTCCCGCACGACTTCCGGATCAATATAATCGGTTTCATCGTCCTCCCTTAGCAGGCGTAAGCGATTACGACGAATTTGCACTAGGGAACTGGCGTCCTTGGTCAAACCCACAATGAGAGGGCCAGTATCCGGATCCAGATCAAAAAGCTCCTGGGGCAAATCAATTCGCGGCACGACAGGAATATTCGCTGCCTTTACGCCTCGGTTGGCGAGATAAATACAGGTTGGTGTCTTAGATGTTCGCGAAACCCCAACCAAGACAACGTCCGCATTATGTAAATTTATCGTGGCCTGGCCGTCATCATGGTTCAAGGCGAAGGTCATAGCGTCGATACGTTGGAAATATTCAGCGTCTAATTCATGTTGCATACCTGGTTTACCAAGGGTTTCAATACCCAAATGGTTCGCCAGCGTCGCTAAAATTGGATCAAGGATTGGGATACACGGCGTTTGTAGTGACACACAGCCTTGTTGCAAGACCCGACGTAAATGTTCATTCACCAATGTAAACATCACAACACCGGGGTTTTCTTCTATATTGGCGAGTATCTTTTCAACCTGCGCATTCGTTCTCACCAAAGTCCAGTTATGTTCAACGGCTTCCACATTGCTAAACTGCGACAGGCAGGCGCGCGCGACGCTATGAATGGTTTCACCGGTTGCGTCGGAAATAAGATGCAAATTAAGTTTTATCACATCTACACCTACATTATCTATCCGCAGCGAAAACGGAAATATTCCATTCAGCGCTGGAGTCATATTGTGCGTGAAATGTGGATAAACACAGGTTTAAGTTTAAGGCTCTAAAACGATTACCATTACGCTTAGTTCATTCACTGAGTCACACAAACGGGAAAACTTATTTAACCAGTTTTTAAAACATTTAAACAGACGGTATTAGGATCTTTATCCCCTATATTTTAGTTTGTTAATAGTCCCAATTTGTGATGTTTCTTGCGCGTTATGTACAGACCAACGTATTTCCACTGAAAATTGTGAATTACCTGTGGATTAAATTTAATCCCCACAATTAGGATTACCACTACAACTACAATTTAAATAATAATATTTTATTATGATGATAGAAGGAAGAAAATGCAGTGTCAGGTAAATTGGAAAACGAAAAAAATATTTTGCGGGTTCTTTCCGGAGATACCGTATCATCTCCACCAGTGTGGTTGATGCGACAAGCGGGACGGTTTTTGCCTGAGTATCGGGCGATACGAAAAAATGTGCCCTCGTTTTTGGATCTTTGTTACACGCCAGAATTAGCCATTGAGGTAACGCTCCAGCCAATCCGACGGTTTGGGTTTGATGCGGCGATATTGTTTTCAGATATTTTGGTGGTGCCCCATGGTCTGGGCCAAGATGTTTGGTTCGTAGAAGGCGAGGGGCCTAAATTAACGCCAATTAGGCGGGTTAGTGACATTGATGCGTTACAGCCTGAAGCTCTTCATGAAACAGTTTCACCCGTTTATGAAACCGTGCGGGGCCTAAGACAAAAATTGCCACCGGAAACGACGTTGATTGGGTTTGCGGGCGCACCTTGGACGGTCGCTACCTATATGATTGAAGGTGGTAGTAGTAAGGATTTTTTTGAGGTTAAGAAATGGGCCTATGCAGATCCGGTTGGGTTTGGACGTTTGATCGATGTTCTGGTGGAAGCGACAGCAGCCTATCTGATCGAACAGGTAAACGCTGGAGCGGAAGTTGTGCAGCTCTTCGATAGTTGGGCCGGTGTTTTGCCGGAAGATATGTTCCACCGATGGGTTATTGAGCCGACTATGGACTTAGTTGCGAAAATACGAGTGGTCCATCCAGACATCCCAATTATCGGTTTTCCAAAGGGGGCAGGGTTAAATTATCGCGCTTACGCCACCAAAACCGGTGTTACAGCGCTGGGACTGGACACGTCTATTTCTGGGTCTTGGGCGGCTAAGTTGGGATTACCGGTGCAGGGTAATCTGGATCCAGGGTATTTGCTCGCAGGCGGCGACGCCATGGTGAAAGGTGCGCGCCGCGTTATGGACGGGTTTGGCAATGCGCCGTTTATCTTTAATCTTGGACACGGTGTGAATAAAGATACGCCAACAGAACATGTGAGTGAACTAGTTGCGGCGGTCCGGTCCTGGTCCCCTGGGTTCGGCGGCGCGTGAATCATACCCATGGTGGTAATCCTGTTCTATCTTAGCGGTCCTGATAGGCCGGATGCGGGGGCACCGATTTGTACAATTTGTTCAATGATTTGGCAATTATTACGGTGCTAAACCAATTAGATGGTTATTGGCAAAATATATTTCAAAACGGCGCGCGCTGGCAGTCCAGTAAATCTATCAAAAAATGGGGCGGGTCCCAGTTGAACGCGAACACACAGGCGCAAGCGGATGCTTTAACAACGGCATTGTCTGATATCAGGTCTGATTTTCGCCTAGAGACCGAAGATATTTTATGTGCACGTGGTATTTGAAATCCTAATGTGAGAGTTTTATTCATGTGGTAAAAAAATAACCGGAACCGTTTCGTATTATTGAAGCTATACCCCCACACTCCCGAAATGACGACTATATTGGCGTTTCGGGAGTGTGGGGCCCTATTGGACCAAACGTGTAAGCTCGAGCTTGTGGCGCGTACCAGGACGGTTTGTTGTTATCTCCGTCAATCCAGGTTTATCAGGTAATATGCGAAGCTCATTTGGCAAGGTTTGCCTGAGGCCGAACAGTTGGGACTGCCCAGGCTATTATTTTCAGCGCATGGGTTGCCTAAAAAACGTGTCGATGGAGCGGATGCCTATCGACGACATGTCGAGCTCAGAGTGATGGCTATTGCAGAGGATCTGGGAATGGACAGATTGGACTGGCGGTTGTGTTCTCAAAGTCGCCTGGGTCGGTTAAATTGGATTCGACCTTATATTGAAGATGAAATTTCCGGCGTCAGAGCGGAAAATCAATCAGTGGTTTTGTGTCGCATCGTGTTCGTGCCCGAACATTGCGAAACAATGGTGGAATTGGGTATGGAAATTCGGGAACTGGTGATGGACAAAGGCGTTCCAGGCTATATTAGGTTGAACACGGTGAGTGTGAGTGAAAAATATATCCAAGGATTAGAGAGAACCATCAGAGCAACGTTGACCAATGATAATACAAATGATGAGGATTATTCGGCGGTGCCCAGTGGGGTTAACGAATGTCCCTGTGGAACGGTCTTTTCTGGTTGCGTGATGATGCAGATGGGACGATAGGTAAAGCTAAATGGAAAACATATATCCCTGGATCAAGGTTCTTCACATTGTTGGTGTTATAGCTTGGATGGCAGGCTTGTTATACCTTCCGCGCCTGTTTGTGTATCACGTCGACGCGACGGTGGGATCGCCACAATCGGAAACCTTTAAAATTATGGAACGTCGCTTATTGCGAGCGATCATGAATCCAGCGATGATTGTTGTGTGGGTGACAGGTCCGTATCTAGCCTATTTGGGGAGCGTTTGGGCGCAGCCGTGGTTGATTTCTAAATTAGTGCTGGTAGTTGTGTTGACGCTGGCGCATCACGCTTCTAGCCGATGGCGAAAAAGTTTTGAACGGGATGAAAACAATCATTCGGCGCGTTTTTTTCGGATAGCCAATGAGGCACCAACGATTTTATTAATAGCTATTGTAATTTTTGTCGTCGTGAAGCCATTTTGAGATGCTAAAGTAACTAATTGAATTGGTGTTGAATTAAAGAACTCCATTAAAGAAAAAAGTTTATTGACTTGTTGAACTCGTTTCTGTAAATGATCGGCGTCGGCGCAAAAAATGTCTCCGCGTCCCGATAAACCCAAGCCAGCCTCTAAATTAGTCATTCGGCGGTATGTTTGCTTTTTGGCGATTCCGGCAGGTTTTTCACCTTTCCCCTAAAATATCTGAAGTGGCGACATGCAACTCCAGGAACTCAAGAAAAAATCACCTTCCGATCTATTAACATTCGCGGAAGATCTCGAAATCGAAAACGCTAGCACCTTGCGCAAGCAAGACATGATGTTTGCGATTTTAAAGCAATTGGCGATGAACGATGTTGCTATATATGGCGACGGCGTTTTGGAATTATTGTCAGACGGCTTCGGCTTCCTACGTTCGCCGGAATCCAACTATTTACCAGGCCCGGATGATATTTACGTCAGTCCCAGTCAAATTCGACGCTTCGGGTTGCGAACCGGCGACACAGTGGACGGTCAAATTCGTGCGCCGAAAGACGGCGAGCGGTATTTTGCTCTGTTGAAGGTCAAAAAGATTAACTTCGACGAACCGGAAAGCGTTCGCCATCGTATTAATTTTGATAATTTAACGCCGCTCTATCCAGACGAAAAGCTCACGTTGGAAAGCGAAGAGCTTGAAAACAAGGATTATGCGCCGCGGGTGATTGAATTGATTGCGCCCTTGGGTAAAGGGCAACGAGCGTTAATCGTCGCCCAGCCGCGCACCGGTAAAACCGTGATGTTGCAAAGCATTGCGCATGCGATCACGTCGAATAACAAGGAAGTCTATTTGATTGTCCTGTTAATCGACGAACGACCGGAAGAAGTTACGGATATGCAACGGTCTGTGGATGGGGAAGTGGTCAGTTCGACCTTTGACGAACCCGCAACCCGCCATGTCCAGGTCTCTGAAATGGTGATTGAAAAAGCCAAACGGCTGGTGGAACACAAGCGCGACGTGGTAATTCTGCTGGATTCAATTACCCGGTTGGCGCGGGCTTACAACACTGTGGTGCCTAGTTCCGGTAAAGTATTGACCGGTGGTGTTGATGCCAACGCCTTGCAACGCCCGAAGCGGTTCTTTGGCGCGGCGCGCAATATAGAAGAAGGTGGATCCTTGACGATCATCGCCACGGCGTTGATCGATACAGGCAGCCGAATGGACGAAGTTATCTTTGAAGAGTTCAAGGGAACCGGTAATTCGGAAATCGTTCTGGACCGTAAGCTTTCCGACAAGCGCGTATTCCCCTCGATCGACATCACCAAGTCTGGGACCCGCAAGGAAGAACTGCTAGTGGGCAAAGGAGATTTGTCCAAGATGTGGATGCTGCGGCGTATTTTGTCTCCCATGGGCGTCAATGACTCCATGGAGTTCCTGCTCGAAAAACTGAAGCACACCAAGAGCAACGCTGACTTCTTTGATTCTATGAATCAATAGTTCTGGTTCTCTCCAGATCAACCTGAATCCGGATTTATTTTGTTGGAATTTTGTTGGTAGGGGCCACAGTTGCAGTTGATGTGGCGTCGCACAAAGGACAAGCACGGTGTGCGCAGCCTCTGATTTTAATCGGGCAGGTTAGGGGTTTAACCTAAGTTTAGTATCTTGTAGGTATTTCAGAACAAGATTTTGTGTGGCCTTGTTGTCCCAACTTAAATTGTAGTTTTTATGTATGATGCCTGTTTAGGCAGAATTCTCGTTCAAATGACCTTTTGTTCCTCGTCAACCGACCGGGGTTCATCTGAAAAACCGGCTGTTTCTAAAAAATAGATGAGAACCAGGCTTTAATAGATATTACACCTATTAAAGCCTGTCTAAAATAGTCTACCTTAGGGCTGGAGGACCGTCGACCCAGTTGTTTCCCGGGCTTCTAATGCTTTATGAGCGGCTGCCGCGTCCTTTAATGGGAACCGCTGATTGATTTCAATTTTCAAGCCTTGCGCCACAGCAGCGAACAATTCTTTAGCGCTATGTTGTAAATCCTCAGCTTTCGCCGTGTAATTGACCAGCGAGGGCCGGGTGAAGAAGAGCGAGCCCTTCGCGGCAAGGATTCCAGGGTTGAAGGGTTCCAGCGGTCCGGATGCATTGCCAAACGAAACGAACATGCCAATCGGCGCCAGGCAATCCAAGGAGCCTTCAAAGGTGTCTTTGCCAATAGAATCGTACACGACGGGGACGCCCTCTCCATTGGTAATGTCACGAACGCGGTCGGTAAAATTTTCGCGCGTGTAGACGATGGTGTGGTCACAGCCATGAGCCGCTGCCAATTCAGCTTTTTCATCGGATCCAACCGTGCCGATCACCGTTGCGCCCAGTTGTTTCAACCATTGGCTCGCAATGAGGCCAACGCCGCCAGCAGCGGCGTGCAACAACACGGTGTCGCCGGATTGAACACGGTAGGTGCGGCGGACGAGATATTGCACGGTCATGCCTTGCAACATCATGGCGGCGGCTGTGTCGTCGGAAATTGACTCAGGCAACGCAACAACCCGATCAGCACCAATAACGCGAGATTGCGTATAAGCGCCAGGAGGTCCGGACGCATAAGCAACTCTGTCGCCGACTGACAAAGTAGTGACGCCGTCGCCAAGGGCGTCGATGATGCCTGCTGCTTCCATGCCGATGGTGGCGGGCAGATCCAGCGGATAGAGCCCGCTTCGATGATAGCAATCAATATAGTTGAGACCAACCGCTGTTTGACGAATTCGAATTTGGCCGGGGCCGGGTTCTGGCGTGTCGACGGCTTGCCATTTCAGAACTTCTGGCCCGCCTTGTTCATTTATTACAATTGCATGGGTCATATCGCTACGGTCTCCGTTTGTTATCATAAATTTGAAGCAGGTTATAGTGTGTATTCAATGCTGTCACCCAGGGGTATGGTTATTGGTTTGAAGTAGCGCTTTTAAAGGCTGGCGAACAAGTCCGGGGCCTCATGCGCCAGCAACATCCGCTTTGTGGGAACGCCATCGCCGCCGGAAAAACCACCGATACGACCATTCGCTGCTAATATGCGATGGCAGGGGACGACAATGGGGACCGGGTTTTTGCCACAGGCCTGGCCCACCGCGCGTGGGCTGCCGTTCAAGGATTTCGCGACGGCACCGTAAGATAGAGTCTCACCGTACGGAATTGCTTGCATGGCCGCCCGGACTCGGGATTGAAATGGTGTGGCCGCGGGCGCTAACGCGAGATCAAAGTCAATAAGGCGTTTGTCGAAATAAGCGTCGAGCTGTGCGGCGGCGTCCTGTAACAAGGTGCCTGGCGTTAAATCATTGGCGTTTATGTCTTCGGTAGCATTACCGTTATAGGGCTCATCCTTAAACAGAACGTGTGTTATCTGATCCTTGTTGGCGACCACTCTGATCGGGCCTAAGGGCGTAATGACAGTGATCATCTTGGCGCAGGTTATCATGGCGTCGCCAATAGGTTCTGCGTCAATTCAGCGGGGGTGATCACCGGTTGAGAACATACAGGCCCTCGGCACACATATGCGGTTGGGGCGCCTTCAATCTGACCTTTGCCGTGCGCGGGATGTGAGGCGGGGAGCGCCGCGCCGGGGGGAATGATTGACACCAGTTTGTTGGGCAAAGATAGATCGTAAACTGCTCGGGTAAGGGTGGCGGCGTCGGTGTGGGTGGCGACAATGACAATTTGCAGGGCGCTTCGCAGAAATTCGGCGCTGTTGACAAGGGTTGATAGCGGAAAGAAATTTGTTTTCAGGGCGCCAGAGAACGCCGTGATAATCGCTTCAGAGTTTTGGTAATAAGCGTTGTCGCCGGTTAAAAAATATAGCCGGGCGCAAACATTGGCTAATACACCGTTACCCGATGGCACGGCGTTGTCATTGGCTGATTTTGTGCGGGCGATGAGGCCGGATGTATCGTCCGCTGCGAAAAAATAACCACCGGCGTCTTCGTCCCAGTAATGTCGGTCGGCGATTTTTACCCAATGCTGTGCGTGTGCAAGATAATCCGTTTCGCCGGTCGCTTCGAACAACCCCAGGGCGGCGCGGGCCATGGCGGCGTAATCGTCCAGGGTTGCGGGATGATTAGGACGTTCATCGCACCAGGAATGCCATAATCGGTCCTGGTTTGTCATGTTTGTCAGGACAAAGGTGAAGGCCTGTCGGGCGGCGTTGACCCAGTCGGGTTTGTCAAACACCAGCCCGGCATTCGCCAGGGCCGCGATGATCAGGCCATTCCAGTCAGTCAGTATTTTATTGTCCTTGCCCGGCGGTATGCGGGTTTGGCGATGGACGAGGAGGGTTTTACGGGAGCTGCGTAAATTTTCTTCCGTCGCTGCGTCGGAGAGTTGTTGGATCGCCAAGCGGTTGAGAATGCACTTACCTTCCCAGTTTCCTTCGGGGGTTATATTGTAAAATGCACGAAACAAGGGGGCGTCAGCGCCAAGGATGTCGTCAATTTCTTTGGCGGACCAGACATAGTATTTACCTTCCACTCCCTCGCTGTCGGCGTCCAAGGCGCTGGCGAAGCCACCACCGGGGGCCAACATTTCGGCCTGGAGCCAGTCAATTGTTTCGGCGACGCGTTGTTCGTAAAGGGGATCTCTAGTATCTTGCCACACTAGGGTCAACAGGTCGATGAGTTGGGCGTTGTCGTACAGCATTTTTTCGAAATGCGGTGCCAGCCACCGGTCATCCGTGGAATATCGCGAAAATCCGCCGCGCAAATGATCATAGATGCCGCCTTGGCAGATATTGTTAAGGGTGACGGTCACGGCTTCCTTGAATTCTGGTTTTTCGGTTCGCTTCCAGGCGCGCCACAATTGTTCGTAAATTGCGCCCTGGGGAAATTTAGGGGCGCTACCGATACCGCCGTATTGGAGGTCGTTTTCCTGCACCAAACGGTCGGCAATGCGGTTCATGGTGCCGATTGAAGTCAAATCGCCTTGTTCTGATTTTGACAACGCCGCCATGCCGTCTCGGAGCGCCGCCACATTGGTTTTTACTCTGTCTGGATTGTCGTGGTACACGTCGGATATGCCACTCAAAACATCGCCAAACCCGGGACGACCGAATTTTGAGACCGGTGGGAAGTAGGTGCCCCCCCAAAACGGGTCACCATCGGGCGTCATGAAGATCGTGAGGGGCCATCCCCCCTGTTCGCCAAGCATGTTGAGGGCGGCTTGGTATATAATGTCCAGATCGGGGCGTTCTTCGCGATCTACCTTGATATTGACGAATAAATCATTCATCTGCGCTGAAATGTTGGGGTCTTCAAAACTTTCATGCGCCATAACATGGCACCAATGGCAAGCAGCGTATCCGATGGATAACAGAACTGGTTTATTCATGGCCTTCGCATCGGTGAGGGCGGCGTCACCCCAAGGATGCCAGTGGACAGGATTATCTTTGTGTTGGCGGAGATACGGGCTTGTTTCTCCGGCAAGGCGATTTAAGGACATGGAGGGTCTCATTTATGTATAAGTGTGGGGATGGGTGGTGCGTGTTTGTGGATAGCTTTAAAAAGATGGTGCGTCTTGGTGGTAGGTCAATTCCTGTAGGCTTCAGGGAGTCTTAGGGGGTGTTTCGTGGAGTTTAACAAGTGGAGGCTATATTATGAAGGTTAACATCGATTGCACGCCCGAAGAGGCGCGCAGGTTCATAGAATTGCCGGATGTATCGTTGCCTCAAGCTGAAATGATCGATGGGTTGCGGGAAAAGATTGCGGAGTCTGCGCGGAGTATGGACCTTGAATCCTTAAAGAAAGGCTGGTTCAGCGGCGCCGCGCCAGGAATGGAGATTTTCTAAAAGATGTTCGAGCCGAACCTTTCAGGTGGCGCTCCCCCGGAAAAACCGACGCCCGGTAAGGATTAAATTTTGCGAGATACTATTTTTGCATTGTCATCGGCACCGGGGCGCGCGGGGATCGCGGTGGTTCGGGTGTCGGGCCCCAAGGCGGCGGAGATCTATTGCGCCTTAACGCGGCGGACTTTACCTGAAGCGCGTGTTGCGTTGTTGGTGCGCTTGTTCGATCCTGTGGAGGGGGGATTGTTAGATGAAGGTTTGGCGCTGTGGTTTCCGGGGCCACGGAGTTATACCGGTGAAGATAGTGTCGAGTTTCATTTGCATGGCGGGGTCGCAGTTGTCGCGGCGGTTTTGGAATCGATGGGCCGTATTGAGGGTGCGCGACCGGCGGAGCCGGGGGAGTTTACGCGGTGCGCCTTTATGGCGGGAAAGATTGATTTAACGGAAGCCGAGGGTGTGATTGATCTTATCGATGCCGAAACGAGTGCACAGCGTAGACAGGCGCTGCGTCAGGCTGGCGGCGCCTTGGGGAATTTATATGATCGTTGGCGTGACCGCTTAGTGGTGATTTTAGCACACTATGAGGCGGTATTGGATTTTCCGGATGAAGATTTGCCGGATGATGTAGTTGCGCGAATTAACAAAGATATCGCTGTTTTAAGTGATGAAGTTACGCAACATTTGGACGATAAACGGCGGGGAGAGCGGTTGCGGAACGGTGTACGCATTGCAATCATAGGGCCGCCAAATGCCGGGAAGTCGAGCTTGATGAATATGTTGGCGCAACGCGACGTCGCCATTGTTTCGGAAACGGCTGGAACAACACGCGACGTCATCGAAACCCATCTTGACCTTGGGGGATTGCCGGTGACATTGGTGGATACCGCTGGTCTTCGCGAGACGGTTGATGCGGTTGAAGCGGAAGGTGTGCGCCGGGCGCATCTTGCGGCGGATCAGTCGGATCTTAAGGTTTTGGTTTTGGACCAGCGGGCCTCAGGTGCGGAAGGGCAAATGCGAGAGCAGATTGACGCCGAAACGATTGTTGTGCTGAACAAATCAGACCTTGAATTGGGGGCTATGGACGTTGCCGCTTATAATCAATCGCCGAATTACTTAAAAGCTTTAGGGCGGTATAGAATTTCAGTTAAAACTGGCGTGGGCATTGATCAATTTATTGACGGTTTGACTAGCGCTGTGCGAGATATGCTGGATGTTACGGATGCGCCTATCATTACGCGGGCTCGACATCGTGCGGCGCTTGAAGATGTTCGTCATGTTTTGACGTCGTCCCAATCTGCGCCCTTGCCGGAGCTTGCGGCGGAGGATATGCGGCTAGCCGTTCGGGCCTTGGGTCGGATCACTGGGTCGGTTGACGTGGAAGACCTTCTTGATGTCGTGTTTCGGGATTTTTGTATCGGAAAATGAACTCGCCTAAAATGTTTCACGTGAAACAATTAGGCGCGCGGGTGTGGGCGCATATCGATGACTAAAGTGTCGGTATCTTTGACTTGGGGCAGGGGCGACCCTACAATATAAGTATGCAAAACTGGGATGTAATTGTGGTAGGCGGCGGTCATGCTGGGTGTGAGGCGGCGGCGTCTTCGGCCCGCTTTGGTGCCCGTACGCTTTTGGTGACTCACAAAACCGCGACAATCGGTGAAATGTCATGTAACCCGGCCATTGGTGGGCTTGGGAAAGGCCATTTAGTGCGGGAAATCGATGCGCTGGACGGGTTAATGGGTCGCGTCATCGATCAGGCGGGCATTCAGTTTCGCACGTTAAATTTGAGCAAAGGCCCTGCTGTTCGGGGCCCCCGGGCCCAGGCGGACCGAAAATTGTACAGAAATGCTATGCAGGCCGCGTTGTCGGATCAGGTGAATTTGGACATTTTGGCGGCGGGCGTTGAAGACTTATCGCTGGATGACGAGTGCTGTATCGCTGGCATTATTACCGATACCGGCGCCGTTTTTGCTGCGCCGCGGGTCGTGTTGACTACAGGCACGTTTTTGCGGGGACTCATCCATATCGGCGAAGAGAAAATATCGGCAGGGCGAGTAGGCGATGCGGCGGTGCAAGGTCTTTCCAAGACGTTGGACCGGTTCGGGTTTGCGTTGGGCCGGTTAAAAACGGGGACGCCACCGCGTCTGGATGGTCGGACGATTGATTGGGCAGCGTTGGATGTACAGGCAGGCGACGCGACGCCGCAGCCGTTTTCGTTTTTGAATAAACAGATCACAACGCCACAAATAAATTGCCATATCACTACCACGACCGAGGCTGGGCACGCGCTTATTCGAGAAAACCTGCATCGGGCACCGATGTATTCGGGCCAGATTGAGTCCAAAGGTCCGCGTTATTGTCCGTCCATCGAAGATAAGGTCGTTCGATTTCCAGACCGATTGGGGCATCAAATCTTTCTGGAACCCGAAGGGCTTGATGACGACACGGTGTATCCCAATGGCATTTCAACGTCGCTGCCCCGTGATGTTCAGGAAAGTATGCTGAAAACTATACCGGGTTTAGCAAGCGCAAAGATACTTCGACCTGGATATGCCATCGAATATGATTTTGTGGACCCCCGGTCGCTTCGGCATTCGCTGGAAACACGGCAAATACCGGGTCTGTATCTTGCCGGTCAGATTAATGGCACGACTGGATATGAAGAAGCGGCGGCGCAGGGGTTAATGGCGGGATTGAATGCGGCGCGCGCGGCCGGCGGCCGGGAGGCTGTTTCCTTGGATCGCGCCGATGCGTATATTGGCGTGTTGATTGATGATTTGGTAACGAGAGGCGTGACTGAGCCGTACCGGATGTTTACCTCGCGGGCGGAATATCGATTGCGTCTTCGCGCCGACAATGCGGATCAAAGAGTCACACCTATTGGCGTCACATGGGGGTGTGTGGGCTCCGATCGACGGGCCACGTGGGAGATTAAAGCGGCGGCGTTGGAGAGTGGGCGTCGGCTTGTCAAATCCGTATCCGCTAGTCCCAATTTGTTGCAACGCCAGGGGTTTAAGATCAATCAGGATGGAAAAATACGGAATGCTGGAATCTTGTTGTCCTATCCGGGCGTTACGGTTGAACGTCTTAGCAAATTATGGCCCGAACTTTCGACCTTAACGCCGGAAATTGTAGAGCAACTAGAAATAGATGGCTTGTATCAAGGGTATGTGTTGCGCCAGGATGCAGACGTCGAGGCGTACCGGAGGGATGAAGGGCTACAACTGCCGGAGTCGTTGGATTATGCGGACGTTGGCAGCTTGTCTGCCGAAATACGCCAAAAGCTTTCCGATGCGCGCCCGGCGACGTTGGGGGCGGCTGGGCGAATTTCCGGTGTGACACCGGCGGCGTTGGTGGCTTTGTTACGGTATGTTAAGGGGTCTAGATCGAGCCCCAGGTTGAATTCCAGGCTAGGTTCTCGGCCAAATACTGGGGCCGGCTCTGGATTTGGGGCGCGGCATTGACCGCGCAATGACTTCAAATGTGATGACATCAGGTGAATTTGCGGCGCAGACGAATGTTTCACGTGAAACATTGGCGCGGCTCAAAATTTACGCCACATTGTTAACCAAATGGCAGCGCCGTATGAATTTGGTGGGAACGGCGACAATGCCCGACCTGTGGCGGCGTCATTTTTGGGACTCCGCGCAACTGGCGCGCTTGTTGCCGTCGTGGGATATCGATCTGTTGGACTTCGGGTCGGGTGCGGGGTTTCCGGGGCTGGTCCTGGCGATGATGGGGGTGCGTAATGTTAATCTTGTGGAGGCTAACACTCGAAAATGCGCCTTTCTTCGAGAGGTCGCGCGCGAAACCGGCGTCAATATCCACATACACAATGCGCGGATTGAGGATTTGACCCCGTGGTCGGTTGATGTTGTGACGGCGCGTGCATTAGCTCCTCTGTCAAACCTTATAGAATTTTCTTTGCCATATATGGCGCCCAGTTCACTATGTTTATTCCTGAAAGGAAAACGATTTAAAGATGAATTGACGGATGCGGAAAAACTATGTGATATTAGGGTTTATACTTTTAAAAGTAGTGTTGATCCGGAAGGGGTCATTCTGCAAGTTAAGAGGGTGGATCAAAATGGCGTCCCAAATTCCTGATATGGCCGAACCCGTTGAAGCTTTAACGACAATACAGAGCGCCACGGGGGCTGGGCCGCGCATTCTGGCGGTCGCAAATCAAAAAGGCGGCGTTGGAAAGACGACGACAGCGGTAAATTTAGCCACGGCCCTGGCCGCAACCCTTAAGAAAGTTCTTATTATCGATCTGGATCCGCAAGGCAACGCGAGCACCGGGCTTGGCGTCAAGCGTGCGGCGAGACAGGAAACCATCTACAACCTTCTCATCGGTGACGCTTACATCGCCGATGTTATTACCCCGACAATGGTGCCGGGATTGTCGGTGGTGCCGTCTTCGGTCGATTTGTCCGGCGCGGAGCTGGAATTAATTGATGTCCCACGCCGGGAATATCGTTTGAAAAGCGTCCTGGCGGAGGTTTCCAGTGATTTTGACTACATTTTGATCGATTGTCCGCCCGCGTTGGGATTGTTGACATTGAACGCCTTTTGTGCGGCGCATTCCGTGCTGGTGCCGCTGCAATGCGAATTCTATGCATTGGAAGGGTTGAGCCATTTGGTGAAAACTGTAAACCGCATCAAGCGGGCGTTTAACCCCGAATTGGAAATTCAGGGTGTCGTGCTGACCATGTATGACCGGCGTAATAATCTGTCGGATATGGTGGCGGCGGATGTGCGCAGTCACTTTGGTGATAAGGTATATGAAACCGTCATTCCCCGGAATGTCCGTGTCTCTGAAGCGCCGTCATTTGGGAAGCCCGTTTTGTTGTATGATTGGCGCTGTGCGGGCAGCCAGGCTTATATCCACTTGGCGAGCGAGGTCCTGAAACAGGAACGCTGTCATGGGGTGGAACGGAAATTGAGCGCCTAATGGTGGCGGGTGAAATCAAAAAACGCGGGTTGGGACGGGGTTTGTCATCGTTGCTGGGCGATGAGACGGAAGACTATGCGTCGTTGGACCGGTTGCGGTTGTCGAAAATGGTTCCGATTGAACTGTTGCATCCAGGGCGATTTCAACCCCGTCGGGTTTTCGACCCGGACGCATTGGCGAGCCTGGCGGACTCAATGCGCGAAAAAGGCGTCCTGCAGCCGTTGCTGGTGCGCCGCCACCCAGCGCAAGTCAATAGTTTTGAAATTGTCGCAGGAGAACGACGGTGGCGTGCGGCGCAGCAGGCCCAACTAAGCGAAGTTCCCGTTGTTATCAAAGAGTTGTCGGATAGCGACGCCCTGGCCATTGCTGTCGTTGAAAATATTCAGCGTGAAGACCTAACGCCGGTCGAAGAAGCGGCGGCGTATCGGCGCATGACGGAAGAATTTTCTTATACACAGGAAGCTTTGGCGCAGGCTGTCGGGAAAAGCCGCAGCCATATCGCCAATATGATGCGGTTGTTGTCGCTGCCGGATAATGTGCAGCGAATGATTGACGAGGGGCAATTGTCGGCGGGCCATGCGCGGGCGTTGGTCGTCGCGGAAGACCCCGCCGGGATGGCGCAACAAATTGTTCGGCTGGGGTTAAATGTTCGCCAGGCGGAGCATTTGGTCAAAGCGGGGAAACCTGACGCCGTAAAGGGTCGTAAAAATGTCGGAGCACAGGACAAAGACCCAAACATCGCGGCGCTGGAATCGGATTTAAGGGATCTTCTGGGATTGAAGGTGGCGTTTAAGGTCCAGGGTGAGGGCGGTTCGATGACCATTCAATACAAGACGTTGGAACAGCTTGACGATGTTCTCCAACGTCTTACCCAAGTAACCTAAATTGAAAAATTCGCTTTAGCTGGAGGCGCGGCGGCCTTGCGATGTTGCGTGGGCGGCTAGGCGTCCAATCTGTAACAATGTGCGTCCGCAAATCGCCTCCATGGGCATCCCGGTTACTTTGCATTGAGTTTCAGCATCAAGAATTAGCGAGAGTGCGCGCGCAATCGTCGGGCCGCGCCAGAGCCCAACCTGACGCCGAAATGGTCTGGCCATTTTAAAAAACACTGGCGGACGCAATGTCTTGATGACGTCTTCGGGGCGTTTACCGTTATCTACTTGAGCGCGAACCAGTTGTAGCCGTAACATATGGCGGCCTACGGCGCGTAAAATCGTCACGGGGTTTACGCCTTCCTGATAGCTACGCGCCAAGGCCCGGTCAACGCCGGGCGCGTCGCCGCCCGCCGCCGCATAAATTAAGGTGTCGAGGGTCAATGTGCTGGAATCGCCGACACATGCCATCGCATCGTCCAGTTTAACACTACCGCCCGTCCCGGCATATAAAGCCAGTTTGCGTAATTCGGAGCGTGTTTGACCTCGATCGGTTCCCAGATTGGCTTGTAAAAATGCGACGGCGTCCGGGGTTATGGTGACATTTTCCGCACGCAACGTGTCTTGAATGACAAATTCGAGTGACCGCGCGTCATCCGCATAACAAGGTAGTGCTGCGCCGGCGCCTTCGCTTTCAAATAATTTACGCAGTTTGGATCGCGGGTTTAAGTCGCTGCCTTGCGCCAGAATGAGAGCGTCTCCGGGTAGGTCTTCAAAAAACATTTTGAAAACGTCGACTTGCGAATCAGTGGCGTCGCGAATCCGAACCACACGCTGACCCCCCATCAAGGCGATGGCCGCCGCTTCGTCAGATAGCCTGGCGGGGTCGTCGCGCAAGGCTGATCCAAGAAATTCGACAACCAGAAAGGGGTCGCCGGGGTCTTCTGAAATAGTTTTGGTCAAATCATCCATACGTTCCCGAACGAGGCCAGAATCCGGGCCATACACCAGAACTGCGCGCACCGACGGGTCGGGAGATTTTACGAATTGTTCAATGTGGTTTGCTTGAATTTTCATTCGCTTAAACCTTTAACGCTGTGCGTGGCCAATCCGGTTTAAATAAAGCGCGAGCCGTATTTTAATATTCTCGCTCACCACGCGAGCGGCGCGGTCGATGGCGTCCTTTTCCGCGCTCAAGGTGGCGAATTCGGAATCAACAATATTGAAGCTGTTCGTTGATATGGAGGTACCGTAAAAGACCACTGCGTTGTTGGAGCCGCCATGAAGTTTAAAATTAGCGGACAGACTTAACTTGGCGCGAGTCGCTGTTTCGTCGCGTTTAATGCTCAGTGTGATTTTACTGACCGACGCCGCCACTATTAGCACATAGCGTGGATGAGCCGGCGCCCCACGAGGGTTTAACTGGTCCAATAAGTGGTTGTGAAGCTGCTGACCCGATCGACCCTTGATTGGCTTGATGCTAATTTCATTTAAGGTGGCGTCGACCCGGACAGATTGACCCTTGGCGCCATACAGGGGCTCGAATCCGCATCCGGCAAGGAGCCAAAGAGTTGATCCAAAACAAAGAAATTTGCTAAATAACGACATTGACGACCTTGTTAGGAATAACAATGACCTTGCGGGGTACGGTGCCGCCGGTGATGCGTAACACGCCTTCCAGCGCGAGCGCAGCCCGTTCGACGGTGGCGTTGTCACTGTCAACGGGCATGTTCAACGTACCCCGTAATTTACCTTTAACCTGAACCGCGAGCGTAACGGTTTCATCCGCTAAATACGCTGGGTCGGCGCGAGGCCAGGGCATGTCCGCCAATAAAACGTCATGCCCCAACCGCTGCCATAACTCTTCGGCAATGTGCGGCATCATGGGGCCGACGAGTTGCACCAGTGTTTCCAGCCCAAACCGAAGAACGCCAGGATGTTTGATGTCGTTGGACAATAAATTGGTCAATTCGCGGATGCGCGCGATGGCACGATTAAACCGGAATCGGTCGACGTCGTCGGTGACGGCGGCGATGCTTTTATGAATGACGCGCAAATATTCCTGGTCATCCGCGCACAGGCCCTCGGTTATTTCCGATCCTGCGACGGATATGTTGTCGACGGCTTCGGTCACTATCCGCCACAGCCGGTTGATATAGCGCCACGCTCCATCAATTCCCGCTTCGGTCCATTCCAGATCACGTTCGGGCGGGCTGTCAGACATCATAAACAATCGACCCGCGTCGGCACCATAGGATTCCAGAATGACCTCGGGATCGACAACGTTGCGGCGAGATTTACTCATTTTTTCCGACCGACCGACCGTGATGGTGGCGCCATTATTAACAGCGAAATATTCGCCATCATCATTTGGCTGAACGTCGTTGGGGAAAACCCAACCGCCTTCGGCGTCGCGATAGGTTTCGTGGCACACCATGCCTTGGGTGAACAGCCCATCGAAAGGTTCGTCGATGCCAAGATATCCGCATTGCTTCAACGCGCGGGTAAAGAACCGCGCATATAACAAATGCAGTACGGCATGTTCGACGCCGCCGATATATTGGTCTACAGGCATCCAGTAATCGACAGCGGAGCGGGTGAACGCCGCGTCATTGACGGGCGCGCAGAACCGCGCAAAATACCAGGACGATTCCACAAAGGTGTCAAAGGTGTCGGTTTCCCGTGTGGCGGGCTTGCCACAGGTAGGACAATCAACATGTTTCCAGGTCGGGTGATGATCCAGGGGGCTGCCGGGTGCGTCGAATGAAACGTCTTCGGGCAACGTGACCGGTAAATCCGCGTCGGGAACGGGCACGATGCCGCAATCTCCGCAATGGATCACGGGAATGGGGCAGCCCCAATACCGTTGCCGCGAAACGCCCCAGTCGCGCAGGCGGTAATTGACCGTGCCTTCACCGGCGTCGTCCGAGATCAGTTTTTCGATTGCTTTGCTGATGGCAGTCTTTACGTCCATTCCATCCAGAAACCCGGAATTGAACAACACGCCGTCCCCGATATAGGCGTTGTCGCCTACCACGAATTCAGAGGCGTTCACGTCTTTGGGCAATACCACGGGGACGATGCGCAACTCATATTTCCGGGCGAAGTCCAAATCTCGTTGGTCATGGGCGGGACAGCCAAAGATGGCGCCAGTGCCATACTCCATAAGGACGAAATTGGCGACATAGACTGGCAATTCCCACGTAGGATCGAACGGATGACGCACGGTGATGCTGGTGTCGAAACCACGTTTTTCCGCTTTTTCAATAGCTTCTTCACTGGTGCCCAGCGCGGCGCATTCGGTCAGGAATATCGCAAGTTCTGGGTTGTCTGCGGCTAATTTCAGCGCCAGAGGATGGTTTGGCGACAGCGCGCAAAAGGACGCGCCGTACAACGTGTCGGGCCGGGTTGTGAAGACTTCCAGAGCGCCGTCATGGGCGTCCTGATCCGCGTAAGGGAATAAGGCCCGTGCGCCTTCGGACCGGTTGATCCATTTGGCTTGCATGGTTCTAACTTTTTCCGGCCACCGCTCCATGGCGTTTAACGAGTCGAGAAGGTCGTCCGCGAATGCGGTAATGCGGAAGAACCACTGTGATAATTGTTTCCGTTCCACAGCTGCGCCGGATCGCCAACCGCATCCGTCAATGACCTGTTCATTTGCCAACACGGTGTTTTCGACCGGGTCCCAGTTCACCCAGGATTTACGTTTATAGGCGAGGTCCTGTTTGAGGAGATCCAAAAACATTTTTTGTTCGTGGCGGTAATATTCCGGTTCGCAGGTCGAAATTTCCCGGCTCCAATCAATGGAAAGCCCCATCGATTTAAGCTGGTCGCGCATGATGGCGATGTTTTCCCGGGTCCATTTGGCGGGGTGAACTTTATTTTCAAAGGCCGCGTTTTCTGCTGGTAATCCAAACGAATCCCACCCCATGGGGTGAAGGACGTTAAAGCCTTGCGCCCGCTTGAACCGTGCGACGACGTCGCCCATGGTGTAGTTTCGGACATGTCCCATATGAATCCGTCCGGAAGGATACGGAAACATTTCTAGAACGTAATATTTTTCGACGCCTGGTTTTTCTGTGACTTCGAAGACGCCCTGATCTTCCCAGATTTTGCGCCATTTTTCTTCAGTTTCTTTGGGATTGTATCGGCTCATGCCGTTTCTCACGTGTTCAATTCTAAGGTTAAAATACCGGGTGTGGTCGTTGGTGGGGACAGACAATGGCGGGGATAGATATCCATACCATCCGCTTCCCTCCTGCTTATTTTATGATGCCCGACGCGATGCGCATTTCGCGGGCGCGCTTCAGGATCGCGTTTTCCAGCTCTCGAGTTGTTTTTGGATCGATTGTGGCGGAACGCCAGATACTGCCGGTGCGTGTTTGCCGAAATACTGATATGCGCAGACCGTCGGCGCGTAATTGCCGGTCCAGAATATAGATCGTGACCTTCAATCGCTCGCCAGGGGATTCGGGCGGTGTATACCAGTCGTAATTGATGACGCCGCCAAATGGATCGGAGTGTTTAAGCGGCATGAAGGACATGGTGTCGAGCGACGCACGCCAAAGAAAACTGTTCACGGCGATCCCGCCGCTGCCGCCTTCTCGGGTCGAATTGCCGCCAAACCATTTGTCAATCAGCCCGCCATTGCCGCCGCCGGATGCGCTTGGCGTTGCGACAGGTTCTGGTGGTGGCGCATCGGGTTCAATGCCAACTGCGGCGCACCCACCTAACACGCAAATGAGGGGTAGAAACATCAGGAAACGTTTTATCATCATCATGAACGCCTTATGCCTGAAAAGGGGGCGGCTTTGCCATAGGATTTTGTGCGGAAAAAGTTATGTCTCATTTGGAAGTAACTTATCTGATTGGTTTAGATGGAACATAGGGACGCATCGCGATATGAGTATAACCTGACGAGCGAAATTTAATAAAGCAAAGCGCTTAAGAAAGACAAAGTTATGGTGGATATTGCGGCAAATTTGATCGCTATCGAAGAAAATATCGCCGATGCGGCGCGGAGCGCGGGTCGGAACCTGGAAACAGTGACGTTGGTCGCCGTGGGCAAGGCGCATCCGGGCGAATTGTCGCGCGTGGCTTTGGCGGCGGGGCACACAGTGTTTGGTGAAAATCGTGTGCAGGAGGCCGAAACGAAATGGCCGACGCTGAAAGCGGCGTACCCGGACGCCCAACTCCATCTTATTGGGCCGCTGCAAACCAATAAGGTTCGACACGCCGTTGCGCTGTTCGACGTCATTGAAACGGTGGACCGTCCAAAGTTGGCGGCGGCGTTGGCCAAAGAAATGGCGCGCCTCGATAATTGCTCCGAAAAGCGTATTGAATGTTTCGTGCAAATTAATACCGGGGCCGAACCGCAAAAAGCAGGGGTTATGCTGGAAGACGCGGACGCCTTTATCGAAAGCTGCTGCAACGATCACGGGCTTTGGGTGACGGGGCTCATGTGTATTCCGCCGGCTGGCGAGGAGCCGTCGCTGCATTTCGCTTTGCTCCGAAAAATAGCCGAGCGCCATGGATTGAAAAAACTCAGCATGGGCATGTCGGCGGATTATGAAATCGCGATTGCCTTCGGGGCGACCCATGTGCGCGTGGGTTCGGCGATTTTTGGCGACCGCCCGCCGCGTTAAACCCGCTGCGTTAAATTAGTGGCTCCATTACGAGGCCGAGGTAACGCATAATCTATCGCCGGGTCCACACGAGGCTAGAACTTCAAGGAGATCGGCCACAGCCAAGGTGACGCAGCCTTCGGTGGGGCCATAACCAGGGTGCGCGATATGTAAAAATATTGCGCTGCCCGCGCCGGGAACTGGCGGATCGTCATTGTAACCCATAATGACAATGATGTCGTAGAGTGCGTCGTCCCGCCATAAAGCTTCGTGGCTCGGGCCGAAGGGGCGGGTGATGGGCTGGTTGTAGTGCTGATGGTCCGGGTTGTCGCACCACCCGTCATTTGGTGACAACGGGCAAATGGGCAAACGCGTTTCTGGTTTCGCCACGCCGTAATTCGCAATACGGTCGGGGCGATACAATACCCGGCGTAGGTCAAAACACCCCACAGGCGTCAATCCATCACCTTCGATTTTCTCCGCGCCGAGACCAGATCGGCCCAACGCGCAGCGATATGTGCGGTCCCGCCACGTCAAACGTTTATCTGCAAATACTGTTATGTCCATTGTTCGTCATTATACTTGAGTGTTGGCTAACTGTGGAGTCACAATAGATTGTTCACATGCAAGCCTGAACGTCTGATCGGTAGTT
>JAPKDL010000032.1 GCA_028822585.1 Alphaproteobacteria bacterium | reverse complement strand
TTTAACAACAGTGACCCGTAGATCAATCATCTCAATTGAGGCAATGGGTTAAATTGTGTCAACAATATTAAATTTCGGTATCGATACAGTTACTCATTCATTACTTTATCAATTAGCGAGACACTTTATGTTTAATTTATGTTCCAGGCAGGCTCTCACCATTTAATTTTTCGTCAATTTCTCAACCGCGGAAGAAGCGGTCACATTCCCCTCCCCCGTATACGCTTCATGATTTTCTTCAATTCGCCCAAGGTCATAGAGATAATTGACCATTAATCCCGCCGATTGTGAGAGGCCATGTGTCGATTTATCTCCCATCCAATTCAATCGCTCCACCAATGCGCCATTGGTTAAATGGAAATGGGCCACCGGATCCACGACCCGACCGCGGCTATTCTTCGCCGTCAGCAAGTAGCGCGCCGCCATTTTTGTTAAAATTGGCTCCACCACAGACGTTAAACTTGGGTCGCTCGCCCAACTTACATCGTCGCAAATTTTAGCCAGAGCTTCGCCGCTATCCGCCGTCGCAAAGGCTGCAGAGAGCGAGTTCTCCTCTTCCTTCGTCAAACCAAGTGTGCCTTTATCAGGTTCTCCGCCAACCCAGCGTATGAACCCAGGTATGGGAGATAACGTCGCAAAAGACTTCAGTCCCTTAAATTCCGCCGCAAGCGTATCGACAACACGCTTAATCAAAAAGCCGCCGAAGCTAATCCCGACCAAACCGCGCTGCGCGTTTGTAATCGAATAAAATATCGCCGTATCCGCCGTATTTGGGTCCGTCGTCGGCGCTGTTTCATCGAGTAGAACCGAAACGTCAGCCGCCAAGCCATTAACCAACGCAACTTGTACAAAAATCAGAGGCTCATCCGGCATTCTGGGGTGAAAAAATCCATACAGGCGCCGATCCTGCGCCAGACGATTCTTCAAATCGTTCCAGCTCCGAACTTCATGAACCGCTTCATAGGCAATTAATTTTTCCAATAGAGACGCAGGCGACCGCCACGTAATCCGACGCAACTCCAAAAATCCAATGTCGAACCAAGACGCCAAGAGTTCACGCAAATCTTCGTCGAGCGCCTTCATCGAGGGCTCATCGATACAGCCCAGCAAATCTTCGCGCAGATCGACCAGAAATTTTACGCCTTCCGGTAATTCGTTGAACTGGGTCAACAAACGCTTGCGCGGTGGATCTAAAGTTCTCCGTAAAAATGCCATCGCCGTGTCTCTGTCCTTGGGTCCCGCCTCGCGTAATGTTTCCACTGCCACATTCACCGCTTCAGCGTCGGCGCCAAATTTTTCGGCCAATATCCGCAGGAACCGCGCGCGGCCTACCTTGTCCAGATCAAGATATGTTCGACCTAATCGCGCGGCGTTGGCCCGGGCGGTGACCTCCCCGCCCCGTCCTTCCAGACAGGCCTGCATCTGCTCTTGTAAGGTCTCTGCGTCGCCTTCCGCCGAAAGATCAGTGGAAACGCCTTTTTCATTTCGTGACCCGGCGATATCACGCCAAGCGTTCACCAACCGCCCCAACAGAGATGCGCCAAGTTCATTCATTTGGAAAACGCCTTTCTTAACTTCAAGCTTCGCAACACTCATGGCGACGCATTAATCAAATCCTCGGCAACCAGTCCAGACACAAATTCAGAAGCCGCCGCCCCGTGCAGCCAAGCGCCCGCACAATCGGCTTCGAATGGCACCATGCCTTGCGCTAGAAAACCTGTAATCAATTCCAAGAGAACATCGCCGATGCCTCCCGTGGCCAAATTTGTGGGTACATTTTCATTCGCCACCGCCCGACCATCCAGCGCTACAACCACCGTATCCGCACCTTTTAAAAGGATAACAGCACCGCTTAACTTGGCGGCCTCGCGCACTTTGACAATTTTGTCGCCTCCGTCCACATCGCCAAGATCAGGGAAGACTTTCGCAAACTCTCCATCATGCGATATCATCACACACGGAGCAGTAATGGTTTCGTAAAACAATGACGCGATGTCTTCGAACACTATCAGGGCGTCCGCATCCAGAACAACCGGCTTCCCTGTTCGCAACGCCACAGAGCAAACACACAACGCCTTTGGGAGAACCCCAACCTTAATTCACACCTCACAATTAGATATTCGGGCTAACAAAGGTAAAGTCTGCACGACAAATATTTCAACTTGCCCTGCGAGAGACCAGCGCTATTCGCGGCGTATGGTGGCGGGGATAGAGTATACGCCAGGCTTGCCGCGACATTTCCCTCCAATTAGTTCGAAATTTCAGCCACCTCTCGACCAGCAATTCGACCACCGATAAAACACTCCGACAGGTTGGCACCCGACATATACAAATGACCCCAAATACTACCAACCTCTCCGGCCTCATAGAGTCCCGGAATAGGTTCACCATATGAGTTCAGCACTCGTTGACGCGCATCATGAACGGGTCCGCCCTGCGTATTTGAAACGACAGGCCATATTTCTCCGACAAAATAGGGCGCGGTGGTAATCGGCGTCATGGATTGCGACGGTCGTTTAAAGTCGTCGTCCTCACCCGCCGCACACGCCGTATTCCATTTTTCAATGCTGGCCTCCAGTTTCGCAGGCGCGCAACCAATATGGTCCGCGAGTTCGGCCAGGCTTTCGGCCTTCCGCAATATGCCCAATTCCACTTCCTTCAGGTTATCGCCACTCCATTCATAGGGTTCAACCTCCCGATCGTTAAAGACTACGCCACCAAGCGGGTACATTTTCCGTCCCGGGTCATCAACAATCATGTAGCACGGGATATACGGATATTGTTGCGTACCGGGATCCATCACATCTAGGGCTCGATGCCCGGTATCTTGAAGATATGGCTGGTATTCGTTCATAAAACGGCCCCCCTCGCCGTCCACGAGAATCCAACTCATTTGCGCGTCTGTTACGCTGTGCTCAGGCACCCAATCCGGCAATCGCTTTGTTCGAATACCAAACGGGAACGCCGGATCCGGATGACGGAATCCATATGACCCATGAAAGTGCCACATGTGCCATAAATCCGCGCCAACATCTTGCGCCATGCGAATACCGTCACCCGTGTTCCCCCGAAACGCCGCTGTCATCACTGGATTGAGCTGCCAGTATTGCCGCTGCATCTCTACATTCGCTTCAAAGCCCCCGCACGCCAGTATGACGCCCCGCGACGCAGCGACCGAAACCGCGTCGGTTTCTTCATTTTGCACCCAAAGACCAATTACGGATCCGTCGCCGTTGGATATCAATCGCTCGGCGCTAGTGGAAAAGCGCACCTCAATGCCGCGGGCCACAACGTTGTCTTCCAAAACTTTCATCATATTCGTGCCGTTACGTAACGACCGTGCGTGCGGATACCCCGTTACGCGATCAAACCCCGGTACGTTGTCGACCTCTAGGAAATACATGCTTTCAAACCCTGGATAAGGGTAATTTCCGGGTCTTTCATTGCGAATGAGCGTCGCGTCGTTCACACGTGCCAATTCCTGCACATACGGCTCCAGTTCAAACATTCCATCGACAAAGGCTTGAATGACATCATCCGGCGTGGTCCCCGCATTCGTCGCCTTCAAATATTCGAAGGCGGCGTGGCGATCCCTTGAAAGCCGCAAACCACCCCCGGCACAGACCGATATCCCACCGGGGTCCGGCATTTTTTCGAGCAATAAAACCTTGGCGCCATGGTCGTGCGCCGAAATCGCGGCGACAGCGCCCGCAAACCCATACCCAACGACAACGACGTCGTAATGTTGGTCGAATTTCTGACTGGGTGCGAGAAATTTACCAGATTGAACCCGATTCTCTATTTGGTCATTCCCCATGCAAAGACTTCCTTCATAAACCCAGGCATCACATCGGGAAGCGTCGCTTCCCGATTGGTGTCAATTTCAACAACAGCGCTCATCCCGACGCGCAACGGCTGTCCACTCCATGCATCGTCGATATTAAGGCGAATTGGCAGACGTTGAACAACCTTGATCCAGTTTCCCGTGGCATTTTGGGGCGGCAACACCGCGAATTCCGCCCCGGTCGCCGGGCTGATACTGGCGACAACCGCTGTCCAGCTCTGATCCGGATAAGCGTCGATTTCAATGGTCGCACGTTGACCCACCTGAACATGGGTCAATTTGGTTTCCTTTAAATTCGCCTCGATCCATAAAACTTGGTTGGACACAACGCTGAAGAGTGGCACGCTCGCTTTCACATATTCACCCGGTTGCAATTCAATTTTGCTGACTCGCCCCGGTGCTGGTGCCTGCACAACGGTGCGTTTCAGGTTCAGAGATGCGCGATCCAGCGCCGCCATCGCTTGCGAATACTGTGGATATTTTTCCGCCTTTAAATTGGGATCGCCATTTAACTGCGTCAAAGATCGTGACAATTTTTGTTTCACGATGATAATTTTTTGCTTTGCCTGTTGAACATTTCGACGCGCCTGATCATATTTTTCTTCCGAGATATTGCCGCGTTTCAAAAGCTTTTGTCGGCGGCTAAAGGTCCGCTCAAAATACAGCAAGTCATCCTTCGCTAATTTAAGCTCCGCACGTTTGACTCGGTAATCGCCGCGTCGTAATTCCACCTCGTTGCGAACACTTTTCATCCAAGCCTTCGCCTCCACAACGGCAATGCGAAATGGCTCCGGGTCGAGTTTAAACAAGAGCTGCCCCTGTTTAACTTTATCGTGCTCCTTAACTAAGACTTCCGTGAGACTACCAGACACTTCGGCGCTGATCGTAATCTTGTGGGATTTCACATAGGCATTTTCACTGGAAACAAACCGTTGTCCAGCCACGTAAATTTGCCCACCAACAATAGCAGCGGCGACAGGAACCACGACCATCAACAACAATCTAATCACGAACCGAATAAGCCGATGTTTCGATCGCCCCGCCGGGAGTGCAGCGGGTTTTTCAGTATCAGTCATCCGACACCCCCGTTTGCAATTTGGGTGTCTTCGCCGTATCAGCTTGGTTTTTCATTGTGTTCATTTCGATCAAATTATTCTTGATAACCAACAAAGTCTGCATCAACCGGTTCAAATCATCTTTCGACAAGCCATGAAGGGCCTCATCATGCATGTCAGTCGCTATTTTCATAATGTCATCCAAGGTCGGGCGCGCCATAGCAGTTAGATAAAGCCGCCGGACCCGACGGTCTTTGCTGTCAGGGCGGCGCTCCACCCAACCGGCGACTTCCAAGCGGTCAATCAAACGGCCTAGCGTCATACGCTCGACCTCCAAAATTTCGGCGAGACCACTTTGAATAATGCCTTCAGCGCGCGCCAGATGAACCAGGACCCGCCATTGCGAGCGCGTTAATCCATGGCTCTTTGCACGTTGATCAAATCGCGTCCGCAGCAAGCGCGACACGTCGTTCAACATGAATCCTAATAAATGTTCAAACGGTTCCAAAGGCATCTCGAATTATTAGGTGCCATGGATATAATAAGCAAGGCAACAAACTTAATTTACAATTCCACATCGCCCTTAAAAAGCCGCTGCGCGATTGTGCGCGGCAGGATTTCATTGCTGCCATCGGCAATATTGGCTTGCCGCACACGGGCATAGGCTTCGTGCAGCCCAAGTTCGTTGGTGAACCCCATCGCGCCATGCGTTTGGATGGCCCGGTCAACAGCGCGAACCGCCGCTTGAACGGAATACTACTTGGTCATTGAGAGTTCCTTGACCGCCCGTTCCCCGTTGTCGAGCAGTTGCGCCACATTCAAGCCCATAAGATGCGCCGCGTGAATTTCGGTCGTAGCTTCTGCAAGCGGAAACGACACCCCTTGATATTCCGAAATCAGATTGCCGAAGGCTTCGCGTTGTTGGGCGTAATCTATCGCCATTTCCAATGCCCAACGCGCTAAACCCACGGCGTGCGCCGAGTTATGAATTCGTCCCATGGAGACACCGAATAACCCAATTCGAAACCTCTCGTGTAATTTCCCCACTAGTTGCCAGGGTTCCACTTCAACGTCTTCCAGCGCCTTAATCCCTTCACTTCCCCCGATATGTCCGTGCATGCGAATAACGCTTTCAACTTTCAGGCCCGGCGCCGAAGTCGGCACCAGAAACGTGCTGATCCCGCCCGCTTTTTCGGCCGCGCGCTCCGGGTCGGTTATCGCGAATACGATGCAATAATCCGCAATGGGAATATGCGTTGTCCAAATTTTGCGCCCGCTAATTTTCCAGTTGTCGCCGTCTTTCACCGCGCGGGTCTTCAACATCGCCGCATCAGAACCCGCGCCCGGTTCGGACATTCCAAAACACATGCTGGTTTCACCCGCCAGTATGCTGCTCAAAATTTCCGACTTGGCCCGCTCGGTGACTTGGGAGAGAAGCGGGCCCGGACCAAATGCCCAGTGCGACACTACAAAATCGCAGAGCCAGTTATGCGCCCCGCAAATACGTTAAATACGTTCGATCAAATAGTAGTACGCCAACATGCCAAACCCGGCGCCGCCCAAATCTTCAGGAACCGACACATTGTAAAAGCCGGCCTTCGCCGAGGCCATGCGCACTTCCTTGATCTGTGCGATCACTTCATCCACATAGCGCCCATCCAAGCGGTAAGTATTCCGGGGATCGCTCAGTAACGGGTAGTTCACCTCATGCCGGCCAATAACCTCCACCCTACAAAACGCTTCTACGGAGTCGCCAATTTGGACGAGTTCCTCTGGGATTTGAGTGGCTATGGCAGTCATTGAGTTAATCCCTAGAAATTAAAGAATTCCAGTTCAGCGACAAATGTCTTCGTCTTTATCGACGCGAATAAGCCCACCTTGTCGACTCGGCACCCTCATGTACAATGCGGCCAATATTAAAACGGGCGAATTAGGGCGTATCATGGACTTAACCTACACAGCAGAAGACTTGGCGTTTCGCGATGAAGTTCAGCACTTTATCAGTGAAAAATTTCCCTCAGAAATTCGTGACGCAGTTCAACGGTCCTCCTATGTGCCCAAAGACCATATGGTGAAGTGGCAGAAACTTTTGCACAATCAGGGTTGGATCGCGCCGAACTGGCCTGTCGAATATGGCGGCACTGGATGGACGCCGATGCAAAAGCACATCTACGCCGAAGAATACCAGGCCGCCGATTGCCCAAAAATTAGCTCGTTTGGCATCACCATGGTCGGCCCCGTCATTTACACCTATGGCACCGAAGCGCAGAAAAAGCGGCACCTCCCGTCAATTTTGAACAGCGACGTGTTCTGGTGTCAGGGCTATTCTGAACCCGGCTCCGGGTCCGATCTGGCGTCCCTGCAAACCAAAGCGGTGCGTGATGGCGATGACTATGTCGTCAACGGCCAAAAAATATGGACCTCACAGGCGCACCGAGCCGATTGGATTTTCTGTCTGGTTCGCACCAATCCCAACGTCAAGAAACAAGAAGGCATCACCTTTTTGTTGATTGATATGAAGACCGAAGGCGTCACGGTCAAACCGATCATCTCCATGGATGGACGGCATTACCTCAACGAGGTTTTCTTCGATGACGTCCGCGTCCCCGTCTCCAATCGCATCGCGGAGGAAGACAAAGGCTGGACCTACGCGAAATATCTTTTGGGACATGAACGCGCCGGAATCGCCCAGGTCGCCAAACACAAACGGACCATTGAACGGGTCCGTGAAATCGCAGCCCAGGAACGTTCCGACGGTAGCGTCTTGTCAAACGACCCCGCCTTCCAGGCCCGCTTGATGCATGTCGAGGTCTCGCTGCGCGCGCTGGAAATCACTAATCTGCGGATGCAGGCGAATATCAGCGCCGGTAAAAGTCCCGGCGATCAGTCTTCAACGCTCAAAATCAGCGGCACCCAAATTGAACAGGAACTCAACGAAATCCTGGTACAGGCGTTGGGTTATTACGGCCTGCCCTATTCTACCGACCAGTTCCGGCCCGATTCCAACGAGCCCCCAATTGGCCCCGATTACGCAACCGGCCTGATGGCCGACCGGTTATTGCGCCGCGCCGCGTCGATTTATGGCGGGTCCAACGAAATCCAAAAGAACATCATCGCGAAACGAATTTTAGGTCTTTAAAACAGAATCTTAGACCGTACAGGTCACCATAAATTGCGGATTTAGAGCAAAAAATCGCCCATCCGCCAGCGCCTTCGTGGCGACGTCGATGATTTTTTGAATGTCGGCTTCGGCAAATGCGCTATCACTATCACGAGCGTATCCGGCGATATTATTCGCGAAATGTAGCGCCCGACCATGCGTGTCCGGAATTGCGACAATCGCCACCTGGACATCGGCAAACCCCGCGCCTCTTGCGAGCCCATAAAGTTGCCGGCCAACTGTCGGCGTGCGGAAGGCGTGCGCCGCCGCATCAAGCAAATCGCGCCACGCAGCGGCGGGCACGGGGTCGATCACATTCATGCCAAAATCACTGTCAACGATATGCGCAATGCCGCCGGGCTTAACGACGCGATAAAATTCCGCGATGCTCGCCGCCGGATCATCCACATAGACCATGACGTTCTTCGTCACCAACCGGTCCAGCATGTTGTCTTCCAACGGTAACGTCCCGTCCGTCAACTGGTGCACCGTGACCCTGTCCGACAACCCTTCGGACTCCGCCCTGGCACGGGTGCGGGCGACAAATTCGGCGTTGATATCCAAGGCGTGCACATGTCCCCCAGCACCAACACGTTTCGCCAATTCGACCGCAGCATATCCCGGCCCACAGCCGAAATCCGCTATGGTCTGCCCCGGCGCAACGTCTGCCGGCGCCAGCACCTTTTCCGCCGTTAAGGACCATTTGAACATCGCCTCATACCGGTCCAAACGATCCGGTTCTATATCGAGCCAATGGTCTTTGTAATATGATTTATTCATCGTGAAAACTCTATTTTATTGTTATACTTCATAGTACTCATTCAAAGGTTCCATATCCATTCGGGGTTAAAAATACGCCTTTCCACCACAGATATTGTGCGTCTGGTCTTGGGGTTAATGCGGAAGAATTATCGCTGTCTTAAAACCAAATAAAATTACAAAAATTGTCACCTCCCAGAGCAACCTAAATTGGCATCACCGGCAGAATAACGTGGGACGGATGGTCCGCATCGTGAAACACCGTCTGGTTGGCCACCGCCAACGCCGCGTCATGGTAGTCGTCGCCGCCAGTGTTGTGGTTGCGGTCAAAATTAGGGAAGTCGCTACTTTGGATGTCCACCCGGATGCGGTGACCGGCGAGAAACCGGTTGCCCGTCGGATTAAGCGTGATCGTGTATTCATAAATTTCACCGGGGAGGATCAATTCGGGCTGATCCGTCCCATCGCGGTGCCGGGCTCGGACCATGCCGTACACCAATTCCTGGGTGAAGCCATCCGGGTGAATGTCGATCAGCTTGGCGATGAAGTCCGTGTCGGGCGCGGTGGACGACGCGAACAGTTTGACTTCGACCGGACCGACGACTTCCAATGGCACCGTCAGCGGCGCGGAGGTGTAGCTTAAAATATCATCCCGTCCGTCCAGCCGCCGTTGGTCCATCGGGACCTGCTGGCCTTCCATGGTGTAGATAGTCATGACCGGGTCACGGGGGTCGTACACGTATTGGTCTGGGGCGCATTGATCAGGTTTTCCAGCGTCCGGGCGCATCGGTGACAGGACGCCATCGCCGTCATTGCCATTGGCGTGGCCGCCGCCGTGCAAGTACCACGGCGTTAGAACCATGCCTTGTGGCGGCCAGGTGTCTTCATTGCGCCATTCATTGCGGCCCATGACGAAAATTTGCGCGCGAGGCCAGTCGTCGGACTCGGTCACAGCGCCCTTCAGCCATTTTCCAAACCAGGCGTCGGCGATTTCAAAATAGTCCCGCACGGCTTCGAGCCCGAAATCCATTTCACCCAATTTACGATCCAACGCCAACGTCGTATGGCCCCACGGCCCAATGATGAGGCGTTGGTTTTCGCGCGCATGTTCGGTCTTGGCATTCTTCGTCATGCCCGTGAAATGCTTAATTGTTTCAACTTGCTGGTCATACCATCCGGTCACGGTCAAAACGGGCACATCCACATCCTTGTGACGTTCGTGGTGGTGGAAGTGGTCCTTCACCGTTTCGCGCAACAGGCGCAGCCAGTATTCCCGCATGCCCGGCATCACTTTTTCCGGGATGTCAGAAATCGGCAGATACCAGAGCCATTTGCTGCGGTCGCGTTCCTCCCAAAGCTTGTCGGCTTCCTCTGTTGTTTTCGGCGCGCCCTTCGCCTGAAGCTTCTCCGCAAAATCCGGGCTGATGTTGTTGATCGTCCAGGTCATGCGCCGCCCGAGCCGGATCACGCCGCTCATGTGCCGGTCCAGATGGTTGGCGACAACGCCCTGGGTGAACATGCAGACCAGATGCGGTGGCCGCGTGGGCGCCATCTCCCACTGCGTCATGCCACAATAGGAATTCCCGAAGGTTCCGATCTTGCCTGTCGAACCGGGCAGTTCCGCACACCATTCGACGGTGTCGTACCCATCGTTGATACACGGATTTCGCGGGTCGCTACCCATATGTAGCAGCGCAACACCGTCCGACTCATAGCGGCCCCGGATATCTTGAAAAACCACCATGTACCCGCGCGCCGCCAATTCCTCACCAATTTTCTTGTGCATCGTCCGGCGGGTTTTGCCGTAAGGCGTTCGGCACAACAGGACGGGAACGTCCTCCCCCGTGACCGGTTTGTAAATATCGGATCGGAGAATAACGCCATCGCGCATTTTAGCGTCAGCATTATATTCGATAGTCACGTCATGTCGCATTTTGGCGTAAACTCCCGGATTTTAATTTCAGAGGCCTAAATTTGACTTCTGAGGATTGAAATTAGCCTGACAAAATCGGACAATCGGGTCAACCGCGACTAAACGGCGCGAATTCAGAGCGATCTATATGGGAAAGTTCCACACCATGGCAAAAAATGTCCTCTTTATCATGTCCGACGAACATCAGCAAAAATCTGCGGGTTGTTACGGGCATCCTTTCGTCAAAACACCAGCCATCGACAAGCTCGCGGCAGCGGGGACGCGCTTTACCAATGCGTATACAAATTCACCCATCTGCGTGCCCGCGCGAGCGAGCTTCGCCACCGGGCGCAACGTGCACGAGATTGGCTATTGGGATAACGCCTTCCCATATGAAGGCCGGGTCAAAGGCTGGGGTCATGCGATGCAGAAGGCCGGCATGGAGTGCCTGTCTGTCGGCAAGCTGCATTATCGCAATGAAACCGACCCCACAGGATTTAGCGAACAGATCGTGCCGCTGCATGTTGTCGATGGGGTTGGCGCGGTCGCAGGGAGTGTCAAACAGCCTTTAGCCACCCCCATAAAATCAAGCAAACTCGCGACCAATATCGGACCAGGAAATTCCGGTTATCTCCGCTATGACCGTTCCATTATGGAAAACACCCGCGACTGGCTCACGGACGAAGCGCCGAAGCAAACCGACAAGCCCTGGGCGTTGTTCTGTTCCTTTGTCTGTCCGCATTTTCCATTGATTGCGCCGCAGGAATTCTACGATATGTACCCGCATGACATGCTCGAACATCCCAAGGGCAATTCAAAAGACTACTTGCTGCACCCCTGGATCGACAAATTCCAGAAGATGCAATGCCACGATGATTTCTTTACCGAAGAAACCCGTAAAATCGCCATGGCGTCGTATTACGCGATGTGTTCCTACCTAGATGACAACATCAGCAAGGTTCTGGCCGCGCTGGAGGCAAGCGGCCTACGCGACAACACATTGGTCGTCTACACCGCCGATCATGGGGAGAACCTAGGCACGCGGCGGCTATGGGGCAAATCCAACATGTATGAAGAAGCCTGCGCCATTCCGATGATCCTATCCGGCCCCGGCATTCCTTCGGGCAAAGTGGTCAACACGCCGGTCACTTTGTCCGACGGCGCAGCAACCATTCTAGACGCTGTCGGGATCGACGAGGCGCCGGTCAGTGGCTTCCGCTCGCTCAGTGAAATCGCCAACGAACCGGACGACATGAACCGCGTCGCGTTCAGCGAATATCATGCGAACGGCGCCGACACCGCGTCCTTCATGATTCGCAAGGGCGACTATAAATATATTCACTATGTGAGTTACGAACCTGAGTTGTTCGACCAAAAAGCCGACCCGGAAGAAGAATCAAACCTCGCCGGGGACCCGAAACACGCTGCCGTTCTGGCCGAAATGCAAGGTGAACTTACAGCGCGCATCGACCCGAACGCCATTAACGCCGAAGCGCAAGCCGCTCAAGCCGCCCTGGTCATAGCCGCGGGGGGCCGGGACGCCGTGTTATCCAAGGGCAATTTCCAAGGCACGCCAGCGCCAGGGGAAAAACCGGAATACGTTTTATAGCCGTTTATGAACTGGACCCCACGACGACATCAATTTCGCTCGATCCTCACCGGCGACAGGTGCCTGCACCCAGCGTCGGTTTTTGATCCACTGTCGGCGCGCGTCGCCGAGGATTTAGGGTTCGAAGTCAGCGTTTTGGCGGGGTCGGTGGCGTCCATGGCGGTCCTGGGCGCGCCCGACCACGTAACAATTACGCTGACGGAACTCGCGGACCACGCATACCGCATTTGCCGGGCGGGAAAGACACCGCTTCTCATCGACGCGGATAATGGGTTTGGAAACGCGTTGAATGTGATGCGCACCGTTGCGGAACTGGAAACCGCGGGCGTATCCGCTTTAACAATTGAAGACACGGCGTTGCCGACGCCTTTCCCGCGGACGAAAAAGCAGGGTTTAATTTCCTTGGACGAGGGCGTGGGTAAAATGCGCGCCGCCCTTACCGCCCGGCAGGACCCCAGCTTGGTCATTATAGCACGTACCGGCGCTATCGGGCTCTCAGATATGAACAACGCCATCAATCGGGCCAAGGCCTATGAAAAAACTGGTGTAGACGCCTTATTTTTAGTCAATATGCGTCATAAGGAACAACTCAAAGCCATTCATGACGCGGTGTCTCTTCCTTTATTAATGGCGCATCCTGGCGACGAACTGGACATCGAATTCCTACAAGCCCATGGCGTACGGATCTGTTTGCAAATGCATCTACCTATACTCGCCGCGCTCAAAACCGCCCACGATACGATGAAAGCCTTACGCGACGGACAAGACCAAAACCAAATCGCCAAAAACACGACATCGCCAAACCTGACCAAGATTTCCACCCGCAACGAAGATTACCACCGATGGATAGAATCGTTCCTGACGCCATAATTTCTTAACGTCCTGCGGAAACGAAATTCATTCAAAAATGAAAAGTACGCCATCGTGACATGCGTCACAGCGGGCGATGACAACAGCCGCTAAAGTCTAACCATTGATGTCGAGACGACATAAAAGAAGACCTGATTATAACCATAAGCGAAGCCAGTACCCTTCGTTCTGTAAAACAGATATTGGCCGAATTCAAATCCTCCCGCGATGACGACTCCCGCGAAAAGGACTAGCGGGACGCTGCCAACTCAAGCGTTAAACCCAGGGAAAAGTCCGTAAAATTTTCCGAACGGGTTAATTAATCCTAACGCTTGCCCCAACTCTTATCTTCAACGGTTGCTTCTTCGATCTCGTAAAATGAATCCATGCCAATCAGATCCTCAATCTCCTGGCGCAGGCCAACATAGTCATCCTGGTTCAGGCCGCTGAAATCCCCGGTTTCCTTAACCTCTTTCATCGCCTGGCGCGCGAAATGGAAACTGACCAGCATATAGAGTTGCGCATCAATGCCCGCCTTGTATCCCATATCCTCCAACTGCTTGGGCGTATAGAGCGGGCGGCCATCCCGATTGCCACGGCTAATCACATACACCAACGGAATCGACGATTCCTTGGGGGCCCGCACCGCTTCTTCATGACTGGTGGGAAAAACCAGCCCCATATCCGCGCCCACATCGGCGGCCGCGTTTACCCGTGAAATTGCATCGTCCAACCCGTTAAACCGGCAGGTGTCAGACCGCGCGATCACCACGAAATCCTTGTCTAATTCTTCCCGCGCCCGGCACGCCCATTTGATCTTATCGACAAATTCCCGGGGCTCAATCGCATGCGCCACATATTTATGATAATGCGCCCGTTTCGGGTATAACTGGTCTTCAATATGCACACCCGCAACGCCACTGCGTATAAATTCACTGATGGTCCGCGTGACATGCAGCGGTTCGCCAAACCCCGCGCCCGCATCGCAAATGATCGGGATCGACACCGCATTGGCTACGCCCGACGCCACATCCGCCTGTTCAGTCAAAGTCACCATCGGTTCGGACACCGCAAGCGATCCACCGGTCACATAGCCACCGACGTAGGCGGCGTCGAATCCCATGCTTTCCATCAACTTTCCGGCCAAGGGGTAATAAACGGCTGGTAAATAGATGAAATCTTTGCTTTTAAGAAGTGTTCGGAACTGCGGGCTCGTATGTTTCATGATATCCCCTGGTGCAAATATATTCACTAAGCGTGTGGGTTAAAATTTGTGACAGTAAACGCATTACACGGCGGCGTTGGCAAGCGCCCCGTATTTCCCCCGTGTCCTTCGAATTAACGAGATTATTTTTTGTCATCTGTCAGCATCGACGATCTTTTTGAACGGTACGGCCCCGCGTATCGGTGGCTCGCCTTCGTCACCTGTATGCTCGGCGCGATGACTATGGTGCTGACGCAAACCACTGTGAACGTTGCTTTTCCCGCTATTATGGGTGCGTTCGGCATTGGCCGTGACCAGGCTCAATGGCTGTCATCTGGATTTTTCGCCGCCATGACGGCGGGCATGTTGGTCAGCGCCTGGCTGATATCGGTTTTTGGCGAACGCACGGTTTATGTGGTGTGCCTCGCCCTTTTCCTGGGCGGCTCAGCGGCGAGCGGCATTGCGCCCAACACGGAAACCCTGATGGCCGGACGATTCCTGCAAGGCGTCACGGCGGGCATCATCCAACCCATGGCGATGGCACTCACCTTCAAGGTTTTTCCGCCCGACCGGCGCGGCACGGCGATGGGATTATTCAGCATGGGCATCGTCTTTGCGCCCGCCATGGGCCCCACGCTCGGCGGAGTTGTGATTGATTTATTCAATTGGCGATACATTTTTTTTCTGACCGTTCCAACCATCACGCTCGCAATGATTATGGGCGTTTTCTTTATGCCCAGCAGTAGTCGCCCAAAGAAACTGCCTTCCTTCGATTTCGCCGGGTTTTCGTTAGTTTGTCTTTCGTTGTTTTGCTTAATCTTCGCGTTGGGCAGCGGAAACCGGGAAGGATGGTCATCCAACGAAATTCTCCTCCTGTTTACATTTTCGTTAATTAGCCTCGCTGCCTTTATTGCTTGGGAACTCTATACACCCCGCCCTTTAATGAACCTGGCCTTGTTCCGCAACGCCCGGTTTACCAGTGCGGCGATTTTAGGATTTTGCGTCGGCGGCGTCTTTCTGACATCGACATTCTTGATTCCCGTATTTGTGCAAAGCATCCAAGGCTATACGCCGTTGCGCGCAGGATTATTGTTGATGCCGGGCGGGTTATTTCTGCTGCTTCTGTTCCCCATATCGGGGCGTATTTCGGATTCACTACCCGCGCATGTCATCCTGATCGGCGGCCTGATCGCCTTCATTCTCGCCTTTATCCAATTGAGTGCAGCCGACGTCAACACGCCCTTTTGGACGTTCGTTTATTTTACCCTGTATATTCGCGTTGGCCTCGGATTCACCATGCCCGTCATCAACGCGACGGCTTTGAAAGCCCTGGAGTCTGACCAAATAAACCAGGGGTCCGGGATGATTAACTTCATCCGGATGCTGGGCGCCGCCATATGGCTGAACCTGGTTGTAGCATTCTTGGATATACGAGTGCCCTTCCACAGCGGTGCCCTGACCGCCAGTCAAACCGCCGCCAATGACACCAGTCAGGAAATGTTGAGCGCCGTCATAGGGGTACTGTCCGAAGCGGGCGTGGCAGAACCAATTCAGGCGCCGGGCGCCTTGCACTACCTGGGACAGGTCGTTTACGCACAAGCCAGCACACTGGGCTTCCAGGACGCCTTTTTGTCCCTAGCCGTCCTCGCCACCGTCGCATTGGTGCCTGCGTGGTATTTATCAAGAACGGAGAAACGATAGCCTTAGCAAATGCGATTCACGCTTCAAGCATGACCCTTTCAGTAAGATAGGTTTGCCTTGAGGCGTCTTTTCAAAGGCGTCCCGCCACTCCTCACTAGCGTTTGTGAGCACCTGATCATCTACCGCCAACACTGTTTCCAGCGCATCCGTGAGTGCGACATGGTATGGTCCTTACTCCTGCCAGCGTTCGTCAAAACCGGGAAGATCAATGCGGCCACATCATCCAAAAGTCGTTTTCGGAATTCGTCGTCGCACCAAGCGCGAGCAACCAAACGGGTACCAATTTTTGGACCAATGCCGTCTTGATACACCTCAATCCAGGCATCAACGGCAGCGCTGCCTAACAAGCCTTTTTAAATCCATAATATTTCGAGGGCATTCACGCGCAAAGCGGGTTCCGAGGGAATTTCGGAATGAATATGCGCGGCGTCCTTTGCATAATACTCCATACGAAATTACCCCCTTCGCTGCATTTTTTCCGTAAGGCTTGATGTATTTGAGTAACGTTCCAGGTGCATATAAAGTAGGCTAAATCTTTAGAATAAGGGCAGGGTTCGGCTGCCTACGATACAAAAGATCCGTCGAGTTCGTCTTCAATGAAGGCTTCGATGATCTCCACCATGCTGGAATCATGGACGAAGTCCAGTGCCGCGCCGCGCACCGGATTGAAATGGGTCGGCCATCCCGACACGATGGCTTGAATGTCGGCATCCGGTTCAAAGCGCACACGGTCGACGACCGCTTTTCCGGCCACACAGTTCAACGCGTCCAGCATTTCGCGAACCGTGTGCGTCGTGCCGGTAATGCCAATCGCCCGATTGGCGCCGATTGTTTCCCCCGGCAGTCCAGCGGCGCGGACAAACGCGTCAACGACCCGGCGCGGCGACAAACACCACATCGCCTGATCCTCCCGCACCGGGCAAATTGCCGCCTCGCCTTGCAAGGGTTCGCGAATGATCGAACTCGCCCAGGTCGACGCCGCCTTGTTTGGTTTGCCCGGACGAACGACGACGGTCGGCAACCGCAAGGTTCGCCCATCGACGAAACCTTTTCTGGTGTAATCATTCACCAGGAGTTCGCACATCGCCTTTTGCGACCCGTAGGATGTTTGCGGGGTTTTCGCGGTGTCATCCTGAATGACGGACGGCATATCACCGCCAAATGCAGCAACCGAACTGGCGAAGATGAATCGTGGCGACGTCTCCAACTTTCGGCAGGTTTCCAGTATCGTCCGCGCGCCATCAAAATTCACATGCATACCGAGATCGAAATCAGCCTCCGCGCCGGAACTGACGACGGCGGCGAAATGATACACCACATCTGTGTTCGATCCGATAAGGTTGTGGATGTCGGTCGCGCTGCAAATGTCGCCCGTAACAATGGTGAGACGCGGGTCCGGTGGAATGGGTGGCGTCGGTTCGCCAATATCGAAGAGCACTAGCGACTCGATTTCGTCGGCGCCCCCGGACGTGTTAGGCAAGCTTCCCTGCTCCAACAATTTCAACGCTAAACGCCTTCCGATAAATCCACAGCCACCCGTTATAACAATCCGCATGTCCAAGCCCTTTCATCCACGAAAAACGAAAATTCGGTCTCTATAGGGAAACCGCATTACTTTAATGTTCCGACGCAGACAAATCCACGTCATCCCTTTAAGTACCCATTATAAATTATCGTCACGCCGGATCACCCCTGAATTCCGCCTCACCTTTCTCAAACGATACCTTGCAGATTCAATTGGAAACCACGTTGGCGCATCAAAACGCTGGGGAAATCGACTCCGCACATAAAATCTATGATGCTATTTTGCGCGACACGCCACATAATGTGAACGCCTTGCACCTATTAGGCATATTAAAATTTTAGAGTGGCGAAACTGAAGGCGGATTACCCCTCGTCCACCACGTGACAATTGAAAGCCTCGCGCGCGCCGCTTTTCTAAACATATTAGGGATCATTCAGAAATCACGTGGCGACTTCGACGCCGCAAAAGTTGCTTTGAACGCCGCCCTTACCCTGTCGCCGCAATTCGCAGAAGCCTGGAACGGTTTAGTCGCCGACGATTATCCAGCCATAGTAGAGATCGGCAAAATATCGCCCGTGTGAAAACACGCCCGTCACGGTCCACACCTCACACTGGGATGTCTCATGACGGGAATGGAGTGCCTAGCGGAAGTTAAACCCTAGATCCTTCAGGGCTTCCCGCAGATTATCCCGGCGCGGTACGTTGAATTTTGAGTCAATATCGTCAGTCCACGACGCATCCGTCGTCGTCTTTCCAGTACTGCGATAATGGTCCGCCAACGCCTTATCATATTCGTCCAAGCCGGCTTCCAATTTCTTAGCGTCATATTTTTCGTGATGAACCATGTGGTTCAAAGCCCGTCGCGGCTTTAACTGAGGCGTTTCCGCGGGCCAGCCAAGGCACATGCCAAACACGCAATACGCGCGCGGCGGCAAACCAAGAACGCGGGCGACAGCTTTAGTATCATTCCGTACGCCGCCTATCATCAAACCATGAAGCCCCACTGAACCAGCCGCCAAATAAGCAGACATCCCAACCAACGTCGCGTCGATCGTCGACACTAGGCCAATTTCCATATTGTTGTCGTCAATATTATGGCCATGGCGTTTCAACGCACCTTCCATACCGGTTAAGTCGGCGCAAAATGCCAGAAATACGGGAGTTTCCGCGACATGACGTTGGTTGCCCGTTATCACCGCTAGTTCATCCTTGGTAGATTGATCCCGGACGACAACCACACTATACGCTTGAATATTAGACGATGTCGGCGCTCGGAACGACGCGTACAGGACGGCGTCAACCATTTCAGGCGAAACGGCATCGTCAGTATATTTTCGAACACTGACCCGTTTGTGCAACAGGTTAATGGTTTCACTTTCCAGGGACACGCCACTATCGGGCGCCCGTTCCGTTACAATGCTCATGCATCCTCCAGCTCATTCATTAAAATATCTCGACATAAAGGAGGAATGAAACTCACTATTCAAGAACTTCGCAAAGACATTGAATTTTAAAGGGGTCATAATTTGAATTTGGAAATAATCATAAAATAAAAAAATTATTTACCTTTAAAGTAAATAAAATATTAAATACTCAGTTAAGAGAGGAATAACCGGACGGCCTCTGCAACAAACACCCTGAAAGTGTGGGACTGCCTATGACCCAAAATTCCTCACCGTCGCACCATCCTGTTGACGTTCATGTTCGCGGACGTAAGAAAACGTTTTAAAATGGGCAATCAAGCCAATCCATACTTGGAGATCAAATAAGGCTGACATTCCAACAAATTCAGAAATATGGACACGACGCCAATCGTGTCGGCGCCAGCCGTCTGCATGAACTAAGTCATGTCCTGGACGTGCCTGTATCGCACTTTTTTGATGATATCCCTGAAGAATTAAAAACCGGTGTCCGTTCGTCCGCACCCAATAAACCGCCATAAAAAACCCTACCCCTCCGCTTATGTGGAATGATAATTACAGGTATTATGGTCTGTTACCTACACGAAGAAACGACGCACTATCACCAAAATGGCCAAATCACTTTCAACACCCACAAACAAAGCGCAAACAACCAGCCGTCCGGCTATGGCGGAGTCGGTGCCGAACAAGGCAAAATTTGTTCTATAAAATTTTCATTATCTGTGCGCGTCGCAGAACCGCCCAAGCGCAAGGATATCGCCGCCATACCAATTGAAACATTAACGCCGCTGGTGAAGAGCGCAGGGTTCCAGGGCGTATTCATCCGAGCATTTGTTGTTTCAATAGACTCACCGTTAAAACGCGTTGAATACATGCGCTACCTATTGGAGTCTCGGGATCTTCCTGAATCTATGGTGATCCGGAATCCAGCGCTGACGATAAGCAACACCACCGCAACTGACGCAATTCGCAACGTAGCCGCTCATCTCGATCTAGCGGACCGATTGAGGACAAGCCTCGTGCAGGTCATGTTGCACAACGAGTCAGATATTGCATTCACCCGCCTTGCGGTCGACGAAGCCAAAGAACGAGGCTTAAAACTGTGCTAAACAATGCACCGGGCTCCCTTTTTGAAACCGTCAACCGCATCTTGGAGGTATTGGCGTCGATTGACCGGAAAGTTTTTGGCATCACCTACAAACCGGAAAACCTGCGCGCGTGTGGCAACGACGCGGGACCCGATGGAATTCGCCAGTTGGCCCATATTTATACAACGTCTATTTTCAAAATGTTCGCCTGAACAAGACATCACCGGTCACTTTCAACACCAATTGCAACGGCCCTGCCAGCGAATAATTTTTACCAATTTATGACTCCAGAGGTGTTAATTTGCCTCCTTTGACGGAAATGTTGAAGGATGTCGAATACAACGAATGGTTCAACATTCATCAACCTCTTTTGGACGGGCAAAGCGTCCACGACGTCAACCTAAATTTAGCTGAGTTTATATCTCCCTCAATCAAACAAGCTTTGTCCGGACATTAATTCGAAAAATTGACTAATTCCTAGGAAATTTTAACAAATTTTGCACCTGCCCCTTCCCCCATCCCTTTAACTCTGTTAGCAATAAGTAACTTGCGTCTATATCGGACGCACCTGCAAAAGTGCGATTCAGCTCAGATATGTTTGTGGTCGCAACATAAGGATGAGAGAGCGCCCCATGGTCGATAATGTCCTTGAGATAGACAACCTTACTGTCCGTTTTCATTTAAAACGTGGCGATTTAACCGCAATCGATGGAATGTCGTTTTCCGTAAAGCGTGGCGAAACATTTGGTTTAGTGGGAGAATCGGGTTCAGGAAAATCTGTAACCGCGCGATCTATCATGCGCTTGATTCCCACGCCTCCCGGCGAAATCGTTAGTGGCCGGGTCCTGTTTAACGGCCAGGATATTTATAAAAAATCAGACGCCGAAATGAGGGCGATGCGCGGCAGCGAAGTCGCGATGGTTTTTCAGGAACCCATGAGCGCGCTCAACCCTGTGTTCACTGTCGGTAGCCAAATTTCAGACGCCCTTCGGACAAATATGGGTATGAACAAGGCTGAAGCGAATGAGCGTGTGGTTGAACTACTCCAATTGGTTGGCATCCCCTCTCCAGGATCCCGTCTCGATAGCTACGTGCATGAATTTAGCGGCGGCATGCGTCAGCGCGTCATGTTGGCGATGGCGCTTAGTTGCGACCCGACTTTTTTGATCGCGGATGAGCCTACGACAGCGCTAGACGTTACAATTCAGGCGGTCATCCTCGACCTTATCCGCAGCATGATTGAACGTTTCAACATGTCGCTCATCTTCATCACTCATAATTTAGGCGTCGTCGCGCATGCGTGCGACACCGTTGGCGTCATGTACGCGTCCCATCTTGTCGAATTAGCGTCGACAAAAGAAATTTTCGCAAACCCGCAGCATCCGTACACCGTGGGTCTGCTGAACTCCATCCCCAGACTGGATAAGCAAACAAAATTCCTGACGCCGATTAAAGGGCTTGTTTGTAATATGATGGACCCACCGACAGGGTGTAAATTTCATCCTCGTTGCGACCACGCGATGGATATTTGCAAATCCATAAACCCTCCAATGAAAGAAGTGGCGCCGGGCCATTTTGCGGCGTGCCACCTGCACGATATGTAACCCCGGTTGCGACATTATCGAAACGAACATGCGGTGAATTGAATGAGCGAGTATTTGCTAGAAGCGCGAAACCTTAAGAAACACTTCATGTTGGACAACGACACGGTGTCCCGGCTCGCGGGAAAAACGCGAACCCTGAAAGCCGTCGACGGTATTGATTTCGCTGTCCGGCGGGGCGAAACTCTCGGATTGGTGGGCGAAAGTGGTTGCGGAAAATCAACGACCGCACGCCTGATAACCCGGCTTGTGGAACCCTCCGCCGGTGAAGTGTTGTTTAAAGGCGAAAATTTGCTGGAATTCAAACGTGCGAAAATGCAGCAAACTCGAAAATCCATTCAATTGGTGTTCCAGGACCCTTACAGTTCGCTTAATCCCCGCAAAACAATTATGCAAATCCTTAGTCGGCCGCTTGAAGTTCACAAACTCGCGGCCAATTGGGTGGAAAAGCGTCGCCGGGTATTGGAGCTACTTAATCTCGTCGGATTAGGGGAGGAACACGCCGACCGCTATCCGCATGAATTCAGTGGTGGGCAACGACAGAGAATTGCGATCGCCCGTGCTCTTGCTGTCGATCCTGAGTTGATCATTGGTGACGAGCCTGTTTCCGCATTGGACGTATCCATTCAAGCCCAGGTATTAAACCTTTTTCGAGAGCTGCAGGAAAAACTCTCCCTTACTTACATTTTCATTGCGCATGATCTCAGCGTTATCCGGCATATTAGTGACCGCGTCGCGGTGATGTATGTCGGTAAAATTGTCGAAACCGGCAATGTCGCGGACATTTTTGATAAACCTCAACACCCCTACACCAAGGCGCTTCTCGACGCCGTTCCCGACGCTGACCCAATGGTTGAGCCCCCAAAACTAACTCTGAAGGGTGAGGTCGCTACGCCGATCGATCCGCCGCCTGGCTGTCGTCTTTGTAACCGGTGCCCTATCGCGACGGATCACTGCTCCCAAGTGATGCCGGAACTAGTTGAAACCAGCAAGGATCATTTCGTCGCCTGCCATAATCTATAATACTTAATTAAAAGTTTAATTTAAAACGGCGCTGATTTTAGCGCCGTTTTTTTTATGTTACCGTTCAACGACGCGAGGATCTAATATATCCCGAAGTCCGTCACCGAATAGATTAAAGGCCAAGACGGTATAACAGATTGCCAGTCCAGGAAAAATTGCGACATAGGGATTGGTTTCCATATAATCGCGGGCAGAACTTAAATCTCCGCCCCAGTCCGGCGTTGGCGGCGGCGTCCCCAACCCTAGGAAAGATAAAGCCGCAATAATCAAAATGGCGTAGCCCAGTCGAACCGTTGATTCCACAATGAGCGGTGAAACGCAGTTCGGTCCAATTTGTCGGAACGCAATATAAAGATCAGCTTCACCTGTGGTGTGTGACGCTTCGACATATTCCTTGTGCTTTTCTGTCAAGACAGCGCCCCTTGAAAGTCGGGCGGCTTCTGGCGAAAAGGCGAACCCGAGCGCAAATATCAAAATTAAGTCGTTTAGAATGCCTTCAAGATGCCATTCTCGCGCTAATGTGACGAGCAGGAGGTAAAGTAAAATACCAGGAAATGCGAGTAAACCGTCGACCACTCTCATTATCATTGCATCGGTGTATCCTCCGTAATATCCAGCGATAAAGCCTGCAGGAATACCCAGGATGAGACCAAAAAAGACGGCTGCAAAGGCTATGGATACGAGCCTGCGACCACCCCAGAGGACACGTGCGAAGATGTCTCTACCAAATCGGTCAGTGCCGAATAAATGTTCTGCACTCGGTTCTTGAATGAAGGCGTTATAATCCGGTTTTACTGGGTCGTAACCAGATATGACCGGTGCAAATACCAAGACTATAATTAAGCTTAGCAACATACATGCGCCCGCCATGGCGGTTTTGCTTTTGTAGAGTTCGTCAAATGCACCCGAGAACCACATCCGGACACTTTTAAACCAATCACCAATAGTAGGCGCCTGTATTTCAAGGCGTTCTTCGCCCTCGCCATTGCGAGCGTTCAATGTAGTCATGATTTATATTCTGCGCCTGTATTTAAACTACAAACTCTCGTTACCTGTCCGAGAGGCGCGGGTCGAGGATATCCCTTAGGCCATCGCCAAATAAATTAAAGGCCAGCACTGTGTAGCAAATCGCCAGCCCTGGAAAGACAGCCAACAGCGGATGTGTTTCCATGTGTTCCCGCGCCGAACTTAGATCGGAGCCCCAGTCGGGCGTCGGCGGCGGCGTCCCAAGACCCAGGAAGGACAAAGCGGCAATAATTAAAATCACATAGCCAAGACGCACCGTAGCGTTAACAATCAGCGGCGACATACAGTTGGGCAGGATTTGGCGCATGGCGATATAAAGGCTGGCCTCCCCAACTGTGTTTGACGCTTCCACATATTCTTTTTGCTTTTCGATTAATACGGAGCTTCGAGACAACCGTGCAACTTCCGGAAAGAATGCGAACCCAAGGGCAAAAACTAATATTAGGTCGTTCCAGAAACCTTCAAGATGATACTCACGCGCCAGGGTCACAATTAATAGGTACAATAGTATGCCTGGAAACGCGAGCAATCCATCAACCACGCGCATCGATACACTATCTGCCAGGCCCCCATAATAGCCGGACAATACGCCATAAGGGATGCCAATCGCCATTCCAAAGACAACAGCCGCCAAAGCAATCGCTACCAATCGGCGTCCGCCCCATAGAACGCGTGAAAATATATCCCGACCGTATCGGTCCGTTCCCATAATATGTTCCGCGTTCGGCGGATTCAAAAACGCTGTATAATTCGGTTTTGTTGGATCGTACTCGGTCAGCCAGGGCGTCCCCAACAACACTATGACGAGACTTACGAGCATAACACCGCCAATGAAGGCAGTTTTACTCTTGTAAAGCTCCTGCACCGCATCAATGAAAGCTACCTTATAGCGTAGAAAATGTTCGTTAAAAGTCGGGACATGGATTTCACCAACTTTGCGTCCGCCACCGTCTAAATGGATTTGGCTCATGATATCACCCGTTTAGTTCAATGCGACGCGAGGGTTAAGGACGCGGTATAACAAATCAACCAATAGGTTGACGACAACCACAATGATCCCCAAGACCAGAATACCTGCTTGAATGAGCGGGTAATCCCGGTCGATGATCGCCAGGTAAATTGCTTGGCCAATGCCCGGCCACGCGAAGATTGTTTCCAAAACCACGGTGCCCCCCAGCAAGTTAGCAAGCTGCAAGCCACTAATGGTGATGGTCGGGATCATGGCGTTCCGTAGAATATATTTGTAAATCACCTTCTTTTCGGAAAAACCCAATGATCTCGCAGTATCGACGTATTCCTTGTTCATTTCGTCAAGCATACTCGATCGCGTCAGACGTGTGGTGTAGGCCGCCTGTCGGAACCCGACAGCTGCGGCTGGCAATATTAAATATTTGATACTTTGCCCAAAATCTTCAAACGGACTCATATATCCAGAAGATGGAAGCCAACCTAGGTAAAGTGAAAACAACAAAACACACATGATTGCGAACCAGAATTCGGGAATCGATATGCCTATGAGCGACGTCACTTGAGCCGCGTAATCTGTGGGCGTGTTTCGTTTTACCGCCGCAATAGAACCTAGAGGTACTGCGATTAGAATCGATAACGAAATGCCGACAATCGCAAGGTAGACCGTGGCTGGAATTGATTCAAAAAGCTCCAACGAAACGGGCCGCCTAGTAATTAGTGATTTCCCAAAATCACCCTGGAATACCTTGCCAATCCAAACACCGTATTGGACATATATCGGTTGATCTAGGCCGTATTCCTTCATCAACAGGGCGCGGGTTTCGGGGTCTTCCGCTTCTTCGTCGCCGATTAGCGTATCAATTACGTCGCCAGGCAGCATTTGCATAAAAAGAAAGACCACAACGGTCAGAACGAACAGCACCGGGATCATATGTAAAATTCGGTTTATCGTATAGATCAACATGAGCAGACATTACCTCGTGTGACGCTAACGGACTAACTTTTCCCCAGCCTTAGGTTAATAGGCTGAAAAAAATATAAAAATCTCAAAAATAAAATAAACGCGTGGGGCAACGAAGACGTTTCGCTGCCCCACGCAATCATTGTTCCAGCTAGGCCATATATGCTGTACGAATACCAGCCCTTTGCGTGCTGTAGGGACCATTGAACGCAGGTTCGTATCCCATCAAGTTTTGCGTCGCCGCACACGTTAACGGAATAAAGTGCGTGTAGATCATCGGAAGTTCCTCATTAACGATCTCTTCAACCGCTTGATAAAGTTCCTTACGCTTGGACATTTCCAAGGTCGCCTTCGCTTCTATAATAAGCTTGTCGGCCTTGGGGTTATTAAAGCCCGTACGCAATTTGGTGTTGGATGAGGTTGAAATAACATTGGCAGAAAACCAACGGTCTGGATCCGGACGATAGCTATTTGCTGTAGAATCAATGCTATATTCGCCTTTTTTCCACTTCGATTTCAACACCGCATACGGATGGATTTCATGCGAAATATTGAAACCCGCTTCGGTCAACATCGCATGGGAAATTTCACCGGTTTGGTGCATATATGCGTAGGCATCGCGAGAGGTCAGGACCAATTTTTCATCCATACCGCCAGATTTCTTCAAAAGAAACCGTGCCTTGTCGGGATCGTATTCATATTTACGCTCCAACTCTGGCATGAACCATGGACTGGCTTTACTGTAGAAACCCCTGGCCTTTTCGCTCAATCCACTGAACACCGCTTGGTGGATCGCTTCATGGTTAATGGCGTGCGCCGCCGCTTGGCGCATCATTTTTCCTTTGGCACCGTTCGAGTAGGAGAATGGGCCACTTTTCAAATTGAAGCCGAGATACCCGGTGCCAACTTGCGGGACGTCCCATGTGTTGAACTTGTCGCCATATTTCTTTTTGAAACCAACAGCATCGGTGTAGGCCATGTTTTCGATCAAATCGACTTCCCCAGTCCGCAAGGCCGTCAACCGAACCCGGTCTTCCTTCTTGGGGCTTCCAATGATCTTGTCCAGATATGGCAAGGCATTGCCTTGATCATCTGTTTCCCACCAGTTCTCATTACGCTCAACAATCGTCTTGTCGTATTTTTTCCAGGATACGAACTTAAACGGTCCGGCTCCAATCGGATGGTTATCCGCATTCGCCGCGCTATTTGGCGACATGAATTGAACAGGGTAATACGTCAAGCTGGGAATGAGAACGCCACTTGGGTTATCCAAATGGCAACGGATCGTGGAATTATCAACAATTTCCACCCTATTAACGTCTTTGATACTAGAGCGAGTAAAGGAATGACCGATCTTAGGGTTTTGGATTCGATCAAAATTCCATTTTACTGAATTAGCGTCAATGGGCGACCCATCATGGAACGTCGCACCTTGACGCAACTTAAACGTGTAGGTCTTCATATCTTTGGAAACAGTATGCTCAACCGCGATCCCAGGCTTAGGGTTCATTTTCAAATCGAGATCAAACATACCCATCGACGTTGCCGCCAAGGGGTGTGACACATAGTAGTAATAATTACGGTGACCATCCAGGCCACGCGAATCGGAGCGTGTGGAGAAGCGCAGCGTGCCGCCTCGTTTCGGATGGCGTTTCCGCGCCGCTTCCGCAGTGCCAGACACACCAAGCGCCGCAGCGCCTGCAACAGCGCCTGTCGTCGCCATGAATTGACGTCGAGATTGACCGGATTGTTCTGTTACTTCTGATTTATCTTCGTCTTGTGACATCGCTTGCCTCCCTTGGCTATATTATTTAAGCGTTTTTCGTTGCCGTTTTTTACATAAACGATCTTACATAACCTTACTTGATAAAGGCATGAATTCGATGTTGGTACAGATTTCGTTTGATCTCAACAGTTTTTTTTTAAAAAAATAGCGTCGCAATTCAAAAATTTACCAGAGACAGCCCCTTATTTAATTAAAGGCTTATGTTCCACGATCCATTTCCGGACCGATCTTTGCGCGACGCTCCGTTGCTTGTTCGTCAAACGCTTTGTCAGCGCACGCATATCGATCGCACCCCATTGCACCCGGCCATTGGCGCTGCGCGGCATGGCCAGCATATACC
>JAPKDL010000142.1 GCA_028822585.1 Alphaproteobacteria bacterium | reverse complement strand
CTCACACCACCCAGTGTAACACCTGATCAGCGTTATCTGGGACAGCCTATGTAGATTATTAATTATTTAGCGCTACAGTAGTGATGGGCAATATAATTAGGTTTTCGGATTGCTTTCCCCAGTATGCCCTGGCAGAGGAGGCGGTTGGCGGTTGCGATTGGTGCCAAATTTCGTCACGTTCGAAAAAATAATACGGACGAAACCGGCAAGGTAACTCCCCTGGTCGATGCTTCGTTTGGAATCCCTTACGTATAATATGCGCTCACCTTTAAATTCAAACGTACGCTTTTTACCGGTGGCCCTCGTATGTTAACGCTGAAAGTCTTCGAGCAGACATACCGCGATGAAAGCGGCGCTTGAGCCAAAAAATTAAAAACTCTGAGGCGTAAACGTTAATATTTGAACCACGTTTACTTGACCCCCTTACAATGGATACTTATATAAGGTCGCCTTCGATGTGGCAGCTTGTTTGGGTTGAAGTGCGGGCGTGGCGGAATTGGTAGACGCGCCAGATTTAGGATCTGGTGGAGAAATCCGTGGGGGTTCAAGTCCCTTCGCCCGCACCATCAAGTTGCATGAGCTACAATCTGGCTTATGGGGGCGACGCCGACGATTACCTATTAATAGACACCAAGACTAGACGGGCGAAATTCAATGCAAGTTACAGAGACAAAAAATGAAGGCCTTCAACGCGAATTCACGATTACGATCGGCGCGGCTGAGGTAGAGGAAAAGGTGAATACCCGTCTGGACGAACTCAGGCGCACGGTTCAAATTCCAGGGTTTCGTTCGGGTAAAGCGCCATCGTCCTTGTTACGCAAAAAATACGGTGGCGCTGTCATGGGCGAAATCCTTGAGGCGGCTGTCTCGGACACCTCTCAAGAAGCGATGAGCGAACGTTCGTTGCGACCCGCCATGCAGCCAAAAATCGAAATCACGAGTTTCGAGGAAGGCAAGGATCTCGAATACACAATGGCGATTGAGATTATGCCGGAAATCACGCCGATGGATTTTTCAACACTGGAAGTTGAACGATTGGTGGCAAAAATTGGTGATGATGAACTGGAGGAGGCGCTTAAAAAGCTTGGGGAGCAATATCGCAAGTCAGAGCCGGTCAAGCGTAAACGGAAGTCCCGCAAAGGCGATGTCATCGTCATTGACTTTAAAGGTTCGGTCGATGGCGTTGAATTTGAAGGTGGCGCAGGCGAAGATCACCATCTCCACCTTGGCGAAGGGCAATTTATTCCAGGGTTTGAAGAGCAGTTGATTGGGGCTAAAGTAGGTGAAAAGATCGCCGTCACGGTGACATTCCCGGAAGAGTATGGTTCGGCGGAACTTGCCGGCAAAGAAGCCGTATTTGACGTTGACGTCAAAGAAACTCGGGAAATGGTTGATACCGTCATCGATGACGAGTTTGCGAAAACCATGGGGCAGGAAGATTTAGAGTCCCTGCGCACCGCTATTCGGGGCCGTATGGAAACTGAATATGGTGGGTTTTCACGGGAACGCCTGAAGCGAGGCCTGCTGGATCAATTGGAAACCGCGCATGATTTCAGCTTGCCTGAAGGCATGGTGGGGTCGGAGTTTGATTCGATTTGGGAACAGCATGAACAGGCGAAGGCGGAGCAAAGGTCGTCAGACGATGAATCCGCAAAAAGCGAAGAGGACGATTCGGCGAAAAGTGATGATGAAATCAAAGAAGATTACAGAAAAATTGCCCGTCGGCGCGTTCAGCTCGGTTTGCTTTTGACGGAAGTTGGTGACAAAAATAACGTCGAAGTCAGCGCCGAAGACGTGAATCGCGCGTTGGTGCAAGAGGCCCAGAAATACCCTGGGCAAGAAAAACAGGTCTTTGAAATGTATCAAAGCAACCCTCAAGCCATGGCGTCGTTGCGTGCGCCTATTTTTGAAGAGAAAGTCGTTGATTTCATTCTGGAAATGGCCACAGTTACAGAACGGGAAGTAACACCTGAAGAGTTGATGAGAGACCCTGATGCTGAAAATAAGGCCTCTGACGGTAACCGTGATGAGGACAAAAAGGCGGATTAAGATACGGGTTTGATTAAGAGTTTTAGAAAAATTTGGTCAATACGTATCCTGAATTGAAACTGCTAACGACAACATATGGCGAGTGAATCGAGAGCGTTATTGGTAACCATAAACTGGCGGGCGTCATGTGCATCTGGTAAAATAGCTGCGACATTGAGGCCGTGATGAAGGAAAATTCCCTGGCGATGATGGATTCACAAGAAGTTTACATGAACAACCTGGTGCCGATGGTCGTCGAACAGACAAATCGGGGCGAGCGATCTTACGACATTTACTCCCGGCTTTTAAAGGAACGGATTATCTTTTTGACCGGCGCGGTTAACGATGGGGTTGCCAGTCTTATTAGCGCCCAATTGCTCTTTCTGGAATCGGAAAACCCCAGTAAAGACATTTCGTTTTATATCAACTCTCCAGGCGGGGTGGTGACGTCTGGCTTGTCCATTTACGACACCATGCAATACGTGAAGCCTGACATCTCAACTGTATGTTTGGGGCAGGCGGCGTCAATGGGGTCGTTGTTAATGTGCGCGGGCGCTGCGGGCAAACGATATTCCCTTCCTAATAGTCGTATTATGTTGCATCAGCCCTCTGGTGGCTTTCAGGGGCAAGCGACGGATATTGAAATCCACGCCAAAGAAATTCTCAAGCTTCGGCAGCGACTTAATGAAATTTATGCCCAGCATACAGGCCAGGATATAGCGATCATTGAAAGCGCATTGGAACGTGATAATTTTATGTCTCCGGAAGATGCAAAGGCGTTCGGCCTGATTGATCATGTGGTGTCGCAACGCCCCGAAGAAGAATCGCCAGTTAACGATGATTCTGATGCGACTGAAGATTAAGGCGAAAACGATAGTTTTCGTATGCTAATTTAACGGCGCGAGGTAATTCTTCATCTTTGGTTCATGGTTTTTCCTTTATGATGGAGAGATGCAATTTAAGTGTTGTTTGGTTACAATATCGGCAGCAGGCAAATTTCTGCCAAAACGATAGGATTTAGAGTTCATGAGCAAGTCGGGTTCAGGCGATTCCAAAAACACTTTGTATTGTTCTTTCTGCGGAAAGAGCCAACATGAGGTTCGCAAGCTAATTGCTGGGCCCACGGTATTCATTTGTGATGAATGCGTTGAACTCTGCATGGATATTATCAAGGAAGACCATAAATCCAGCATATCCAAGGCGCGCGACGGGGTTGTGTCGCCGCAGGAAATTTGCAAAACCCTTGATGATTACGTCATTGGTCAAAGTTATGCGAAAAAAGTTCTCTCCGTCGCGGTGCATAATCATTACAAGCGCTTAGCGCATGAAAGTAAAAACAACGACGTTGAATTGGCAAAATCGAATATTCTATTGGTGGGACCGACTGGGTGTGGCAAAACGTTGTTGGCGCAAACATTAGCGCGGATTTTGGATGTGCCGTTTACGATGGCGGATGCGACGACATTGACCGAAGCTGGATATGTAGGCGAGGACGTCGAAAACATTATCCTGAAATTGCTGCAGTCCGCAGATTATAATGTTGAACGCGCCCAACGTGGAATCGTCTATATTGACGAGGTTGATAAAATCAGCCGAAAATCAGACAATCCGTCCATTACCCGCGACGTCTCTGGCGAAGGTGTACAGCAAGCCCTGTTGAAAATTATGGAAGGCACCGTCGCGAGCGTGCCACCGCAAGGCGGGCGTAAGCACCCACAGCAGGAATTTTTGCAGGTCGATACAACAAATATTCTGTTTATCTGTGGTGGCGCTTTTTCTGGCCTGGAAAAAATCATCGCAGGGCGGGGGAAAGACTCTTCTATTGGCTTCGGTGCCGATGTCCGGGGACCTGATGACCGCGCCATCGGTGATTTGTTGTTGGGTGTCGAGCCGGAAGATTTGTTGAAGTTTGGTCTCATTCCGGAATTTGTTGGTCGTCTTCCTGTATTGGCGACATTGACCGATTTGGATGAAGTGGCGTTGGTGGAGATATTGACGACCCCGCGCAATGCGCTGGTGAAGCAATACCAACGCTTATTTGAAATGGAAGACGTGCGGTTGGAATTCTCTGATGACGCGATGTCGGCCATTGCGCAAAAAGCCATCGTCCGTAAAACTGGCGCTCGCGGGTTGCGGTCTATCATGGAAAGCATATTGCTTGAATCGATGTACAACCTGCCTGAACTTGATGGGGTTGAAGAAATTGTGATCAACAGCGAAGTTGTCGAGGGGCGGGCGGAACCGCTTCACATTTACGCCGACACTCGCGAAGATATGGAAACAAGTGCATAATTAAACGCCATATATTGTATTTTAAGGTCTTGAACAGCGGGTCATGGAAGGCCACCTAGATAAGAGACTTCGAGATAATGAAAACCAATTAGACCGCAGTTGCGGCGAAAGTTTACGGTACAGATATGCCCCAGACACCTACAGACGCCTTATTCCCCGTTTTACCTCTGCGCGACATTGTCGTGTTCCCTTATATGATCGTGCCGTTGTTCGTGGGGCGAGATAAATCAGTCCGGGCGCTTGAAGATGTTATGAAGAACGACAAACAGGTCTTGTTGGTGACACAAAAAAACGCCTCTGATGACGATCCCGCAAAAGAGGACATATATACGATTGGAACGATTGGGACTGTTTTACAGCTCCTGAAACTGCCGGATGGAACCGTTAAAGTTTTGGTCGAAGGGTCGCAACGGGTGCGCATTAGTCATTATGCGGAAAACCCAGATTTCTTTGAAGCCTACGCCGAAGTTATCGAGGAAGGCGACAGTTCTTCCAGTGAGCTGCAGGCGTTGGGCCGAGCTGTGGTGTCCCAGTTCGAACAATATATAAAATTAAATAAAAAAATACCCGCCGAAGTCCTTATTTCTATTAATCAAATCGACGACACGGCAAAGTTGGCGGACACAGTTGCGCAGCACCTGACGTTAAAAATTCACGAGAAACAGGACCTGTTGGAAATCGAGGATATCGGTGAGCGACTTGAACGCATTTACGCCTTCATGGAAGGGGAAATTAGTGTTCTGCAGGTCGAGAAGAAAATTCGGGGCCGAGTGAAGCGTCAAATGGAAAAGACGCAGCGCGAGTATTATTTGAACGAGCAGATGAAGGCCATTCAAAAAGAACTTGGCGAAAGCGAAGACGGCAAAGATGAAATCTCCGAACTTGAAGAACGTCTAAATGCGACCAAATTTTCTAAGGAGGCCCGGGAAAAAGCGACGGCTGAATTGAAAAAATTGCGCGCGATGAGCCCGATGTCAGCGGAATCCACGGTTGTCCGAAATTATTTGGACTGGATGTTGTCTATTCCCTGGAAAAAACGGACACGAGTCAAACGAGATTTGGTGGCGGCTCAGAACGTTCTGAATACAGACCATTTCGGGTTGGAAAAGGTTAAGGAACGCATTGTTGAATACCTTGCCGTACAAAATCGAGTGCGAAAGGTCAAAGGACCAATTCTTTGCCTGGTTGGGCCTCCCGGTGTTGGTAAGACATCCTTGGGACAATCGATTGCCAAGGCGACCGGTCGTAATTTTGTGAGAATGTCGCTTGGCGGTGTTCGCGATGAGGCGGAAGTCCGGGGACATCGGCGGACTTATATCGGCTCTATGCCTGGTAAAATAATTCAGGGTATGAAAAAAGCCAAATCATCCAATCCACTGTTTTTACTTGATGAAATTGACAAGTTGGGCGCGGACTGGCGCGGTGACCCGTCTTCAGCATTGTTAGAAGTTCTAGATCCTGAACAAAACAGTAGCTTTAACGATCATTATCTGGAGGTGGATTACGACTTATCTGACGTCATGTTTGTAACGACGGCGAATACGTTGCGGATGCCGCCTCCGTTGATGGATCGTATGGAGATCATACGGATCCCAGGATACACAGAAGACGAAAAAACCGAAATTGCGATACGCCATTTACTGCCCAAGCAGATCAAGGAACATGGTCTCAAAGAAGGCGAGTGGTCAATTTCAGAAAATGCGCTCCGGGATGTTATTCGTTATTACACGCGTGAAGCTGGCGTACGTAATCTGGAACGGGAAATAGCTAATCTCGCCCGTAAAGGTCTTCGGGACATCATTAAAGACGGCAAAACGCAAATTCGCGTGACGCCGAAGAATTTGGAAAAATATGCAGGCGTTAAAAAATTCCGATTCGGTGAAGTTGAAGACAAAGATCAAATTGGCGTCGTCACGGGTCTTGCATGGACTGAGGTTGGCGGGGAATTGCTGACGATTGAATCTGTCATGTTACCGGGTAAGGGAAAGATTATTCGGACAGGTAAATTGGGCGATGTCATGCTTGAATCAGTTCAAGCAGCCGAGAGTTATGTTAAAAGCCGAGCGCCGTCGTTTGGCATTAAACCGTCGTTATTTGAAAAAACGGACATGCATGTACATGTCCCTGAAGGAGCGACTCCAAAGGATGGCCCTTCAGCTGGCGTTGCAATGGTTACCTCTATTGTTTCAATTTTAACGTCAATCCCGGTACGACGAGATATCGCGATGACGGGGGAGATAACGCTCCGAGGGCGCATATTGCCGATTGGTGGCTTAAAAGAAAAGTTACTGGCGGCGCTACGCGGTGGCATCAAAACCGTGCTGATACCACAGGAGAACGAGAAAGATTTGGCCGATATTCCGGATAATGTAAAAAAGGGCATGAAGATTATCCCTGCGGCTCACGTTGATGACGTGTTAAAAGAAGCGCTCGTCCAACCGCTTAAACCGATTGAATGGAATCCGGAGATCGATTCGGTTGGGACATCCTCTTCTGATAATTCTCGTGGGGAAATAACGACCCACTAAGACCTCTCGACGTTAATTATAGTGCGTAAATCCGGCTGGAATTTTTTTTTCCGGCCGGTACTCATTTAAAGTGATAAAAGGCGGGGGTTTCCGGGGTTTCCGCATTGACGAACCTTAAGAATCCTTTATAGAATCTGCTGTCATTTAAGAATGGTTAAAATACCGTCGAACAATTTAATCCCAATTTGAAAGGGGACCTCACAGTGAATAAAAATGATCTAGTCGCGTCGGTTGTGGACATCTCTGGTCTAGCGAAAGGCGATGCCAGCAAAGCCGTAGATGCGGTATTTGATGCAATTTCTAACTCTCTTAAAGCTCGCGATGATGTGCGCCTCGTTGGTTTTGGAACGTTCAGCGCGTCGCTGCGTAAAGCTTCGAAAGGGCGTAACCCCCGGACAGGTGAAGAAATTGATATCAAAGCATCGTGGGTGCCAAAATTTAAAGCCGGTAAAGGCCTTAAAGATACGGTTCAATAATTAGCTTCGGGTATTTTAGAATTGGCGGTCGGCGCATTCCAGTTTGACGCGCTCGACCGCCTTTCGTTTTAA
>JAPKDL010000006.1 GCA_028822585.1 Alphaproteobacteria bacterium | reverse complement strand
AACGCCCACTTACGGCAATTCGCAGATCAGGTTCAGAAATTTGTCCACGGTGATGGTCGCGTTGGGACCGATAACGGTTGTTGATTCGCGTTCCTCGATAACGGCGGGGCCGGGGAAACTGTCGCCGGGACGTAAAACGTAGCGATCGTAGACGTTGCAGTCGGTAAAGCCAGTTTCCGGGAAGTAGACCTGGCGCTGGCCTTTTAACGACGAACTGCTGGACGCCGCCGCTGCTTCGGTCTGGCCACTGAATCTCAATTCAATATTGGGTACCGGGGCGCTGGCTGACATTCGCCAGCTTATGGCTTCAATCGCGACATCGCGCACCGTACGCTCGAACAGCGTCTGATACGAGTCGAAGAATGCCTCGCGGATGCTGTCGAGCGAATCTGGCCCTAGTTCTCCACCAGGAACCGGTGAGGCGATTTCAAAACCCTGCCCCACATGGCGCATGGCCGAGGTGCGAGTGATGGTAATTTCATCGTCGCGTGCGCCCGCATCGGCCAATAATGCGCGAGCTTCGGTCTCCATTTCGTCGAATATCTCGTTTAGATGCGCCCAGTCGATTTGTTCCATCCGGGCGACATAGCTGCGCACATATTCGATGGCCGGAGCGGCGACCAGAAAGCCTAGCGCTGAAGTAACGCCCGCGCCGAGCGGCACAATCAGGCGTTTCAGTTTCAACAACCGGGCGAGCCCGTCGGCATGTACGGGCCCGGCGCCGCCAAACGCAATCATGTCGTAGCGGCGGGGGTCTCGGCCTTTTTCTGCTAGATGCATACGCGTCGCCGCCGCCATGTTTTCGTTGACGACGTTGTGGATGCCAATAGCGGCTTCCAACACGCTTAATCCCAAAGGTTTGGCGACTTTGTCCTCGATAGCGCGTTCGACAATGCCCATGTCGAGCTTCATTTCCCCGCCAAGGAAATAATCCGGGTTAAGGTAGCCAAGATACAAATCGGAGTCGGTCACGGCGGGGTCAGCACCGCCCAATCCATAACAGACCGGGCCGGGGTTTGATCCCGCGCTGCGCGGTCCAACTTTCAACAATCCCATGCCGTCGACATTGGCGAGGCTACCGCCGCCCGCGCCAATTTCGATCATGTCTACGACCGAGACTTTCAACGGCAAGCCTGAGCCTTTCTGAAAGCGCCGCACGCGTCCGGCTTCAAAATCATGTTTGCGATCCGGTGCGCCTTCGTCGATCAGGCACATTTTCGCTGTGGTGCCGCCCATATCAAAGGAGATCAGGTTTTCCGAATTGGTGAGGCTGCTGTAATAGGACGCCGCCATAGCGCCCGCCGCTGGGCCGGATTCGATTAGGCGAATGGGAAATGCACGCGCTGATTCGACCGTGGTGATCCCGCCGCCGGACAGCATGACGTAGAGCGCGCCGGTAACCCCTTCGCGGCGCAATTCGGCCTCCAGGCGTTCCAGATAACTCTGCATGCGCGGTTGCACATAAGCGTTGGCGCAGGCCGTGCTCGCGCGTTCAAACTCGCGGATTTCTGGTGCCACTTCGGATGAAATGGTGTACGGGATCGCTGGGAATTCTTCGATCAATATTGTCTTTGCTTGGCGTTCATGATCCGGGTTGCGGTAGGAATGCATGAAGCAGACGGCGATCGCCTCCACCTTTTCCACCTCGATCAAGTCGCGTACTTCAGTACGGAACCCGTTCGCATCAAATGGCGTCAGCACTTCGCCATCGGACGCCATACGTTCGCGCACCACCCGGCGCAACCGGCGCGGGACAAGTGCGGGTGGTAATTCCAGGAACAGATCGTAGAGATCGTAGCGAATTTCCTTACCCATTTCGAGCGTGTCGCGCATGCCCTCGGTCGTGATCAGCCCCACCTTGGCGCCCGTGCGCTCGATAATGGTGTTGGTCACCAAGGTCATGCCATGCACGATGGAATGCACGGCGGACGCACCCGTTCCGGCTTCCTTCAAGATGCGTGCTACGCCTTCCATGATGGCGACGCTTGGGTCGTCTGGTGTCGTCAATTGCTTGCCGGTGTAAATCAGATCGCGGTCTTCATCCACCAGCACAAAATCTGTGAAGGTGCCGCCGACATCCACGCCGATGCGAATTCGTTTTTCCATTATTGTCCTCAAATATATTGGTGTGGAAATGTTTTGATTAGGAAACGCCGTAATCGCGTTTCGCCGCCGCCGGGCTGATATATCCGTCTGCGATATCTTGACGGACCTGATCTTTGTCGCGCTTGGCCGGGTCACCATACCCGCCACCGCCAGCATAGCGCATATGGAGCCGTTTACCGGGATCAATTTTGGTGCGGGATTTTTGGTGCGGCGTTGTTCCGTCGCTAAAGCCTATTTCGCTGGTTGCGCCTTCCTTGCCGCCCAACACGCCTTGCGCGGGGTGATGCCACCGGTCCGACAACAAAGATAATTGCAACGGTCCTTGCGAGCGGATTTCAATTTCGCATTCCTGGCCTAACCCGCCGCGAAATTCACCCGCGCCACCGGAATCCTGCCGCAGTTCCTTTTTCCACACGATCAACGGCGACACGCTTTCGAACGCCTCGATACTACCGGCGCCCGCATTCGTTGGAAACGCTGTGGTGGGTAGGCCATCCTTTTGTGGGCACGCGCCCATGCCGCCGCTGGCGAATAATATCTGCGAAAACCGGTTGCCGCGCGGATCGTGACCGCTGAACACCGCACGCATCGACGGCGCGCTGCCGCTATCCGCGATGATCTGGTCAGGAATGGCATGCGCTAAAGCTTTGTAGATGACGCCCGCCAGTAAATGCCCGGTCAGTTGGCGCGCATTGCAGGGTGCCGGGAATCGGGGGTTTAAGATGCAGCCTTCCGGCGCGGATACGGTGATTGGTCTATACGACCCTTCGTTGCGTGGTGTTTGCGGGTCTAGCGCGCATTTGATTGGGTACGCGGAATACGCGTAAGTGTAGTTCATCACCGTGTTGAGGCCGCGATTAATCTGCGGTGAGGTGCCGTCGTAATTAATATCGAGGTCGGTCCCTTTGATGGTCACCGTGCATTCCAGATGCGTTTCGTCTTCGTCAAATCCGTCGGCGTCCAGGGTCGCGTGATAGGCCCCGTCGGGAACTTCTTCGATGGCGTTGCGCATGGCGGTTTCGGCGCGTTGTTGCAACGTGCCTGACAGCGCTGACAATTCGTTCAATTCGGAATCTTCCAAGAATTCAATCAAGCGCCGACCGCACACCTCGTTCGCGGTCACCTGTGCATTTAAATCACCCAACACCTGGTCCGGCAGACGGACGTTGCTTAGGATTATTTCGCGCAGCCCCTCGTTCGGCTTGCCTTCTTCCAGGAACTTCATGGGGGGAATGCGCAACCCTTCTTCAAACAATTCCTGACAGTCCGCCGACCACAATGATCCGCCGATATCGGGCGAATGCGCAATCGATCCGGAAAACCCAACCAAGGCATCTTTATAAAATATTGGCATCGACATGGTGATGTCCGGTAAATGCCCGGTCGCCAGCCACGGATCATTGGTGATAACGCAATCACCCGGCTTCCAGGTTTCCTTAGGAAATCTGGCCAGGAAATGCTTCAACGTGCGCGGCAAAATGCCCGAAAATGAGGGTATGCCACCGGTGTTTTCCGACAATCCGTCCCCATTGGCGTCCATCAACACAGTTCCGAAATCATTCGATTCCCTTACAATGGTGGAAAACGAGGTGCGCAACAGCGCCGCCGCGGATTCATCGGCGATGGAGATCAAGCGACTCCATAATATCTCGAGCGTCACCGGATCGAATTGGCTGGCCGCGTCGTTCATAGTCAAAGTTCCTTGTTATACGGGATGAGTGAAGGATAGATATTGAACATTGAAAATGCCAGCCGCTCTATGCCCTACAGGCTTTGTTGATTGGCAGGCTCTCTAAAATCACCGTTCTGGCACGCCCTCAACGGGAGCGCCCAGCTGGGCGGATTCTAGAATATGTGTGGGCTAATTTCATCGACGCTATTGAGGCCGATTTGCGCCATCACCCGATCCATTTCGGTTTGGGCTATGTGAGGTGCCTAGAGAAGGTTAATCGCGCGGGACTTGGGCTCGCTGGATCAGACGGGACCTAATACCTTTGACACGCAGCATGTCTGGGATAAGTATGTTTTGCACCCTATTTCAACGAGCCAAAGGAACCCTCCATGATGCAATTGGTGTTTATTCATGGCCCAGGGGCAGGTGGCTGCGCCGCTGCATATGAATATCAATTAACTCATTTCCCGGGTAGTGTCGCACCGACTTTGCCGGGTCATTTGGATGGAGCTCCGTGTCCGGATGTCGGGCGCTATGCGGATTGGGTGCGCGGTTGGCTCAGTGCCCAGGGGATGAAAAATGACTTGGTGCTAGTAGGCTATACTCTAGGCGCTTCCATCGCCTTGCAATATGCGCTCGATTATCCCGACGAGGTGCGTGGATTGGTGATTATGACCGTTGCGGCGGAACCTAAAATTAGGCCACCTGACACCTATGAAATGCGTATACGCGCTGCAGCGGATGAAAAGAGTTACGAAGAAGAATGGATAGTCTTTCAACGCGCGGCCATGCATCTGGTCGATCCGGACTTTCGAGAGCGTTTGATTGCAAAGCATCGCCAGGTTGGGCCGATGTCGCAACACCACGACCTCAAGACCATTGATGCGTTCGATGTGCGTGACCGGATCGCTGCGCTTAAACCGAAGCTGTTATTGCTGCGCGGCCTAAAAGATCACGGAAGCCCGCCAAAATATGAAAAAAAAATTCATGAGTCGGTTGCGGGTTCGCTATATATCGAGCTTGAGGAAGCGGGGCATTTCCCACCTATGGAAATCCCAAACCGGGTTAACGTATTGATCGAAGACTTCATTGCGGGTCTGTGATCTCGTTGTTAGGGTCCCCAATTCACAGTAAGGTCTAACCGCAATCTAAATAGTTGAGGCTGTAAGTATGAGCGACTGGAGCAAGGTGACCCGGCCCATTCCGGTTCCTGATGAGTGGACGAAACCTTTTTGGGACGCTGCCAAGCGGGGTGTGTTGGAGTTGCAACGCTGTCAGAATTGTGGAGATTTCCAACATCCGCCCTACGCCACTTGCGTGAATTGCATTTCCACGGATTTAAAGTTTGAACCTGTGGAGGGGGGCGGGACGATTTACGCCTACACAATCATGTATCACACAGGCGATCAGCGCTTCGCTGGCGCTGTCCCCTACGCCAGTATCATTGTGGAGATGGACAAAGCGCCCGGCGCATTTTTGCCCGGCAATTTACTAGGTGTTCCTTATGCCGAAGCGAAGGTCGGGCGCCGCGTTGAGGTCCTCTTTGAAACGTTAAATGATGACATTACGCTGCCGCAGTTTCGGTTAGCCCAAACAACATCTACAGCGTAAGGGGGACGTTCACATGTGGGACAATCGATGTAAAATAGCCGTCAGCGGTGTGGGGTTCTCCAAGGTTACGCGGTCTGCTGAGACGCCATTGGCCGCGCACGCGCTGCAAGCCGTTCAAGCTGCGGTAGCCGATTCCGGGCTGGAAATGTCGGACATAGATGGGCTTTCGACCTATCCGGAATTACCGGCAACGGGACATGCAGAAGTAGATGGCGTTTCCATCGTGTCCGTCAATTGCATGATGGCGATGTTGAAACTGCCAGATCTTTCGTGGCACATGCAGGTTGGGTCCGTGAATATTGGGGGAGCTGTGCAACAGGCGGTCAACGCGTTGCTCGCGGGCGTATGCAAATACGTGGTGGTGTGGCGGGCGATGCATAATCCGCAAGGCACCTATCAAAATCTCCCCGGCTCACACGCAACGGGTGCGACGCAATTTACCGGGCCTTATGGCTTCGGTGGTCCGGGTCAGGGGATGGCGGTTGCCTATACGCGCTGGTTGGAAAAAAATAATCAAAACCGCGAAAAGATGGCGACTCTGGCGGTGACTCAACGCCGTCACACGCAGAACAACCCGGATGCGTATTTCTATGGGACACCGTTGACCCGCGAGGACTATTTATCGTCGCGGATGGTAGCTCATCCCTTCTGTTTGTTTGATTGTGATATTCCGGTGCAGGGCGCGGCGGCTATCGTGCTGACGACGGCAGATCGGGCGAAGGATTTGAAGCCTGCGCCCGCCTACATCGCGGGCTATGGACAACGTTTGCACTTTGAAGTTGCGGGCCGCATCGGTAGCCTGAGCAGTTATATGGAAGGCGGTAGCAGTTCCTCCAAGCTCACGTGGGAACGATCCGGGTTTACGCCCAAGGACGTTGACGTCGCGCAAATCTATGACGGCTTTTCGGCCTCGGTGATTTACGGTTTGGAATCCTATGGCTTTTGCAAAGAGGGTGAGGCCTTAGACTTTATCCAGGACGGTCGAATGGAACTGGATGGCGAGTTGCCAATGAACACCTTTGGCGGCAGCCTGGGCACCGGACGAATTCACGGTCTATGGCACATCATCGAAGGCGCGTTGCAAGCGTCAGGCCGTGCAGGACCACGCCAGGTGAAGGACGCCAATGTATCGTTCGTAGGTGCCAGCGCGCCGATTGTTACGGGCACAACGTTTATCTTTGTCGGGGATCCTTATTAATTTGTTCGAAGGACTAAAAGGCTAGTCGGAATATGAACAGCTTTAGCATGGAACAGGCGGCGCAATACCAGCGGGATGGTTTTCTATCACCGCTGCCTCTGTTAGATCTGGATGAAGCCGCGAGTTATCGGGCAAAGCTCGAGAACTTTGAAGACAAGATTGGGGGACGCATCACCACGGGCGATGTGGATGGTAAGCACCGTTATCGGCTGCACACTTTGCTTCCCTGGGCGCACGAGTTGGCCTCGCTTCCGTTTCTTCTCGATGTAATTGAAGGCCTCATCGGGCCTAATATTTTGATTTACATGACGACCTTTTTTATCAAGGAAGCGCGTACGGAAGCGATCACTGGCTGGCATCAGGACGCAACCTATTTCGGTCTTCGACCCTACGAACATGTGTCGGCTTGGATCGCGCTGTCGCCTGCTTCACTGGAAAGCGGCTGCATGCAGTTCGTACCAGGCAGCCACACACGTGGCCAGCTCGACCATCGCGCGCACGCCGATTCGAAAATATTGAATACTGGCGGCCAGCAACTCACCGACGCAATTGAGCTTGACACTGCTAAGGCTGCGCCTTTGGCGACCGGCCAATTCTCGCTTCATCACACACTTGCGGTTCATCATTCGCCGGCAAACTATTCCGATGACCGGCGTATTGGCTTCGCAGTTAGTTACATTCCGGCGCGTTGCAAACACCTGGGCCAAAGCCGCCGCGCGCCCGCCATGTTGGTGCGTGGAGCGGATACCCACGGCCATTTTGAGTTAGAACCGCCGCCACGCGCGGGGTTTGAAGCAGACGCGCAAGCCTCCCATGCGGATAGCTATGCGCGGTACCGCGCCAATTACAATGAGCAGGTTGAACTTGTGTCAGAATTCGGCGAAGCGAAAATACTGGCTTAATTGTGACATCGACGTATCAATTTTTTTTCAGCACAAACGCCTGGAAAAGCCGCACAGCTACGACATGCAGCGGGCGTTCATAAAACGGTGCAACCTAGAGATTGTTGCGGCGTTTCGATACAGCTAACGTCGCGCCTAAATCACTAAGACGCGGCCTTTCGAATATTCTATCTGTCGCCAATCTGGCGGCGTGTTGCAAGCGGGATCTTTCTTCCGACGCCCAAGACTAAAATTCTCTTCCGGTCCAATCGTTGAGTTCGATGACATTTAGGTCTGGATCGTGAATATAGAATTGTCGCCCAAGAATTGTCCCCGTTTCTCGGTTTTCCTCATCAATTATCTCAATGCCGTTTTCCAAAAGAAAAGTTTTCGCGTCTTCATAAGTGTCTGGCGCAAGCGCAAATGCATGATGCACCCGTCTTCTACCCTTCGCGTTGGGCTGGATCGGCGTCTCGCTTTTACAGAGGGTGACGAAGTCCTGTCCGGCGGTGAGGAACATCATCTCATAGGCTGGTGAATGACGCACAAAGGTAAGCCCTAGTATTTCAGTGTAAAATTTTTTACTGACCTCTAAATTGCTAACCGAAAGGCTAAAATGAACCACCCCTCGGGGTTTGATTGAAAACGCCATGTGTGTCTCCTAATATTTATTTTGCGAACAGAGCGCTAGCATTGCGTGCGACATCGCCGACGACAAGACCGGGACGGCAAACAATATTGGCTGACAGGTTCCTGTGGCTTTCGTAGGCTGATTATATATGAATTAATTATTTGAGTTAGATAATGAGTGACCTGACGACGCTGTCTAACCGGGATTACCTTTTAAAAGCCCGCGCCATTGCGCCAATAATTGAGGGCGCGGCTGATCTGACGGAACAATCCCGCCAGCTTGCGCCTCAAGTACTCAAGGCGCTGGTGGATGGCGGGTTTTATCGTATGTTGCAGCCTAGATTTCTTGGCGGCGGTGAATTGTCGCTGCGCGCTTTTGCTGAAGTGATTGAGGAAATCGCCAAGGCTGACGCCAGCACCGCATGGTGTCTGGCACAATGCAGCGCTTGCGCCATGGCCGCCGCTTATTTGGACCGAGAGACAGCGTTAGAGCTCTTCGGTCCCCCGGACGGAATCGTGGCGTGGGGACCACCGGCACCCTCTGTAGCGCATATGGTCGACGGTGGGTATCGCGTCACCGGCGAATGGAATTTTGCGAGTGGGGGACATCAGGCCAGTTGGATCGGAGGGCAGAGCCACGTGTTTGGGCCGGACGGCGAGCGGCACCTTGGGTCAAATGGCGCGCCTGTTATTCGCATGATGCTGTTGCCGCGTGAGGATGTTCAATTGAACGATGCCTGGAATGTGATGGGATTAAAAGGAACCGGTAGCGACACATATTCGGTAAAGGATTTATTCGTACCAGAGCGACGTACCTTTGGTCGCGACGCGGCGGAGGATAGGAGAGACAACGCTCTTCTATTCAATTTCAGTACCAGTAACGTCTATTCATTTGGGTTTGCCTCCCTTGCGCTAGGGGTTGCGCGGAGAATGTTGGACGATGCCACCATTATAGTGGCTAATAAAATACCCTATGGGTCAAAACGAGCGTTGCGCGACAATAATGTCGTTCAGGCCCATATCGGCCGGTCGGAAGCCGCCTGGCGCGCCGCGCGCACGTATCTACACATGACGGCGGAAAATTTATGGCAATCTATGTCGGAGGAACCGACTCTTTCCGTAGATCAAAAAATTGAAATTAGGCTGGCATCGACTTGGGCTATTCAACAAGCCGCTGAAATCGCGGATGTTATTTATCACATGATCGGGTCAACGGCCGTTTTCGAGAACCATCCATTTGAGCGGCGCTTTCGTGATATCCATTCAGTTACACAGCAACTGCAGGGTCGACAGAGTCATTATGAGAATGTCGGACAAGCCCTCCTTGGGGTCGAGACGGATTCGGCATTGTTTACGACCTAACTGCAGCTTTTATTGAAAGCAGTTGATCATTAAAACACGCCGTCTGCCTCTAATTCTGCGATCTCTTTCGTTGTCATGCCCAGCAACTCTCCATAGACGTATTCGTTGTCTTCACCGTAGCAGGGGGCACCACGGTCGATGCGGCCACCAACATAGGCTGGGCTTTCGCTCATCTTGATAGGCACTTCGGCGACTGGCCATTTGCCAATCTTTGTGCCGGTCACCTCGGTCAGCCATTCCAGCGCTACGAGTTGTGGGTCATTTTCACATCGGTCTTCGGCGTTTTGGCAAACGCCAGCGGGGATTCCAGCCTTTTGCAGAGCGTGCATCAATTGACTGGCGTCACAAGTGCGCGTCCATTCGGCCAAGAGCCTATTGAGAGTGTCCTGGTTTGCTAGCCGTGCCTCAAGCGTGGCGAATTTGCTGTCCGACGCCAATTCAGGCCGTTGTGCGACCTTGCACAGCCCTTGCCATTCTGCATCCGTGAAACACGCGATGGCGATCCAGCGGTCCACGCCCTTGCAGGGATACACGCTATGCGGCGCCGCCTGTTTGTAAGGGGACTGATTCCCGGTGCGCGACCAGACGCGTCCATTCGCCGACCAATCGAGCATCGTCGTGCCGTTGATGAAGAGGCCGACCTCGGTCTGTGACGCGTCTATCCATTGCCCTTCGCCAGTGCGGGTCCGGTGAAACAAGGCGCTGAGCATGGCCAATGCGAAACTATACGCGCCCATCCAATCCAAATAGGAATAGCCCCATCCGGCAGGCATGGCGGGTTCGGGCAAGCCCGACATTTCGGATTGGCCAGCGAATGAATTTGCGATGGGACCGACGGTGCGAAAGCGGCCATAGGTTCCTTGCGCGCCCATGCCGGATTGCTGCACGTAAATGATGTCGGGTTTTATCTCTTTCAGGGCATCATAACCTAATCCCCAACTGTCGAGAACGCCGGGTGAAAACCCTTCGGCGACGATGTCTGAGATCGCCACCAATTTGCGTGCGATCTCCAACCCCTTTGGGTGCCGGACGTTGAGAGAAATGCCGCGTTTACCTGGATTTTTGTTGTTGAACTGTCCGCCCATATCTGGGTCGGTCACGCCGGGAATAGGTGCTTTGGCCTTGTTACGCGCCGCGCGGCCGCCAACCGGCGCCATGGACGCCATGCGCGTGTCTGGGTGGCTTTTTAATTCGACCTTAAGGCTTTCGGCACCAAACGCACTCAAAAACCGGGTGCCCCCAGCGGACGCCAGAAACCAGGTGAAATCCAATATCCGGACACCATCCAAGGCAAAGGGTTTGCCACGCTGCGACGGTGCGCCGGTTTGGCTAATTTTTGCGTTTGCGTCGATTACCGGGGCGTGTGTTGTTGTCGGCGTATCGACAGTTGCGGCGTCTTCGTTCAACAGCGGTGCGCGGCGTCCCACGGACCAGTTGGTCGCTGTGCCAATCCATTTGCTGGTGGCGTATTGAAATGATTCACCAAGCTCGGGGTGTTCGACATCCGCATAGCTTTGGCGTGCGATCCAATGAGGATCCAAGGCATTTTCGTGTGGTTTGCGCAGCGGAGCCCATAGCATCCCAATTTCCTGGGCTTCGCGCCAAGGCACGTTTTCATAGGTAAAATTTCGAACGAAACGTTGCATGGCTTCCATACCAGGGTCTCGTTTTAGCTTTACGGGCCCAGTGCCGGGAACGAATCGACCACCTGTTGGCTTCTCGCTACTTTCTTGGTCTAATCCGGATTCAATGCCGTAACGCTCCATCAAATTATGAAGGCGTGTAAGGTCACCTGGCCGGGTGCCAAGGCTCGCCATCACCCAACGCCCATCTTTGGTGTGCGCGATGGTAGGGTGCGGCGAAATTGTCTCACGCGCGTGGCGACAAGTTTGGCGCAACACCGGCGAACGTCGCATGATCCACGACATCAGATCGACTTCGGTGCATTTCGACACGGCTTCATGGATGGCGCAGTCGAGTTGCTGACCCCGGCCCGTGCGGTAGCGGTACATCAATGCGGAGATGATCGACATGGAGAGCTGTTCGCCCGCGATGTGATAGGCGTGCCACATTTGTGGTGCGATAGGCGGTAGGTCGTAGGCCCCATCGGGGGTGGGGTCATAGCCACAATTCATCATGACGCCGCCCAGCGCCAGATGCACCAGATCGGATGATTTGTAGTCGCTCCACGGGCCGTGATCCCCAAATGGCGTGACGCGCGCGACAATTAAGGAGGGGAATCGGGCGGCCAGTTCCTTGGCACCTAAACCCAAAGCGTTGAGTTCCCCCTTGGGGGTGGATTCAAGCAGGATATCAGCGGATTCCAACAGGGCTGTAAAATGAGTGCGGTCTTTTTCCTGATTTAAATCTAGCTCAACGGATCGCTTTCCACGGTTATACTGCCAGAAAAAAAGCGAGCCTTCGGGGTCCTCCTGGTCTTTGTAAAAGGGCCCAATTTGGCGTGTGGGACTACCACCCGGCGGCTCGACCTTAATAACATCGGCGCCTAAACCGGCGAGCGTCAATCCGCAGTATTCAGCTTTTTCATCAGCCAGTTCAATGACTCGGACACCTGAAAGGGCCCCCGGTCGAGTAGGATCGATAGGCACCATGTTTCGCTCGTCTTTCGCATCCATTTTGGTGTTACTATTAATCAGTTGCCCTACTAGTAGGGACGGTCGCCACACACCATGGTGCGGTAGAGCATGCGGTGCTGGCTCATGTCATAATCCGAACCCGCTTTATGCATGGCGGAACGATTATCAACGACCAGCATATCGCCAACAGTCCAGTTGTGCGTATACGAAAATTCTGGCTTGACCGATTCTTCCAACAAGTTGGCGAGGAATTCCTGGCTCTCTGGGGCATTCATGCCCTCGATATGTTCGGTTTTGCCGGTGTGAAACCAAATTGCTTTCGTGCCGCGTTCCGGATGGGTGCGCACCAACGGGTGGATCACCGGCGGGTCGCCCATCTCTACTTGCTCGGCCAAAACATCGCGATTGGCAGTGGTAAGGCGCGCACTGCTAATCCGTACATTCGCAGTTTTCATCTTATCGATCTCTGCACGTTTTTCTGCAGGTAACGCCTCATACGCAGCATTCATGTTAACAACGGATGTGCCGCCGCCTTGTTCGGGCATTTCGACGGCATAGAGAAAAGTGAAATTCGGCGGTAGTTCTTTATTTGTGTGGTCCGTGTGCCAGGTAGCATTTTTGGGCACTTTTGCTTGCTTTCCGTTACTATCCTTTTCGAGGTTCGACAGGATACTGACCATTGGAAAATCTTTGACGAGATTACTTTTAATTTGGTCGGGCATGAGGTCGCCAAATAATTCCGCCGCCACCGCGAATTGTTGAGGCGTGAAGTGCTGATCGGGAATGACGATTGCGATGTTTTCCACTAAGGCGTTGCGTAACGCTTGACGGGTTCCTTCATCGATGGGTTGGGTTAAATCAACACCTGTGACTTCAGCGCCGATATACTTGCTGATGGGACGAATTTGTAGTCCGTGATCTTCAGTAAGCGCACTCATGTTTTCATCCCTCATATTAACCGTCTGCGTTGTGGAGACGACCACTAAATTGATATGGGCAAGTAAACAGCTTATCCCCTTGTGCTGGTGATACAAGCGTTCAAATTTCTGAGTTCCAGTTGGTTTGAGGCAACGGCTCGCGCCTTGGCATTCATTCTGCTTCAGTTTCCCTGCGGAATACCGGTCGCAGTGGTGACTCAACTGCCAGCGATGCCGAGCTGCACCGGATAAATGGTCGTGGTCAACGTATCGCCCCCATAAGACAGTGTCATCGCCTCTGGACCGGCACCGCTTAATGCCAACATGCATTCGCCAATACAGACCACTTGCACCGCGTGTTGAATTCTCCTCGAAGACGTTCGCCTAAAACCATGCTCGTTTAAACAATGTCAATGTGGTTAGGCAGGCGCACTTGACGCTCCTTCGCAGGAAAGCAATCATTCAGGCATGACAGAAAATACAGATAACGAAGAACATGATGTGATCGAGATCGACGATCTCGATCCCGTTCAATGGAATGAATACGCAATTGATCAGGGCTGGAGCGATGGGTTTCCGCTCATTCCGCCGACAGAAGACGCGGTCGAACGATTTGTGGAAACTTGCCGGGGCGACAACGAACCCTTTCCGGCCATGTCTCCGCGCCGTGTCATTCCGACGTTGCAAAGCATTGCCGCGAATGCGGTGATGGCCGGATGTCGGGCCGAATATTTTCCAGTGGTCGTTGCGGCGGTGCGTGCGGTCCTTGACCCCGCCTATAACCTTCACGGCACACTGGCGACGACGCACCCTTGCGCACAATTGATGATCGTCAACGGCCCGCTGCGCAACGAGCTTGGCATTAATTGTGGCAGTAATTGTTTCGGCCAGGGCCATCAAGCGAATGCGACGATTGGACGGGCGCTGCAGTTGAGTCTGTTGAACATCGGCGGCGCGAAACCTGGGGTCATGGACCGGGCGACGCAAGGTTCGCCTGCGAAATATGCGTTTTGCTTTGGTGAAAATGAAGAAGAAAGCCCGTGGGAACCCTATCACGTGCGTCGGGGGTTCAAGGTTGGCGACAGCATCGTTACAGCGCTCCCCAGTGAAGGGCCGCACAATATTAATGATCACGCGAGTACAACGGGCGAGGGTTTACTTATGACGATAGCTGGAACCATCTCACAGCCTGGAGCCAATGTGATCAGCGGACATGGTCCTTATGTTGTGGTCATCGGGCCCGAACATGCAAAAACCATTCATCGCGATGGCTGGACTATTCCGGATATTCAGGAAAAACTATTCGAAGAATCAGCCATTCATATTTCTCGTGTTCCGGAAGAACGGCGCAAGAACTATGCGGTCGACCGGGCGGCGAATGTGATGAACGATAAATTTTACCTGACGAAATCGCCCGAAGGAATTCAGGTTGTGGTCGCAGGCGGTCCTGGCAAGCACTCCGCCTACATTCCGACTTTTGGGTCTACCGAAGAATGTTCGGTCCGGATCGCAAACGTCTAGTGCCGCAATCGAAACGGATAGTTTCTACCAGTTTCGATCAGGTGCCCCACCAGATCAACAGCTTGGTGGTCTGATTAGCGAAGTGCTTGAAAACTAAGGTTTCGATCAGACCACTAAGTGCTCACAAAATCCTTGATGCCACTGGCGATGACAGGAACAGCGCCTGCTGGAAAATCATGTCCCATGCCGTCGATGACTATCATTTTAGCGCCAGGGATAGTTTTCTGAACATCTTCGGCGCATGCCAAAGGCACCAACGGGTCTGCCCGGCCGTGAATGACCAGGGTCGGCGCGGTAATACCGCTGAGACTTTCTACGCGGTTATCGGCGGACGCAATACTCGCCAGCAGATGGCGACTATTGCCTGCAGGATAAAAACTGCGGTCGAAGAGTAAACCCGCCTTTTCTCGAATAGCAGATTCGTCTCTCGGGAATCCGGGGCTGCCGATAATTTTCGATGTCGACACGGCCTCGTCCATGGCGGCTTCCCGTGTTCCACTGGGGTTGCGTGGGCTGGACAGCCACTCGGCGACAGCACCTTCGGGGCGGGGCAACCCACGCCGTCCAGACGTCGCCATCATCGAAATTAAAATTTTGGTTTTCGCTGGATGGCGAATGGCAAAGGTCTGTGCGATGGCGCCGCCGTTTGAATTCCCGACAACAAGCGCTTGATCAATGGAGAGGAAGTCAAGCAAGCCCGCGGCATCATCGGCCATGTCTTCCAAATTGTAGGGCGCTTTGACTTTTTCCTTAGCGCGTGCCTGGGTGAAGGCGGTCTTGATATCCGCAGGTCCCCAATCGTCGAACTTGGTCGACATCCCAATATCACGGTTGTCATAAGCGATGACGCGGAATCCTCGGTCGACCAGTGCCTGAACAAATAATTCCGTCCAACTCAGAATTTGAACGCCCAAACCGCCAATAAGCAGGAGAGGCGGCGCGGAGTCATCGCCCCAAATTTTATATTCGAGTTCGATATTGTTGGTCGTCGCCTTTGGCATGGGAGTCCCCTAATATAGTGTTGTTCGCTGTATCATCTCAGGGCGGCGGTTAGATTTCAACAGATAGGATGCATATGCCAAACGTTACTGACTTTGATTCCAGCGTTAATCCCGCCATTGCTGTTTGGGAGGGGCCACTTGGTTTACCGGAATTCAACAAAATCGCCGATGCGGATTTCGAAGCCGCACTGGCGACTGCCTTTCCCGCTCACCTGGTGGAAATGGACGCAATCGCCGACAATTATGCCACCCCGAGTTTTGAAAACACAATTGTCGCGCTGGAAAAATCGGGCGAACTGTTAGATCGGGCGGCTGGCATATTCTGGAACCTAACTGGGTCGAACACGAATGAGACGTTGCAAGCGCTGGAACTTAAACTGTCCCCAGAATTTTCACGGCATTATTCAGCGATCACGATGAATCCGGCGTTGTTCGCGCGTATCAATGCGCTTTATCAGGCGCGGGATGGTCTCGACCTTGATGCTGAAGCCGCCCGTGTGCTGAAGTTGACTTGGAAATCCTTCGTCCGAGCGGGCGCGCAATTGGACGCGGAAGACCAAACGAAGTTAAAGGCGATCAACGAACGTCTCGCAACGCTGGGCACTATTTTTTCGCAAAACGTTCTGGCTGATGAGGCGGGATACGCGTTGGTGCTTGAAACGGCGGAAGACTTAAAAGGATTACCGGACTCGTTGATCGCTAATATGGCGGCGGCGGCGGATGAACGGAATTATGTCGGCAAACATGCGGTGACGCTGTCCCGCGCGATTATCGAACCGTTCCTGACGTTTTCCGAGCGGCGAGACCTGCGAGAAACTGCTTTTTGCGCCTGGGTCGCGCGGGGCGAAAAATCCGGCGTGCGGGACAACCGGCCGCTCGTAGCGGAGACCGTAAAGTTGCGGGCGGAAAAGGCGGCGCTTCTGGGGTATGATTCTTTCGCGCATTTCAAGCTCGACAACACCATGGCCAAGACGCCGGAAAACGTGTGTGCGCTGTTGGAAACCGTGTGGGGAAAAGCCCGAACTCGCGCGCTTGAGGAAACGGTCGAACTTGCGGACATGGTCGCGATGGAAGGCCAAAACCACTCGGTTCAGCCTTGGGATTGGCGGCACTATTCAGAAAAAGTGCGTTCTGAGAGATACGCGTTCAATGAGGCGGAAGTAAAACCGTATCTTCAATTGGAGAAGATGATTGAGGCGGCCTTTTACACCGCCGAGCGGCTCTTTGGAGTCACGTTTCGCAAGGTTGACGACGTGACCGCCTATCATCCCGATGTACGGGTCTTTGAAGCGCTGAATTCGGTGGGTCAGCGTGTCGCCGTCTTCCTTGGTGATTATTTCGCCAGATCCTCCAAGAGATCTGGTGCCTGGATGAGTTCGTTCCAGGATCAGCACAAATTGGGGGACGGACAGACGCCCATCGTGGTGAACGTAATGAATTTTGCTAAGGCGCCCGCGGGGGAACCAATTCTGATCGATATGGAGAATGCGCGGACACTGTTTCACGAATTCGGACACGCCCTGCATGGGATGTTGTCGAATGTGACGTATCCCTCGATTTCAGGCACCTCCGTTAATCGCGATTTCGTTGAACTACCCTCTCAACTCTTCGAGCACTGGCTTATGACGCCGGAAGTGTTGCAACGCTTCGCTGTCCACCATGAAACCGGGGAGGTGATTCCACAGGCGCTGTTGGACAAAATGCGCGCCGCTGAAAAATTCAACAAAGGTTTCGCCAATGTGGAGTTCACGTCATCGGCGTTGGTTGATATGGAATTCCACGCCTTGGACCCTGATCGCGCGGCGGATATCGACCCCATGGCGTTCCAAGCGGACGTATTAGCGGGGTTGAACATGCCCGAAGCCATCGTCATGCGCCACGCAACCCCGCATTTCGCCCATGTTTTCGCTGGAGATGGATATTCCGCCGGGTATTATTCGTATATGTGGTCCGGCGTGTTGGACGCGGACGCCTTTCAGGCGTTTGAGGAAGCAGGCGGCGCCTTTGACGCCGTGACGGCTGAAAAGCTCAAAAGGTTCATATATACCTCCGGCGGCTCCATGGATCCCGAAGACGCCTACATCGCCTTTCGCGGAAAATTGCCGACGCCGGATGCGTTGTTGGCGAAAGAAGGGCTCGCTTAGCTGGACGGTTGGTCCAGTTTTCGATAAAACGCCGCGCGTTTGCGCACCGGGTTCAGCAAGGACCAGTCACCCTGTTCGACAACGTAGCCCTCAGGATGCGGCGGGCGTGTTTCCATGTCCAATGCGATCATGACCCGGTCATCCCGATAATAGCATTGCGTGGCCAGGTTCGCGATGAGGTTGGCAACGCCAGGATGGGCTTCGCGAAAGGCGTTAACAATGCTGCCACGCTGTTCGACGGGAAGTTCTGCAAAGCCAACGCCGCAGCCTTCTTGAGACATCTCCTCCAGAGCAGCCAACGCATCCATTAACCGAGGCGTGCGGCGCCCAGCGTCGTTGATAATCGTGTTTAAAATTAAAGTGTCGCCGGCGCCGGGCACGCCGTAGGTCTTGCTGGGGGGAATGACCATGTCCATAAGAAGCGATAGGGCGTGCTTTTCTTCCACTGTAAACGGCCGTTCGATGGGATTGTCGGGGTCGTTCATGGTTAGCATCCTCAATCGAACAAATTGGTCAGACGGCTTTTCATCTGGTCCGCGATATAGAGCGCGAGCGCTTGAATGGTGCTGGTGGGATTGACCCCGGCGCTGGTCACAAACACGCTGCCATCAATAATGAACAGGTTTTTCACATCGTGGCTGCGCCCCCATTCATTGACAACGGACTTGGCTGGATCGAGACCCATGCGCGCAGTGCCCATCAAATGCCAACCGCCCCAACTTATGGGAGCCTCCGACATGACATCTGTTGCGCCCGCCGCTTCGAGTATTTCGGTCGCCCGCGCAACGCCGTGATCCAGCATCTTTCGGCTGTTGTCGCTAAGAGTATAGTTAATTTTCGGTGCCGGAATGCCGTTACCGTCTTTCAGGTGTGGGTCGAGTGTGACCCTATTATGTTCTTCGGGCAAATCTTCGCAGACCGCAACCATGCCCGTGACGTGATTGTACAGGCGGCGAAAAGCGCTGTGATGGTCATCACCCCATGGAATTCGACCAAGGCGCATGCCAGTATGCGCGGTGCGAACCGGCGGCATGCCGCGCTGTATTTCCATCGTATAGCCGCGAACGAAATCACGCGAGGGGTCGGTTTCGTAGAATTGCTGACTCCGGATAGCTTTGTGTGGCCCGGCAAAACCGTCGGTCAGTTCGTTGAATACGCCCTGAATGGACGCGTAAGGGTGGAACATGAGGTTCTTACCGACAAGGCCGCTGCTGTTCGCAAGACCGTCAGGGAATTGCGGGGATTTTGAATTCAACAACAAACGCGGCGTTCCGACGCCATTGCTGGCCATGACCACAATATGCGATTTGATAACCTGTTCATCGCCATTGCCATCGTAATAGACCGCACCCGTTGCCATGCCGTCTTTACCAATAGTGACTTCACGCACCCGGCAGTGGGTTCGGAGTTCGACGCCCGCGCGTAACGCATGTGGCCAATAGGTTACGTCGGCGCTGCCCTTGGCACCTTGTGCACAACCCGACCCACAAGCGCCAAGATTGATGCACTTCGCCCGACCGTCATAATCTTCGGTGATGATGGCGGTGTCCGATGGCCACCAATGCCAGCCCAGCTTGTTGTATCCCTTGGCCAAGATTTGCCCTGACTTGCCCAATGGCAGCGGCGGCAATCTGTGGGCGTTGTCTTGGGGGTAGGCCGGGTCGCCCGCTAGCCCTGCTACACCGGTCATGCGGTCGTTTTCTCCGTAAAACGGCGCCAAGTCGTCATAGCTGATGGGCCAGTCTTCGGCGATTCCATCCAGGCTCTTTACCTTGAAATCGGACGGATGAAAGCGGGGATAGTGACCCGCATACAACACAGTGCCCCCACCAACGCCATTAAAGTTGGCGATCTTGATGGGAGACTCGTCTTCGTTGATGGGGTAGTCGGTAGGCAAATTGCGTTGATTGGGGTTAATAGCGAACTCGCCTTGGGCGCGGGTTTCCCAGTCACGGCTGGTGCTAGGGTAGGTCAGGGGGTTCATCAACCCGCCCTGTTCAAGACACACAATATGCATGCGTGTGTCCGCAAGGCTCCAGGACATGGCGGCACCAGAGGCGCCAGCGCCGATAATCAGTACGTCTACAGGTTCTTCAGACATTAGCCTTCTTTCACTTAGCTAAATTGCTTACCGATAACGTTGGCCTTTTTCGCTTTTAGCGCCCGCGTAAAGGACGCGGCGTTTAATTTCCTGGTCATCCCGACAGAGGGCGAAGTCCGATTCAAGAAGCCTGTCGGTCGGCGGTGACGCCACCGTGAAATGATTGAAATTATCTTCCCCGCTGACATGTGCTACCAGCGAACGGTCACCGGTTTCCTGTTTCATAGACGGCTTGATATAGCGAATCGAAACACCGATGCGCCGGTCGTTTGTGGTGTTTGGTCCGGAGGCGTGAAAGAGATGTCCGTGATGCAGTGAGGCCTGGCCAGATTGTAACACAATATTGACTGCTTCCGATTCATCGACCTCAACGGCAAGTTCCTGGCCGCGTGACAGCAGGTTGTCGTCGGAGAACGTATCCACATGAGAGACGCCGCGTTGTTTCTGGCTGCCGGGAATGAAGCGCATGCAACCGCTTTCGGTTGTGGCGGGTGACAGGGCGACCCAGGCGGTGACCTTGTCGATGTCGTCGAGGCCCCAGTAATTTAAATCCTGGTGCCAGGAGACGTAATGTGGCGTGTTCGCTTCTTTGATGAACAGTCCGCTGCCCCACACTAACATATTGGGCCCTAGTATACGGGAAACAGCATCGATGAGATTGGGGTGGCGGATTAATTTATCGAAGGAGGGCAGCAAGCGTGCGGGGTAGCTTCGCACGATGGATAGCTTTTCACTGTGGTCTGCGAATTCGGTCTCAGCGGATTCAAGGTCCGCGCGAAGTTCTTTCGCCTCACCTTCGCTCACGATGTCGAAGGGAGAGACGAAACCGTCGCGTTCGTAATCTACGGCGATGGTGGAAGTCTGTAGGGTCATTGGAACGCCCGAATTCATTAAAATTATTTGCTACATCCGACGCTATCCAAATTCGTGAACGGCGAAAAGGAAATTCGATCCTCGTTAAATAACGAGAGATGTATAACATGGATACGATAAAGTGGGGGAGGAGAATTTTAGAATGACAGTGCGAATTGGAACAGGCGCGGGGTTTTCCTCAGATCGATTGGACCCGGCGCTCAAACTGATCGAGGAAGGTAATCTCGACTACATAATCTTCGAATGTGTCGGGGAGCGGACGCTGGCGTTCGGTCATCGGGACCGCATGGCTGACCCGGCCAAAGGTTATAACAAGCAGCTTGAAATTCGAATGCGCGCGGTGTTGCCGCTGGCGGTCAAGCATGGTGTGAAAATTATAACAAACATGGGCGTCGCCAACCCTTCAATGGCGGCGGAACGGACGGTCGCGGTGGCGCGTTCGCTGGGCATCGAAGGCTTGAAAGTCGCATTTATCGAAGGCGATGACGTTTCCAATCTCATTGGGCCCAACACCGAAATTCCAGAAATTAACGGCGTCGTGAAGGACGTCAGAAAACCCGTGGTGGGCGCGAACGCCTATATTGGCGCAGATGCGTTATTGCCTGCGTTGGCCGCGGGCGCCGATGTTATTATCACCGGGCGTTGCGCTGATCCCTCGTTGTTTCTGGCGCCGTTACGCCATCATTATGGTTGGGAAAGTGACGATTGGTCGCGGATGGGCGCGGGAACGCTGGTGGGTCACTTGATGGAATGCGGAATGCAGATTACCGGGGGATATTTTGCCGATCCGGGGCGCAAGGACGTGCTGGATCTTGTGCATTGCGGTTATCCCATCGCCGAAGTTGAAAGCGACGGGTCGGCAGTCATTACGAAGTTGGACAGCGCGGGCGGTCTGGTGGATACACGCACGGTTAAAGAACAGATGCTCTACGAAGTGCACGACCCGGAACGGTATCTTACCCCAGACGTGACGGCGGATTTTTCGCATACCCATATTGATCAAGAAGCGCCGAACCGAGTTCGCATTGCCGAAGCGACTGGTCGCGAGTGGCCGGAGTTGTTAAAGGTGACGCTAGCCTTTGACGGTGGCGTGTTGGCCGAAGGTGGCGTCTCGTATGCAGGCCCCGGGGCGTCGAGCCGGGCGCGTCTGGCGGCGCAAGTCGTTGAAACACGGATGCGGGAAATACACGGACTGCAGGAGAAAATTCGCTGCGATTTGATCGGCGTTCAATCTTTGCTGGCGACAGCAAAAGCCGGGGTTGGACCGGACAGCGAAGATGTGCGGCTGCATGTCGGCATGAGGACTGAAAACCAGGAAAGTGCGGAAATGCTGTTGTGGGAAGTTGAATCGCTGTTGTGTTGTGGCCCGGCGGGCGGGGGTGGTTTTCGCGGTCAAATTCAGGCATCGGTCCATACGGAATCGACCTATATAGCGCGTGAAAATGTGCCGACCAAATTTCAGATGTTGACCACATGAGTAAGGTAACGTTGCGCGAAATCGCCCATGCGCGGGCCGGGGACAAAGGCAACATTTCTAGCATTTCGGTGTGGGCGTATGATCCTAAGCATTATCCGGCCATGAAGGCGCAATGCACGGAAGACTGGGCGGCGCAGGCGTTTGGGCGGCTATTAGAAGGTTCCGTGAAACGCTACACGCTGGACCACCTGCACGGGCTAAATTTTGTCTTCACCAACGCGTTGGAAGGTGGCGTTAACGGGTCGCTCAACTTGGATGGGCATGGCAAGTCGTTCAGCTATATTTTGCTAGGACAGGAAATCGACGCGTCGGAGTGAACTTGGTTTACGCTTATCCAACGATGCCGATTTGCCAAGGTACGAATTCGTGTCGACCTAACCCCAACGCTTCGCTTTTACTTTCCCCGCCGGATGCGATGTGCAGGAAGTAGTCGAAGATTCGTTGCCCGACTTCCTCTACGGTCGCGTCCCCGTCGATGATGTCTCCACAATTGATGTCCATGTCTTCTTCCAAATGATGGAACATTGGTGTGTTGGTGGCAAGCTTGATGGACGGCGTTGGTTTGGCGCCAAAGCATGACCCGCGACCGCTGGTGAAGGCGACCAGATTGGCGCCACCCGCGATTTGACCCGTAGCGGAGACGGGGTCGAATCCCGGTGTATCCATAAAGACGAATCCGCTGCTGGTGACCGGGTCGGCATAGTTATACACCGCCATCAGGGGGCCGGTACCGCCTTTCATCGAGGACCCCAGGGATTTTTCCAGGATATTAGCGAGGCCGCCGACCTGGTTGCCGGGGCTGACCTTGCCGTTAATTTGGACGTCCCGGCCCACCGCGTAGTCGTCTTTCCACCAGCGAATGCGTTCAATTAATTTTTTACCAATTTCCGGCGTCGCGGCGCGGGCGGTTAATGTGTGTTCGACGCCATAAATTTCTGGCGTTTCGGATAGAATGCCCGTGCCGCCATGCTTGGCCAATAAATCTACCGCAGCGCCCAGTGCGGGGTTGGCGCTGATCGATGAAAACCCATCGGACCCACCGCATTGCAAGCCAACCTTGATATGGCTGGCGGATACGGTTTCGCGTGTACATTTATTGGCGTCGACCAGCATTTCCTTGACCGCCGAGATTCCTTCTTCGATGGATTTACGCGTGCCGCCGCTTTCCTGCATCACCATGGTGCGCAAGGTCGGGCTTTCGGTAAGTTTCTGAGCGCTAAACAGTCCGCCGACCTGACATCGTTCACAGCCCAGGCCGATGACCAGTGCTGCGCCAACATTAGGGTGGTTGATATAGCCGGCCAGAGTCCGCTGCAATAAGTCCATCGGCTCTCCGGTCATTTCCATGCCGCAACCCAAGGCGTGAGCAAAGGCGGCGACGCCATCCACATTGGGGTAGTCCGCCATCCGTTCCCGCGTGAAGTAGCTCGCGATTTCATGCACGACGGTTGCGGAACAATTCACCGTGGAGACGATGGCGATATAGTTGCGCGTCCCGGCGCGGCCATCGGCGCGCATATATCCTTCAAAGGTCGCACGGTCCAATGCGGGCAAAAGCGTCAGCGGTTTGTAATCGCGGCAATAGGCGTAATCGCGGTCGAATTCCTGAAACGAAATGTTGTGATTGTGGACCATGGCACCGGCCGGGACGAATTCGGAGGCGAACCCGATGATGGTGTTGTATTTAAGGATGGGTTCGCCTTCTTCAATATCGCGAATGGCGAGCTTGTATCCGGCGGGTGCCTTGTCCCGGGATACGATGTTGTAACCATCCAGCGACGTTCCCGCGGAAACGTTGGTTCGCGCGACGACGACATTGTCAGCACTATTGAGGCGAATGACTGGCCCGGTTATTTTTTTCTCGGAGTGATCCAACATTTTTCTAATCCCAAACTTGTTCTTAGTGTGCGCATTGTGGCTAGAAACCTAACTCAGCGCCATGCAAGTAACGCTATGCAAACATGCAAAAATTAGTACTTTCCCGAATTCTGCGCCGCCCGTAGTTTACCAGCCTAATCGTCCACAGGCCATTGTGGTCAGATCGAAATGCTTGGTTTCCAAGCCTTTCGTGATTTAACCCATCAACATAATGTTCTAGTGGGGTAACTGATCGATACGGATGGTTCCCATTCGTTCCGGTTGCACCACGAGGGAAACAAGATTGTGAATTGGCTTCTGCTGGCCCTTGGGTCCATGTTTGTGCAGCAAACATTCATCGCGTTGGGTAAGGTTTTGCCCGCTATTATTGCGCCGGCGGTATTTCTGGACTTGCAAATTGACCCCGCCTTACTGGGCGTTTATGTCAGCCTGACATCGGCGGCGGCGTTGGTTGTGCAAACCGGTTGCGGCAGTTTTATCCTGCGTTATGGAGCGTTGCGGCTTAGTCAGTTTGCTTTGGTTTCGCTGTCAGCGGGCATAGCGATGGCGGCGCACGGATCGCTGATTATGTTTGGGCTCTCCGCGATCATTGCGGGCGGTGCGGCGTTGTCGACCCCGGCAAGCTCACATCTGTTGGGTAGATATTCGTCTGCTAAATACATGCCGCTGGTGTTCTCGATTAAACAGACGGCTGTCCCTTCAGGCATGTTGCTTGCGGGCTTGCTCGGCCCCTTTTTCACCGAATGGATAGGGTGGCGTGGAGCCTTATTGCTTGTTGCCGGGGCCTGCACGGTGTTCGCTGTGATGTTGGAACCGTTGCACAAAGAATTCGACAGCGACAAAGATATGACACGAAAATTTAGGCTGTCAGACTTTAAAGGTACGATTGGTTTGGCTATTGGCGAACCGGAAATGCGTAATTTATCTATTGCCTGTTTCGCCTTTAATGGACTGCAAGCGATGTTTACGACGTATTTTGTTGTCTATTTAGTGCATCTGGGTCACAGCCTGGCGGCAGCAGGAGTATTGTTTTCCGTAGCAACGGCAGTGGCTGTGCCGGGCCGCATCCTTTGGGGATGGCTGAGCAGTTCCTATTTTTCGCCGCGTTCCTTGATGGTTACACTGTCTTTTGCTATGGCGGTGACGGTGGCTGCGACCGGATTTTTTGAATCAGACTGGCCCATACTCATGATAGGCGGTGTTGCATCTGGCGTGACTGCTACGGTGTTTTCCTGGCACGGCGTATTACTGGCCGAAGCAGTCCGCTTGGCACCCAAAGGGGCAGCGGCATCGGTGACTGGTGGGATGTTGTCTTTCGGGCAACTCGGGGCACTTTTGATGCCATTGGTCTACTCATTGATTCTCAGTCAGACGGATAGTTATCGGATTGGATTCTTCGTCTGTGCCATTCCAGCGGTTGTTGTTGGCGTTGCGTTACTTCGGTCGCCTCGACAAGCCTGATATCTGAACTTTAACAGCGCTTCTGACTGTGTCACAGTGCTTTAGTATAACAAGAGGTGTTGAGAAGGAGGATTATAATGCGGATCGTTAATCCATCGTTTGGCCTACAGAATGAGTCTGGCGGCCCAGGCGATGTGGAAAAGACACTTTCAGTCGATTGGGCGAAGGACCCCATTGCGATCGTTTCAAATTCAAAACCCAACGCTCAAGAACTATTGGATGGCGTGCGTAAACAAATGGGCGTGTTTAGGTCGACGGATAACATCGATTATTTGTATAAGGACAGCGCCGCGAAACCCGCGCCGCCTGAATTGATCGATAAGCTCGCGGCGAATTACAAGGGTGCTATACTAGCACTTGCTGATTGAGGGTCGTGCTCGTCGTGGAGTTTCCATGACAGTATCGAACTCGAAAATCGCGGCGTTGAAACCTATATTGTTATCACTGAAACCTTTCTGCCGCTTGTCCAGGCGCAGGCTAAGGCGCGGAAAGCGTCGCCTAAATTGCTCATCGTGAAGCATCCCGTTGGGGGGTTGAACGAGGCGGAACTGGCGGACCGTATCAGTACTGCATTTTCTAATTTGAAGGACTCCGTTAGCGTTTAACGGTGTTTAGACTTGTTTCCAGTCGCCCCTGTAATTGTCCCTACAATGACGATTGTGAGGGCGATTGCGTAGTTTTACGATTAAGGCGAGGGGAATAATGTCAGACGCAGAAGACAGCGAAGTGATTGAGTTCGATGAGCTCGATTCCGACGAATGGAACGACTACGCCTTGGAACAAGGCTGGAGTGATGGATTTCCGCTTGTTGCGCCAACAGAAGAAAAAGTTGCGCGCTTCGTTGAAATTTGTCGTGGCGACAACGAACCCTTTCTTCCCATGTCGCCGCGGCGCGTTTTACCGACGCTGTCGAGTATCGCCGCGAATGCGGTTATGGCGGGTTGTCGTCCGGAATATTTTCCGGTGGTCGTGTCCGCTGTACGTGCGGTGCTGAAACCTGAATATAATTTACACGGCACCTTGGCGACGACGCACCCTTGTGCGCCCATGTTGATGTTGAACGGACCCATCCGGCTCGACCTTGATATCAATTGCGGTAGCAATTGTTTTGGTCAGGGGCATCGATCCAACGCCACGATTGGCCGCGCCCTGCAATTAACGTTGTTGAACGTTGGCGGCGCTAAGCCTGGTGTTATGGATCGATCCACCCAGGGTTCACCCGCTAAATACGCGTTTTGTTTTGGTGAAAATGAAGAGGAAAGCCCCTGGGAGCCGTACCATGCCCGGCAAGGGTTTAAGGTGAGTGATAATGTTGTCACCGCCCTGCCATGCGAAGCGCCGCATAACATCAATGACCACGGCAGCACGACAGGTGAAGGCCTTTTGACGACGATTGCGGGCACGGTTGCGCAAATCGGGTCAAACAATCTTTATGGTACAGCGCCGTATCTCATCGCCTTGGGTCCGGAACACGCGGCGACGTTGTTCCGTGACGGGTGGAGCATCGTGGATATGCAGGAAAAATTATATGAAGCTTCGGCGGTTCATATCTCCCGTGTTTCCGAAGAAAACCTAAGTAATTTCGCAGAGCGCGATCAAGTCATTGTGAATGATCATTTCCATATGGGTCGGTCCCCGGATGACATACAAATTTTTGTGGCCGGTGGCCCCGGTAAACACTCAGCATTTATTCCCACGTTTGGCTTTACCGAGGTGTGCTCGGAACGGCTGCCGAGCCGCTGATAGTTATGGAAGATAAAGACGGGCGCCCGTTATTTTCAGAGTCTGTGCTGTGGGAAGAGGCGCAGGCGGTGTTAGCGGAACACGAACTAGATGATGGCTTGCCTATGGTCTTGCCGACGCATCAACGGCTGGAGGCTATGCTGGAAGGGGTCGCCGATCCGGCGCAATCCTATGGCATGATTCCGCCGTTGTTTGGTAATCTTACGGCGGCGGCGGTGGCGTATAATTGCGTGCTGGCTGGATGTCGACCGGCGGAATTGCCCGCCGTGCTAACAGCCGCCGAGGCCTGTTTGGAGCCGAAACTTAATCTGTTGGGGGTTCTAACGACAACCGGTACGCCCGCCATTGCGACGGTCGTGCATGGCCCGCTGGCGCAAGATCTAGGCATGAATTCTGGCACGAATATGTTAGGGCCAGGCAACCGCGCCAATGCGACGATGGGACGCGCCATCGCGTTGGTCATGCGCAATATTGGCGGCGCGCGTGCGCTGGTTGGTGATATGGCGACCATGGGACAGCCGGGCAAATATACTTTCTGTTTCGCGGAAGGGGTCGATGCGTTGGCGCCGTCTCTGGCGGTGCGCCGTGGCTTCAACGCCGACGAAAGTGCGGTGACGGTGTTGGCGGTTTCGGGAACGGTGGAGGTCTTGCCGGTCGATGATGCGGATACGCCGGAAACGGTTCTAACTGCCATGGCCGCCGCGCTCACGACAGGCGGCGCGCTCGCAAGTGCCGGGCGCCACCGTGAACCGGGGGAACAGTTTTTCCTGTTGCCGCCGGAACTGGCGGAAAGAATTCGAAATCGAGGATGGGATTTGGCGCGGGTTCAAGACTTCCTGTTTAACGCGGACAGCGTCTCGATGCCCAAGGTCGCCGATTTCACTAGAAACCGTCCGGTTGCGCGCAGTTCGGAGGACATTCACCCGATCATCACTGGCGGCGCCGGGGTCAAGATGACCTACCTGCCGCTTTGGGGCGGTGGCGTCCTGTCGGTCACCAGGGCCATACGAAATTTGCGGAGCTGAACTTTGTCTAAAATTGAATTTACCCATCAGATTGCTGTTATTGGCGCGGGTGTTGCGGGCCTTGCAGCCGCGACAGAAGTGGCGCGCCTTGGCTTGAAGACGGCGCTTTTTGATGATGGTATGTTGGGTGGATTGATCACGAACGTCGGTACGCTAGATGGCCCCCCAAACCATAACGGCGAAGCTGGCGCCGATTTGGTCACCGCGATGCTGGGGGCAGCCCTGGAGGCGGCTGTCGATTATCAAATGGGATCGGTCGCCAAATTGACTGCAGCCGGTGATTATTGGCGCGTGTCTGGTGACGAGGAAGTGATAGTTCCGCGGGTCATCCTGGCGACAGGTGCGCAGTTGCGCCATCTGGATGTGGCAGGGGAGGCGGCGTTGATGGGGCGAGGCGTTTCCCAATGCGCGTTCTGCGATGGCGGCCTTTATCGGGACAAGGATGTAGTGGTAGTGGGCGGGGGGGATGCCGCCTTTCAAGAGGCGCTACATCTGGCGGAAGTCTGCGCAAATGTCACGATTCTTCTACGGGGGCAGGCGCCGCGGGCGCGGCAGAGTTTCGTCGGCAAGGTTACGGGTCAGAATAATGTACGCCTGCGCGTGCATACGGATGTTCGAGAAATTATCGGGGACGATGGGGTCGACGCCGTTCGGTTGTATGATCAGTCGTTGGACGCCGAAGAAACGATGGCGATTGACGGCATCTTCCCGTTTGTTGGGCTAGCACCGCAAACCACGCTCGCCCCAGAAACGACTAAGCGCGATGATTACGGAGGTTTGATCGTGGGCGCCGATATGCAGACGGATCAAAACGGTTTGTATGCCATTGGTGCGACCCGTTCCCAATATGGCGGGCAGGTTGTTCACGCATTGGTCGACGCCCAAACGGTGGCGCAGGGGATACATCAGGCCGTGCGATAAGCCATATTTAGAGACTTTGTTGCCGCCATTTTTTGCTCTGTACAGGGCCTTGTCAGTCGTCATCATTATTGTTGAGGGTTTGTCGCCGCGCTCTTGGGGTTCGGCGAATCCAATTGGAATAGTCACCGACAAACCGGAGCGCCGTATCCCAGCGGCCTTGTTTTTGGTTTCTTTTTAGGGCCCACACTGCCGTGAATATGAAATGTTGATTGCGCGAACTGTTGCCTGCTTTCTTCTAGGTAAACATAGGCGGGTTCAATGTCATGGCCGAGTATAAGGATCGTAAATTCTTCGCCACCGTAGCGATAGGCTGTCCCGCCGCCGCTGGCCTGCGCCAACCATGTCGCCAGTATTTTCTGCTCTTGATTGCGAGTGTCATGGCCGTGCGGATCGTTGAATTTTTTGCAGTGATCTATATCAGAGATGGAGATAGCGTATCAATTTTCGAACTATTTCATGGCGCTCATAAGCGCGCCGCTCTGGGATTCGGGTTAGCTTATTAAAGAATGAGGTTTGATAGGCGTCCTTGATAACGTCCAGGGTCAAAGTCACCACGGCGACAGTCAGAAATGCGTCGACGACAAAACGGTTGGCGATGAAATGACGGGTTCCGGCGTTGGCCGTTAGGGCGCAGATAAGTTCTGCTGACGTGGTTACAAATAAACGCTCTATCAATGCGGCGAACGAAATTGTGAATACGATTAACGTTGGCTGTGGTAGGTGTGTCCAATTGCCGGTCCATTGGATAAAGTGAGCCAGTAAATAGCTCCAGTTCGCGCCAAAATGATGAACATGCGCAATAAGCCCCGGCGTGAAAAAAATCTTGATCCGCAAGAAACGTCAGTATGATAAAATTGACCGGTAGGAGAAAGGTAACGGCGGGATAAAATACTTGGCCAAAGGCGTCATTGGCTGGCGGCCATCCGGTGATGGCGCTGATGGTGAAATGCACCAATAAGAATACACCAAGCGCCAGGCAGACCGATGCGCGATGGGGTCGCCACCCGAGAAACATGCCAACCAGAACGGGCCCAATGGGCAGAAAGTTGGAGATAGCTGGGGCGTGAACGGTTACAAGCCCGTAACATATATGGACCAGCTGTCGGGAGAAGCGTTGCTCGCTATAAGAGTGCCAGAAGCAAGGTTTGGGCTGTTAAAATATTACTATGCGACCGCCTTGGTTTCAGTTCTGTCCAACAGGGTTAGCCGCCACATTTCGCGGCTATAGCGCTCGGAATCATATCCCGTCGCGGAATGGATGGTGCAACGATTGTCCCAGACCACCACATCACCTGCCTGCCAGCGCCACCGCACTGTATATTTAGGGCCAGTGACGTAAGGCAGTAAGTCGCGCCAGATGAGAACGCTGTCATCCTCAATGCCCTCCAAATCGCAAACATCCATCTGTTCACCGGACAAATTTTGACCTTTAGGGAGCAACGCGCAGGTCGAGCTGTTCAAACCATATAAGGCCAGAGAGCCCGTAACTGGGTGTTTCAAGACGACCGGCACCCGGTTCGGCGGGTTTGCCGCACGCTGTTCCGGGGTCAGAACCGGAAAATCTGGGGAATACAGGCTGATTTTCTTATCATGATGCGCTAGCGAGCAGACGGCCTCGAGCGGCTCGAGTTTCTGTTTCGACGCCTTATCCAGGTCCGCATAGGCGCTGCGGGTGTCGGCAAATAATGTCTCCGAACCTTCAGGTGGCGCGGTTTTGCAATGAAAAACTGACCCAATGGGCGGAAATTTTCGAAAGGTCGAATCCGTATGCCAGACAGGCTTGCGGGTTTCCGGATTGTATTGGACATCGTCGTCGCTCTCGAGCTGCACCGATTTTGCAAATGATGCCAAACGCTTGCCGGTCTCGTCTTTGATGTTCCCTATTCGCAGGATCGGAAATCCCTTGACCATTTTGTCTTCCCTCGCAGCCAAATTTTCCTTTTCAACGGCCCCAAAAACATTCGACCACGCGACAAGTGCCTCCGGAGAAAGTTCGGACAGGTCTTTACCTCTGACAACAAGCAAGCCGCCATGAGACGCCCATAGTTCGTAGGCCTTGGATTGAAAGTCCGGATCCGCCAGATCATCACACGTGATGTTATTCAATTGGATGCCAAAGTCGCCGTTCAACGTTGTTTTCGAATGTGTCATTTTAAAGGTGTCTCCAGACTTCGTTTGGAATTGCGGTTAGCGGATTACATTTTCCATTCGGTAGGCGCGCATCGCGGCGCCAGCGAACATATCTTTCTTTTCTTCATCCGTGGCGTTCTCTGCCAAGCGTTTAAAGGCGTTCCAGCTAACCTGATAGCTGACCCAACGTTTGTGAACGGGGAAATTGGATTCAAACATGGCGCGCGAAGGGCCGAAGGCGTCGATACAGGTTTCAATCCAGGGTCGCCAGACGTTCGCTACTTCCTCCGAACCGGGCGGCAAGCTTCGGTCACCGTCGAAATCCCCCATGCGGATGGGCAGCGCGCCGAGTTTGACAACGACATTCGGACGTTCCGCAACGCGTTGAATGCGGACGCGCCAATCTTCAAATACTTCTTTGGATTTCCCCCGGTACGGACCGCCCAGTATAGGGCTGCCGACATGGTTGAGGATAATGGTTAGGTCCGGATAAGCGTCGGCCATTGCGCCAACCTCGTCCAGTTGTGTGTGATAGACCCAACTGTCGAGTGATAGATTCAGGCGATTCAACACAGCGGCCGCGTCACGGACATTGTTGTCGGCGAGCATGTTAGCGTTTGGCGCAACGTTGCGAATACGCTCATCCGCGTCCCAACCGCTGGAATAACGCACGCCTCGAAAACGTCCCCCGGACGCCGTGATATGACGTTCCAATAAAGGCTCGACGCCAGCGCCCAGGGTCATGTCGATATTGCCGAACATGACGGCGCAGGCTTGTGCTGATCCAAAGCCGCCACTTTCGCTCATCGCCGCCTGACCGGTGACAAACGCGGTTTCGCCCAGTGAGCGTTCCGCCTCGGGTCCGTCTTGTTTGTACATGGAATGGCATTCGGCGAAGACCGTGCCAACGATGTTGTGGCCGCTGGCCAGGTCGTCGGCCAATTCAGGCATCAAGTAAGTGTAACCATTCCGTAGCCATAAATGGTGATGTGGATCAATGATGGCGAGGTCTGGCTCCAAAATTGGCTCTTTAAGCCTGGCGAGCCATTCATTATCTGGGCCTGATTGCCCTGTGTTCGAGGCCATAGGCGGCTCCTGTCATGAACATTTGTTTAGAGGTTAGTTTATTGATCCGGTAGTTCCAGTCAATTCCTGAGCCCGTTCTTGGGCACGTTTTTGGAAATCGGCGGTGGTGTTCGTGAAGGGATAAGGTTCATCCGGGATCGCAACATCCAGAAATTTAGACAGCGGTTCCCAGCCTTGCGCCCCGTCATAGGTTAACAGTCGCTCCGGCGCGATGCTCCGTTGGACTTCGGCGGTGTGATTGTTGAAGGCGGCAATCAGGTAGTCTGTATCATCCAATCTCTCATAAAAGGTTCGTTTGGCGATGATTTCATAATTCATCACGCTCCGGTCCCGGTGAATGCCTGGTTGCATGTCAGGATAGGTTCGCAAGCTTTTAAATATGGTGGATTGGATGCTTTTTACCCAGGATTCCGCCGAACGCACCGACAGCAAGATTTTCGCGTCTGGGTAAAATTCTGCCAGTTCCCGCCAATAATGTGCGGCGGGCCAATCGACGCAGGCGTTATAACCTTCGAATAATGCATTCCAGTCAGTTCCCCCGGTCGCCGCCGCTTCTTGCCAGTAACTTAGCCGTTCCGAGTTCTGGTGCAGTTCGATCATGTGATAGCAAGGACCAAAGCCCAGCTGCTCCAGCGCCGCTTTGAGGGATTTTGTAGCGGTCCGGCCAAATCCGGCGCCTATTATTTTTATGGTCACGGTAAAATGCTCCAACGTAAGTGATTTCGCGCTATTCATTCCACGAGAAAACTGGATGAACAAGTCTTGCGCGAAATCTAACGTGATCTGGACCTTGGCCTTCCGTTTCCCGCCTATTAAGGTAGCGTTAAGGGAACGTGTCGGCTTAGTGGTCTGATCAAAACGCTTGGTACCCAAGCATTTTGTGAATCAGCTCACCAATCTATTGATCTGGTGGGGCAACTGATCAAAACAGATGGGCACCATCTGTTTTGATTTTAGCATGAGGTCGATAAATTTTACAGGAAAGCGGGATTCAAGATGGCGACGGAAATCGGGTTTATTGGCGTTGGCAATATGGGAGGTCCGATGGTCTCCAATTTGTTGGAGGCTGGTTATGCGGTGCGGGTTTACGACCCCAACAAGACCGCCGTGGACGCCTGTGCTGCGAAAGGCGCCACCACGGCGTCGTCGCCCAAAGATTTGGCGGATCAGGTTGAAACAATTTTGGTGTGCTTACCGACACCGGCTATTGTTGAAAGTGTCGCGTTGGGTGAAGACGGCATTGCCAAAGGCTCCATGGTGAAGACTTATATCGACCTGTCGACCACGGGTCCGCAGACGTCGGTTCCCGTGGCGGAAGGTTTGAAGGGCGCGGGCATACTCGCGTTGGACGCGCCGGTCAGCGGCGGCGTCATCGGCGCGATTTCGGGTAGTTTGGCGGTCATGGTGTCCGGGCCGCATAACGATTTTGGTCACCACCGTCCGATGTTGGAGAAAATTGGCAAGAACGTATTTTACGTCGGCGACAAAATCGGTATGGGCCAGATGATGAAGTTGCTGAATAATTTGCTATCGGGCACGGCGCTGGCGGTGACGTCAGAAGCGGTCACGCTGGGCATTAAGGCCGGGCTGGACCCAAAATTGATGATCGATGTTTTCAACGCCAGCAGTGGCCGAAATACGGCGACGGAGACCAAGTTTCCCAATTCCGTTTTGACCCGCAAATTTGACGGTGGTTTCGGCACCGGATTGATGTTCAAGGATATCCGGTTGTGCCTGGAGGAGGCTGAGGCGCAAGGCGTGACGATGTTCGTTGGCAGCGGCGCGCGTCAAGCGTGGTCCTTCGCTTTAAACAAAGGATCTGCGGCGGAAGATTCCACGCAAATTATAGAACATTACGAAACTCTGGCGGGAGTAAAATGGCCCGCAAATGATTCCTGAGTTTATCATATTAAAGGATGTATCATGACAGCCCCTGAACAGCTCCGCTCCCTGCTCGCAAAACCTGACTTTGTGGTCATGCCCGCCATTTGGGATGGGCTATCTTCCAAACTGACGGCGCGGGCCGGATTCAAATCGGCCTTTCTATCCGGCTCCTGCGTCGCGGCCAGCCGGTTGGGGGGGCCGGACCTCGACCTGATTTCGTTTGCGGAGATGATGGATTCCTTCAATCAAGCGCATGCCGCCGCATCGGATTTGCTGATTCTTGCCGATGGCGACCACGGGTATGGCAACGCCATGAATGTCCAGCGAACCGTTCGGGCTTATGGTCGCGCTGGGGCAGCGGCGGTTTTGATTGAAGATAAGGTCAGCCCACGTGCGTTGACGGCTGCGGGGAAACCAACCTTGCCGTTTGAGGTCGCCCGCATGAAGATCCGCGCCGCTGTTGAGGCCGCAAAAGACTCTGGCATTATGGTTTTGGCGCGCACTGACTGTCGGCCAACATTAGGCATCGACGAAGCGGTGGCGCGGATTGAGATGTATGTGGAGGAGGGCGCCGATATCCTGTTCCTGGATTCGCCTGCGGACGATGCAGAAATTCGCCGCGCTGTTGACGCCGCCGCGGGTAAGCCATCCTTCGCGGTGCTGTCGCCCGGTGCCCCGCGCGCCACGCCAACCCAAACGGAAGCCGCCGAATTGGGATTCAAGATCGGCACGTATCCCACGGGCATGATTTCGCCGGTGGTGGGGGCGATCAAGGCGGGGCTTGCTGCATTGAAGGCCGGTCATGCCGAATCTGCTGGCGCGTTGCCTTCTGCGGAATTGCGTGAAGATTTGGGCTACGGCGATTATGATGAACAGGCCCAACGTTTTATGCTACCGGATTAATGTCATGGCCGAGATACCCGACCTGCAACAACGGCTCGACGATCTAGAAATCCATATTACGCATCAAGATAGCGTCATACAGGAATTGAATGAAGTCACTATTCAACAGTGGGCCGCTATCGAAAAGCTGACCGGAAAACTGGAATTTCTGAAAAACAAATTACAGGCGGCCGAAGATTCGATGGAGAGCGGCGAAACACAAGAACCGCCGCCACCGCACTATTGATAGGCTCCTCAGCTCCGCTGCATCAACTCGATGCTGACTCCGTCCGGTGCTGCGATATAACATAACAGAGCACCGTTCACGCCTTCCTTCAAGGCGACGGGGAAGGTTACCCCTTTGGCTTGAAGCTCCTTACAGAAGGCGCGGAGATCGCCGCTGTACAGATAACCGAAATGATCGGTTCCCCATTCAGCGTGACTGGAATAGTCGTCATATTGCTGAACGGGTTTGGCCGTGCTCGGCGCTTCACCGGGCCGTTGGCCGCGAATGATGATGTTGGACCCTCCGAGTTCTAGAAATATTTGCGGCGCCCGCCGTGCTTCGGTTTCGGCGGTGATCGTGGCGCCGAACATTTCCACGTACCACGCGGCAGATTTTTTCGGCGCCTTGCTGATGATATGAATGTGATCGAATTCAAAGGCGGGGTTGCTCATGGTGTTCCTCTTGAAGTGTTCATAAACGACGTCACTATAACACGCTTGACCTTCGGGTTACCTTCGGTGCGCAATGGCGGTGAATAATTCAAAATAGGAAAACAAATTATGGGTATAGAACTGGGTAAGGATTCCATCGATATCGGTATTGTCGTGCGTGATGGCGAAGCTGCGATGAAATTTTATTGCGAAACGTTGGGCTTGGAACACGTCGCGGACACCCCGGCGACGGGCGGTGGGGTCATGCATCGCTTGATGTGCGGATCGACCTTGGTGAAAATCGTGGCGCATAATGATATTCCTGTAAAAGCGGACAATGGCGGCGGACCGCGTGGCGCTTCCGGCATTCGTTACTGGACGATTACGGTGAAAGATTTGATCGCCATGACTGAAAAATGCCGGTCAGCCGGTTATACGGTGGCGGTTGAACCGAAAGACGTGCGTCCGGGCGTTCGAATTTCGATGATTGAAGACCCCGATGGCAACTGGATCGAATTGCTAGAAAATAACGCCTAGCTGGCGCGACGCCAAGATCGTTCTTTTCTTCATGACCCTGACGCCGTAGATATTATTCGGACAATTATCGTTCAAAATAACTTTATGCGCCACGTGAGGGACTGATAGATGAATGGGACGGCAACGTTGGAATCGGTTGAATACAAGCATATCCAGGTGAGACCAATCGCCGGTACGATGGGCGCTGAAATTTTCGGGGTTGATCTCGCCAAGCTCAATGATGAAGTTTACGATGAATTTTACAATGCGTGGCTCCGCCATCAGGTCGTTGTACTGCGCGATCAGGATATTACGCCGGACCAGCAAGTCGATTTTGCGATGCGCTTGGGTGGCATTCATTTTCATCCCTACATGAACGGGATGGATAATCACCCGGAAATTTTGGAAATCATTAAAGAGCCCGGCGACAAATATACGTTTGGGTCGACATGGCACACGGATCAGATGTTCAATCCACAACCCGCCAAAGCTACAATGCTGTACGCCAAAGAAAGCCCGAGCACTGGCGGCGATACACTCTTCGCAAATATGCATGACGCCTATGACGCGTTGTCGGACGGCATGAAGACAATGCTGGCGGATGTAAAGACGTGGTGTGTTGGCGATAAGTTCCGACGCTCTGGAGGCTCGCGCCGCAAAGATCGCTATCAGGGAAATTTAAAAATGGCGGCAAAAGTTAGGGATGCGGGGAATTTGCAGACGGAATCAGCGCACCCGCTGTACCGCACCCATCCGGAAACTGGACGGATGGCGCTTTATCTTGGAAATCACGTGCAAACCCTTGAAGGGTTTAACGACGCCGAAGCTGAGCCAATTCTGGACTTCCTGCGCGAACATGCCATCCGGCCGGAGTTCACCTGCCGCGTCAATTGGAAACCGGGAACAATCACCTTGTGGGACAACCGCTCGGTTCAACATCATGCCATCGCCGACTACTCGGAACGCCGGCGGATGCATCGTATCACCATCGCGGGCGACACGCCGTTTTAGAAATAAGTCACAGAGAATAATCCGGTGTGAACGCCTTTTGAAATATAGAATGAAGGGTGCCGCACGCGGTCGCCTGTAAATTTTACGGGACCTGTTGAAGTTATGATTTCGATTAGTGAAGAAACCATCATACCGTCATCTCCTGATGTCGTGTGGCCCTTGCTGCGGGACCCGGCAGTTGTCGCGTCTTGCATTCCTGGCGCGGAATTGTCACCTGAATCCGAAGGTGGTTCTTGGAGCGGTTCGATCAAGGTTAAATTTGGGCCGACCGTTGCGATATTTCGCGGCGAGGCGGCGTTGAAATTTGACGATGCGACGATGACCTGCACGGTCGAAGGGCGTGGTATTGATCAACGCGGCGCGTCGCGCGCTTTAGCGTCCGGTAAACTCGCCGTTACCGGCGTCGTGGAGACGAACCTTTCTATTCAGGGTGAATTTAATGTGACGGGTCCACTGGAAGCCTTCGCCAATTCAGGAGGCGTCCATGTTGCACGGGCGTTGCTGGGTGAATTTTCGACAAACCTGACCAACCTGGTTACGCATCAGGCGTGTGGGTCAGGCGGCCTCGGAACCGATGAAAACGCGTCTGTGACGGACGCGCCAAAACCGCAACTGGTACCTGCCGCGGAATTAAACGCCTTTAGTCTTTTATGGAAGGCTTTTAAATCAATGCTTGCCGGGCTCATGGGTCTTGTCGGCAAAAAAGGACACTAACAATGGAAAAACTTCAGGTTTCTGACATGCTCGCCCTGGCGTTTAAGGCCGAAGGGGTGGAATTCGTCTTCACGCTGATGGGTGACGCCAATATGTATTGGGCGGCTAAAATGGGCGACAAGTACGGTGCCAACCTGGTCCACGCTCGGCACGAACACTGCGCCTGCGCGATGGCGGACGGTTACGCGCGCGCGACCGGTAAGGTTGGCGTCGCGTCCACAACTTGCGGGCCGGGCTTCACCCAGATCATGACGGCGTTGACCATGGCGGCGCGGGGAAATGTGCCGATGGTCGTGTTCGCAGGCGATGCGCCGATGGGGTCCGCCTGGTATTTGCAACAGATTGACATGGCGCCGCTAACCCTGGCGACGGGCGCGCATTACATCGCTGTACGTTCGGTCGACCGGCTGTTGGACAATGTGCGCGAGGCTTTCCAAGTCGCACAGGTGGAACGCCGCCCCGTGGTGTTGAGTATTCCAATGGATTTGCAGACACAGGAATACCCCTACATGGCTGACTACAATCCGTCGGCTGATATTGTGCCAACGGCGCAGCGTCCCGTGCCTGATCCGGCACTTGTGGACCGACTGATCGACATGATCGCGGAAGCCGAAAAACCGATTATTATTGGCGGGCGTGGCGCGTTGCATTCCGGCGCACGCGAGTCTTTGGCAGCGTTGGCAGAAAAATCGGGGGCGTTGTTAGCGACCTCGCTGTTTGGCAAAGGGCTGTTCGACGGTAATCCTTACGCCATGGATATCGCTGGGGCTTTCGCCAGTGATTTTGCGCGCGAACGGTTTGCGGAATCAGACTTGGTGATCGGCGTCGGTGCGGGTCTTGGACATTACACGACCGAAGGCGGGTATTTGTATCCAGGTGCACAGGTTGTCCAAATTGATATCAATCCCCGTGGTTTATGGCAAGGGTTGCGCACGGCGGATATGCACATACGCGCGGACGCCAGGGCGGCGGCGGACGCCATCGCAAACCGTATGGAGGAACGCGGCGTGTCGCGCAGTGGCTTCCGCGTAGGCGACATGGCGGCGCAGATTTCAGGTGATAGCCCCGATAGTAAAGTGTATCCGGTGCAGCCAGATACGGTCGACCCTCGTAAGATGATCCTGGAGCTTGACCAGGTGATTCCAAAGGACTGGGATATTGTTGTCGGCGGTGGGCATTATTTCTCTATCGCCTTGACCCATATGACGGGTCGCGCGGCAGATAAATACCATGTGGTGAACGACTTTGGTGCCATCGGGTCGGGGCTGCCCGCTGCCATTGGAATTGCGGCGGCGCGTGGCGATGGCAAGGTCGCATTGATTGAAGGCGACGGCAGCTTGTTGATGCATGTGCAGGAATTGGAAACCATCCGGAGACAAGGCATTAAGCTGCTGATCAACATCATGAACGATGGCGGTTACGGCGCGGAGTTCCACAAATTCCGAGCGCACGGCCTTGACGCTGGACCGGCGATCCACGGTCGTGGGGACTTGGCTGGCGTTGCGACTGGGTTTGGGATGCGCAGCGAGACGGTGACCCGGATGGGGGCGTTCCCCAAACTGTTCGACGAGCACAACAATGCGAATATCGCGACCCTATGGGATATTCACACCGACGATAAAATTCCGTCCCGCGCTTATCGCCGGGTGCATTATGGGGAAGAGTAACTGACGCGATTATCGAGCAATCGAAGGAAATCCGCAGCAGTTTGGAGGCGTTCACGAACTCCATGTCGTGTTCGTGAACGCTATCTAGCATAGTACTGCGGGGGAACTGCGCTGTCCGTCACAATTCGTAGATTCTGGCCGCGAAACCCGGTGGTATATTCTTCCTCAGACTGCCGCACATGTATGACAGGTGTAGGGAGTTGAAAAACGGCCAGTGGTGTTACCTGCCTAAGGACGCTAGGCGGCGTTGTCCTCTAAAATCATGGCGGCACCTTTTTCACCGATCATGATGGCGGGCGCGTTGGTGTTGCCGGTCGTCAAGGTTGGCATTATAGAAGCGTCGATCACGCGCAGGCCAGGAACCCCGTGAACGCGGAGGCGCGAGTCAACGACGGAGGCAGGGTCTTCACCCATTTTGCAGGTGCCGACAGGGTGGTGAATAGTGCCACCGGTTTCACGCGTGTATTGGCGGATTTCGTCACGAGATTGTAAATCTGATCCGGGAGCGAATTCGCCCATGCTGACGTCTTTCAACGCGGGCGAATCAAATATACGGCGCACGATCTGAACGCCGGAATACAAGACATTGACGTCGTTTTCATCGGAGAGATAGCTTGGCGTGACGGCAGGGTATACATACGGGTCAGCGCTTTTTGCCATCACGGTGCCTCGGCTTTCCGCGCGAACTGGAATGGCGGTGACGGTGGCGCCGGGTTCCTTTTCCAACGCGCCCTGAGATTCGTCCTTGGGTGTTGCCGGAGTAAAGGAAAGCTGTAGGTCTGGACTGGCGAGCCCCTCCCGACTGCGACAAAACACAATGGCGCTGGTGACACCGAAGGTGAGGGCGCCATTTCCGAACAGGGCGTATTTGGCGATTTCCGGCACAACGTAAGGAAAGCGCGACAGTTGGTTCATCGTCATTTCGCCGCGTACGCGATGTTTTATCTTGGCGCCAAAATGGTCCGCCAAGTTTGCGCCGACGCCGGGGAGTTCATGGCGGACCTCAACGCCGATGTCTTTGAGATGTGCGCCCGCTCCAATGCCGGAAATTTGTAGTAAATGTGGCGAGTTATACGTGCCACCGCAGAGGATGACTTCCTTTGTTGCGCGAACTTCCTTGTCCTGCCCGTCTTGTCGGTAGGTCATGCCGACGCATTTCGCGCCGTCAAACAACAGCCGCCCCCCTAAGGCGCCAGTGATGATGTCGAGGTTTGGGTCGCCTTTCACCGCACGTAGGTAGGTCTGTGCCGTAGAGCCACGAAACCGGCCCCGCCGCGTCATTTGGGAATAACCGACGCCTTCCTGCCGCTCACCATTATAGTCCGGGGTGTAAGCGAAACCCGCCTGCTGCGCGGCTTCGACGAACCGATGCGTTATTGGCAGGATGGTGCGATAATCTTCAACCTTCAACGGTCCGCCGCCACCACGGATTTCCGTGTTCCCGACTTGTTTGTAGGTTTCTGATTGTTTGAAGTAGGGCAATATTTCGTCATAGGACCACCCTCGGCAGCCCATTTGCGCCCAGCCGTCGTAATCCGCCGGGTTGCCGCGCACATACAACATAGCATTGATGGAGCTGGACCCCCCCAGCACACGACCGCGCGGCAATCCGATACGCCGACCGCCCGCGCTTTCCACCGGTTCGGCAGAATAGTTCCAGTTCAACACGGGATGGTTCAGCAAAGGGCGCAAGGCGGCGGGAATATGGATGCGCGGATTAGTGTCCTTCGGTCCTGCTTCCAGCAGCGTGACGCGGGCGCCGCTTTCCACCAGACGGCATGCAACGGCGCAACCGGCAGATCCCGCGCCGACGACGATATAGTCTGCTTGCATGATAACCTACTCCTCGATGCCTTAAGCCGCTGTTGGAAGGCTATCGGACAAGCGGCTCTTAAACAACGGCAGGACTTTTTGGGAAAACATTCGGGCGGCTTTGGCGTGCGGGTATCCCGATAGGCAGAAACTGGTGCAACCGGCCTCCACGAACTCATCCAGAGTCGCGGCGATTTGCTTGGGCGTTCCAACGACGGCGATACCGGCGCCGGCGCGCACCATTGAAATTCCGGTCCAGAGATGCGGGTGAATTTTCATGTCGTCCCCGGACTCTTCCAGCAATTTCCATACCCGTTGATTAGCCTCTGAGGTGCGGCGAATGCCGTCGACCGCTGCCTTGCCATCTTTGTTGTTGATCAAATTGAATTGTGTAGCACCGGCGATCAAACGATGGGCTTCGTCCCAAGCTTCGATCTCGGTGTCAGCGCAAATGATCTGTAACCGCATGCCAAATTGTAAAACATGCCCCCGACCATGTTTGGCTGCGCGTCCGCGCATGTCCTTAATTTTTGTGGCAATCACGTCTGGTTTGTCGCCCCAGAACAAATGCACGCTGGAATGTTTCGCTGAAATATCCATTGCCTGTTCTGATCCGCCGCCCAGAAAGAACGGCGGGTGAGGCTGCTGCAATGGCTTGGGTTCAATCACCTGGTTGACCCGATAATGCTTACCTTCGAATCCTATGGGCTTGTCGGACGTCCATAGGCGTTTCATGATTGACACTTCTTCGTCCATCTTCTCGTAACGAACCTGTTTGGTGTCGGCAATACCGTCGGCTAGGGTGTCATCGTCACTAATCCCAGCAATCAGATTGATGCAGAGTCGCCCCCCGGACATCTGGTCGAGGGTCGCGTACATTTTGGCTGATAACGTCGGGTTGCAATAACCGGATCGCAGGGCGACCAGGGGCGCAACATTTTTGGTCTGCGCAACATAATACGACGCGACAACCGTGGCCTCCCAGCAGGTCGCGTTTACGGGCATTAGCAGATATTTGTAGCCGCCATTGTCAACCGCCTTGACCACGTCGTCGAATAATTCCGGGCTTTGTGGAATGCGTTCATCGTTATTGGCGAGACACGTCGTGTCGCCGCTCGTGGGAAGGAACCATCCAAAGGTCAGGTCATTCATGCGTCTTCCTTTCTAATTTTCTCCGGCAAGGTCGCCGACGGCACGCCAATAGGCTTCCATCGCACGTAAATGTCCGTCAAAAGATTTGTCGGAAATCCGTTTGTTGTGATTGCGACTGTATACATTGTTGACTGTAATGTGTGTCACGCCGGATTCGGCCCAGGATTCGGCGGTTCTTTTCCAATCATCGGGACGGCCTTCGCCCGTGGACACCCAGACCTCTATGCCAATCTCGTCAGGGTCACGCCTAGCCTCTTCTGTGTAGCGCTTCAGCTTAGCGAATTCGGCGTTAGCTTTGGGGCCGAGGGGATGGGCCAACATAATCCAGCCCGCGCCCCATTTGGCGATACGTTTTAGCGTAACGTCCTTATGACCGCCGAACCAGAGCGGGATAGCGCGTTTGAGCGGTAACGGATTAATCCCCGCGTCGTCGATATCATGCCAACGGCCTTTAAACTTAACATGCGGGTTGGCCCAAAGCGCCTGCATCACTTCGACCTGTTCTTCCGAGCGTATTCCGCGATTGGTGAAATCTTCGTTCAGGGCGTCATATTCGACTGAGTTCCAGCCTATGCCTACGCCAAAACGAAATCGTCCGCCGGAAAGCACGTCGAGGCTGGCGGCTTGTTTTGCGACAAGTGCGGTTTGTCGTTGCGGCAGGATCATGACCTGGGTGGAAAACCTGATCCGCGTAGTGCAGCCAGATAGAAAGCCGAACAAGACAAAAGGGTCGTGAAACATATCTACTGATGAATTGCGGCCCGTATCCCAGTCCGGACGGCTGGCAACGTTGACGCCTATCACGTGTTCGGGCGCTCCCAGATAATTATACCCCAGTGCTTCGGCCTCCCTGGCAAAGCGCCGTACTGTCTCTGGAGCGCCGCCGATATCCGTCAGCGGTAAGGTTACGCCTAATTTCAATCCGTTGCCTGCGGCCACAGAAAATTCTCCAAAAATTATTGTAGAGACAGCCTAGTCGCTGGATCTTTCGGGGGCAATGTCAGATGGTGAAACCTTCGGTGTTGTTAACGCGAAGGGTTTATTCGGCTTAATTTTCTGTTCGTTGAAGCTCTGAAATTCGTGAGGTAACACCAGTCAATTTTCGATTTTTCACACATATAAATCCGGGGTGATTTCGACCTCGCGTTTGCCTTGTGTGCAATAAACTGTCGTTACTTTTATTGCGGGTGTATTGCGTTAGGACAGATTGCGAATTGTCATGAAGATCGCTTGGACGCTGTGTCCGCTGTTGAACAAGTTATCGATGATGTTTAAATAATCCTCCACATTCATGATTTTGGTGATGTAGTGGAGGCCATGAACCTAGACCGTGCCGCGCCGATGTTTGGTGGCGTCATAGGGCGATGTGAAAATGGCTATGAGGTCCGTTGCGACGTCGTGGTATTTAGGCGATTCTCGCACCGCAATTTTGAGAGGAGGACCGCCACGCTAAGCACCGAAAATGTGGTTTGGCTTGAACCCAGATTTCAGGATTAGATGCCCTGGACGGTATGAGCCCTGCAACAGTTCATTGGTGGAGATGAATCGTTTCTCGACCAACCTGTTACCTTTGAGCCTTCTCTCCAACTGCGTAATAAATGGTTTATTGCGGTGGCAGAGTGAGGTTGTCGATTAACTCTCGAATGTCACAGATAAATTCTAAGTCATCGACTTGTTGAATTAAGGCCTCAGTTTGACCATTCGAGAGTGGGATTGTAGCGCCTGCGACATTGTCGCGAAATTTATCTAAATGTGCCTCGCGCGTCAGAGGGTTTTCGGGATTGCCAAGGACAACATCAATGCGTTGGCGCAATACCCGTCCGTCAGTTATGGCGACGGTGACCTCTACTGGCGTTAGTGCATTCGGGTCGGGGTGGTCGGTACGTTCAATTGTTACGCGGTGGGCTAAATCGAGGATATCCGGGTTGCGTAAGGCCTTGGTATGGAAATCTTTGATTCGTATTTCGCCGTTCATCGACGCCACTGCGACTACGTAGGGCGAGCAAAGCCGGGCGTAATTGATCTCCATGGCATTATGCACCGGTCGTGCGACTAAATGATGCGTCAGCGGTGGGATTGACAAGGTTATGGACTCAATAGCCGCAGGGCTAAAATTGTGGTCGGCGCGAAGTTTCAGGGCAGCATCTATGACGCCATGGGTGGCGCGTCCCGATGGGTGTGGCTTATGTGCCATTTCTGTGATGCGCCACAGAGTTCCCATTTGCGCGATGATCTCGGTCAAATCGCCGCCTGATTCTATGACTGAAAAGTAACCGAAGGGTCCCTCTAAGATATTTTTCAAGCCGGCTAGCCCTGCCTGCGCCATATCGCATGAGACCACGGCGTTGCGTGCGCTAAACCCCATTTGCATGCCCAGCAATAATGACCCTTCGCTGTGGGGCTGCATAGTGCCGCAGAGCTGCGCATAGGCAATGGAATATGCGCGCACCAAAGTTTCGGAATCAAACCTGCGCAATTTTGCAATTGCACTGACCCCGCCGAATAACCCGGCGGTCCCGGGGCGGAAAAACCGTAATCCGGATGTGGCGGCCAGACCGAGATTACAGGCCATATCAACGCCTAGAATGACCGCTGTTATGAGCTCGGCTCCAGTCACGCTGCGGCCTTCCACGGTGCCCTGCCTATCAGCTTCAGCTAGGGCGCAGGGGAGGACGACGCTCAGGGCGTGGACGACAGCGCCCTCATGCACGCAGTCGAACTCGCTGTTGTGCATCTGATAGGCGTTGCACATGGCCGCTGCTGGGGCGGGTAGGCGGGTTTCTTGAGCCCAAACTCTCGAATCGTCGCCACTGCCCCATAAGGTCTGCGTTTTGACCAATTCTGCCGCCCATGGACCGGCAGATCCTATCAGGCCCACTCCCAGGCTATCGAGAATAAATGTCTTCGCTGTCGCTCGCGCCTTTTCCGGAATCTGATCGAAATCCGTTTTGGTCACGAAGTTGGCAAATTCCTCAATCGCGTCTCCCATCGAATTTATACACCGGCCTTGTTCGTGATCACCCGGTGCCATTCTGCCTCCAATCGTATTCGTAATGCTGCCTCATCGCGATTGTTGTCGATGACGATATCGGCACGTCGGCGCCGTTCGTCATTGGAAAGTTGGGAATCAATGCGCTTGCGTATTGCCGCTTCGTTGGCACTATCGCGCTCCATGGCGCGAGATACGGCTGTTTCTACATCGACAACAGCGACCCAAATTTCGTCCACTGCGTCTTCCCATCCCGCTTCGAACAAAACGGCGGCTTCCAGCACCACATGCGTATCAGGGTTAGTGTCTCGTAATCGTACGATTTCGGCTTCGGCCATTCGGCGAATTTCTGGCCAGAGGATTCTAGTTAACTGGTTCAAGGCTTCAGGGTTTCCAAAGACTTTGCCGCCCAACACCTTCCGGTCAATCGTGCCGTCCGCGCCCACAACCTCGTCGTCAAAGGTCTCAACGACTTCGCGAAAGGCCTGCGTGTGAGGTTCATAAGCGCGATGCCCTAGGACATCACAGTCGATTACTGACGCGCCTTTCGATCCTAAAAAGTTAGCAGCGGTAGATTTTCCCGAGGCTATGCCGCCGGTAAGGCCGATAATCATGAGATGCGCGTTCCTTTAAAGTTTTTGTCGTGTAGCAAGCAAGGGGGAAGGCGTGCTTATGTAACAGGGAAAATTAAGTGACTTGAGCCGATGCAAAACATTTTTTAAATCCAGCAAATTCTACTAGTACTTGGTTAAAGTCCGAATAGGGTGGAGTTGGTGAGGGCACTTTTATTTCTATCACACATTGGACTCCGAAACCCTACAGGACTTCAATGAACTGCAACAGAGCAATGGTACGCCCAGCGTCGACAGTGAGCACTTCCCACATACGAGTATAGCTCTGACCCCATCGACGAGCAGGGTTTCAGGAGAGCGCCATAGGGCTTGATGAAAATCCTCTGTTAGCCATATCAAGTTTGCGTGACACTGATTGGAGCTTTCGATGCTCCGTGCCTGAATGAAGAGCTGTCCCAACATCCGTGTAACTCATCCCGCGATTCAAAAACGTTAGTACGTTTCAGCGTCGCGCCAGTCAAAGCTCAATCAGGACATTGCAAGTTAACCCAACGAGATTTTTCCCTTCTGGATAACTCAAAATTTCGAGGGCCATAGCAAAATTTACATCCATGCAAACGCCTGCGGAAGTGCTGATCGAGATTCATCAATAGTTCAGGGAATATCTATGGAATAATTTTCTAATTATGTAAGGCGAAGGTGTTAAAAGGAAGGAATGCTGCACTGGACTAAGAGTTTGAAGGGCGAAGTGTTTGCATCCATCAATTGAGCTTGGCACCGATTGACACAGATGGCGCTAAGTTCGTACGGTTTAGCAAAGTTGTGAACGGAACGAGATAGGTGAATAATTGTGACGATGCTTGAACAACCCTTTTCCAGCCCGATGACGTGGGATGCGAAAACGCTGTTGACGGACGAGGGGCGCATAGACCTTGACGGGGCTTGTTTAGCGGAACTGGACCAGGCCGCAGCGGAGTTGAGGGATAACCCGCTGCCAGTCGAAGTCCTTATGCCTGACGATTTCGACTTGCCCGCCTGCCGCGCGGCGATGGCGCAGGCGCACGCGCAGATATACAACGGCATTGGTTTCGCCATTATCGACCGCGTGCCAGTGGACCGTTTGGACACTGATGTGGCGAAAAAACTGTATTGGTTGTTGATGTCCATGGTCAGCCGCCCCGTCGCTCAGAAATGGGACGGCGCGATAATTTACGATGTCATTGATACGGGCAAGAAGGCGTTGCCGGGGAGCGGTGTCCGCTCGTCCAAAACCAATGGTGGACAGAGTTATCATACCGATAACGCCTTTAATCTGCCACCGGATTTCGTCGCGCTGTTCTGTTTGCAAACCGCGCAAAAGGGCGGGGTGAGTGGACTGGTCAGTTTGGAGACGGTTTACAATATCTTGCTATCGGAATTTTCCGACGTTCTGCCGCGCCTCTACGAACCGTTTTATTTTGACCGCCAGATGGAACATGCGCCGGATGACAATCAGGTGTCGATCAAACCAGTCTTCGAGTCGGATGGGGAGCGGCTCTACGCCTGCTTTTCGCCGCGCCGCGTGGAACATGGCTTTGAATTGCAACACGAAGATATGGATGCGCCCACACGCGCGGCGATTGACGCCTTGGTGAAGGCGTCGGAACGTCAAGGGCTTGGCAAGACATTCCAGTTTGAACGCGGGCAAATACAGATTGTGAACAACAAACGATTGGGACATCGCCGTACGTCATTCCGGGATTGGCCTGAACCCGAACGGCGCCGGCATCTTGTGCGGATCTGGCTGCGCGAGTCCGGGCGACCGTTTTATTTGGGATGATTTACAGAAATTGAGAGCAGTATGCTGAATCCAGAGGACAACGACTTACTTTGTAGGGTTGGGCCGGGCGCGCCAATGGGTGAACTGTTTCGTCGGTTCTGGATGCCCGCGATGGTTCCTAAAGAGTTGCCGGTGCCTGATTGCGATCCGGTCCGATTGCGTCTTTTAGGGGAGGATTTGGTCGCATTTCGGGACACAAACGGAACAATCGGAGTCCTGGAAGAACGGTGTCCGCACCGTCGGGCTTCTCTATTCTATGGCCTCAACGAAGGCTGCGGGCTTAGATGCGTGTATCACGGTTGGAAATTTGACGTTGATGGGAATTGCGTCGACATGCCAAACGAGAGGGCTGAAACCGACTTTAAGCACAAGGTTCGGATCAAATCTTACCCCGCGAAAGAGTGGGGAGGTTATATCTGGGTCTACATGGGACCTCCTGATCGAAAGCCGCCTTTACCGGAATTTGAATGGGCGATGCTGCCTGCAGCACATCGTTGGCAGAAAAAATGGCTCTACAACGCAAATTACATGCAAGGCCTGGAAGGCGAACTCGACACGTGCCACACCACGTTCCTGCATCGCGAAAACGACACGGCTACGTTGTCGCCGGGGCTTTCTGAAGCACACGCCAATTGGCAAAAGGACGGCATGCCAAGTCTGGACGTCCGCGTTTCCGACTACGGATATTATTACGGATCGCAACGAAAAATGGATGATGACGCTTATAACTGGCGCATCACACAATGGGTTTTGCCCAGTAATTCGATTATCCCACAGCCAATATTTCCGATCTCGTCGCGGGCGTATATTCCGGTTGATGATGAACACACAATGGTTTTTGGCACGTCTTTCAACCCGGATGCGCCAATGACGAAAAAAGATACGGATTTTCTGGAAACCGGGCTGGGTGCGGCGCCAAAAACATTTCCCGGCACGTTCATTCCGGAAACCAACAAGTCGAATGAATACATGGTGGACCGGGACCTGCAACGAAGAGGCAGCGCCACCGGTATGCCGGGCGTCAACAATCAGGACAGGGCGATTGTTGAGAGTATGGGGCCCATAGTGGATCGGGAGAACGAATATCTGGGGACGTCGGATATCGCCGTTATTGCCGCAAGACGCATCCTGATAAAGCTGGCGAAAGATTTGGCGGCTGGCCAGGAGCCTGATTTGCCACACAATCCAGCATTGTTCGGTGTGCGGCCTATCGATGTGAAGACGCGGTTCCCGGATCTTGACGATGTGGTGATACAATATCGCGATAAGTTGGGACCGTAGTGATGTAATCTTCTGTTAATAAATTGTTATTTAGGATGAATTCGCTTCTCTACGGCGTGTCGGCGGCGGGGCCGTTCCTGCCTTCGCGTTTAGGCGCAAGGTGGATGGATTTCAACAGATTTACCACCCACCTCCAGGTATCAGCCGGTTCTATCGTGTCGTCGAATTCGAAATAGGAGGCTTGGTTCATGGCTGTGCCGTTGTCGTATAATTTAGCGACCATTCCCTCGCATTTTGCCAAGCGCTCTTCCGGGTCTTCGATGGCTGCTAGATCATTGCGATAGCCCAGCTTGACCGCCCCTTCCAGGCCCATGCCGCCGAATTGTTCGGTGGACCAAGAGACGCAGAAATAGGCGGCCTTGTAGGCGCTGCTCGCCATGATGATCACGACGAGCCCATAAGCTTTGCGAGGATAATGATGAAAAACGGCACGGTGAGATTGGCACCGGTGACAAACATCCGATTGGCGTGGCGGACCAGAGCCTATTTTAACTTCCGGCCCGACCATGATACCCGGCGTGTCGCAGAAATGCAGGGTCGGAATGTCATGGGCGTCGCGCAACTGCATGAACCGCGAGCCCTTGTCGGCACCGTTCAAGTCGATGGCCCCGCCAAGATATTTCCGGTTATTGGCTAGGACGCGTTGGCCTTTGATGCATATAGAGTGGCCTCGTCGTCTTCTGAATGAATTTCGACTGTTTGAATTCTTTACTCCGCCGCCGCGCGCATCACACGGATGGAGATCTGGCCACGGTTGGCGAGTAGAAATTTTAAAATTGACATGAAATCTTCTTTGTTACCTAACGTCGGAATGCGCCGACGTCATTAAATAATGCCACCCTTTGAAAGCACGGACAGTTCGTCATCGCTCTTCTCGAGCAGGCCTTTAAAAATTTCGTCGTTGTGTTGACCGAGCTTGGGTCCGGTGGATGTAACTTTCCCGGGCGTGCCCATGAGTTTGGGAATGACGCCGGGCATCGCCATGGGGCCGTCATCCTGGTCTTCCACGGTGATGAAGCTATCGCGGGCCTGATAATGCGGATCAACGACGATGTCGGCGGGCGTGTAGATGCCGCCAAACGGAACGTTGCCGCCGACCAACCTTTTTTCGATGACAGCGTAATCGTGAGCGCCGATCCAGTCGGCTAAAATTTGCTCCAACTCATCAGCGTGCGCGATGCGTTCCCGACTTACCGAGAACCGTGGATCCGTGCCTAATTCAGGCATCTCCATGGCGGCGATGAGCCGCTGGTATACATTTTGACCACCTGCTGCGATTTGCACATACCGACCATCCTTGGTCTCGAAGGTGCCGGCGGGTGAAAAGGTTGGGTTTCGGTTGCCGATGCGTTCGCGAATTTCACCAGTTGCGTTGTAGTTGGCGAGAAGGTTCCCGGTGATGCGGAAGGGTGGTTCGTAGAGCGCGAGATCGATCATTTGACCTTCGCCACCGCGCATATCGCGTTCGTACAACGCCAACATTGCGGCGTAAGCACCGAAGGTGCCCGTGTTGTAATCGGCGGTGGGAAAGGCGGGCCGCACTGGGAAACGGTCTGGGAAACCTGTCGGATACATATAACCTGAAAACCCCAGCGCGATGCGGTCGTACCCGGAGCGTTTAGAATATGGGCCGGTTTGACCGTACCCGGATACGCGCACCATGATCAGATTTGGATTGATCTTATGCAGAACGTCCCAGCCGATGTTCCATTTTTCCAATGTTCCAGGGGTGAAATTTTCAAACAAAACATCTGATTTTCGAACTAGATCATAGAGGATTTCCTGACCTTCCTTAACACGCAAATTGAGCGTCACTGATTTTTTGTTTCGCGCATCGACGCGCCATCCCGTTGGGCGGGCCGCTTCGCCATCTACTGGTGTGCCGCGAAGAGCGTCGCCAGGCCCGGGTTGTTCAACCTTGATGATTTCAGCGCCAAAATCGCCCAGTAACGTCGCTCCAAACGGGCCCGCGATTAATGTGCCGATATCCAAGACCCGAATTCCGTCCAATGGTGGCGTGCTCATAAAACCTCTCTAGCCGCGAATTAATATAATGTCCGGACACAGTTTCCATGAACCAAGGTGTAAAGGCAAACCAAAGCAGGTTCTGTATTATTGTAAGCTTCCGCTTCCCTGCGTAGGGTGTCGTCCTGAAATTATGAAAGAAACTAGCGTGGCAAAAAAAATAAAATTGGCGGTTGTCACCGACATTCATCACGGCCCAACGCGGTTTACGAAGTTGGGTGCGTTAGCCGTGCCGTTGCTCGAAGATTTCCGCGACCGAGTGTCAAAACTTGATGTCGATCTTGTGGTTGATTTAGGCGACCGGATTTCCAATGTGGATCACGATACGGATTTGGGATTGATGCGGGACGTGATGTCAGTTTTTGAAGGTATGGAAACCCGCCACGAGCATCTTTTAGGTAATCATGATCTGCATTATCTTTCTCGTGAAGAGAACGAAGTGATTCTTGGTTGCTCTCTCGCCAGCCACAGTTTTGACTTGAAGGGGTGGCATTTAATTTTTTGGCAACTCGACCTGTCGCACGGCTATGCGACAAACATCACGCCGTCTGAATCTGCGCTTGAATGGCTGAGTAAGGATTTGGAGAAGACGGCTCATCCATCGATAATTTTCACCCATATACCGTTAAATAATGGCGCCATGATTGGAAATTACTATTTTCAAAATCACACGGCCTCTTCAACGGTACAACATACGACCGATGCCCGAGAGATAATTGAAGCGTCAGGCAATGTCGTTATGTGCGTCGCGGGGCATGTCCATTGGAATGACAGCAGCACGATTGATGGCATTCGGTATTTGACGCTGCAATCACTTACCGAAAGCTATACGACACAGACGGAAGCATCGGGCGCTTGGGCGGAAATTGATATAGACGACCAGGTCCATTGGCGCGCCCATGGCAACGATTCTATGACGTATCAAGCGCCGGTGCGGGGGCTTAATATGCATTGGACGCCGCCGCGTCCACCATCCCCAATTCCGGGCCGCATGGAAATGCATTTGAAATTTGGGGGTGCCATAAACGGCGTCGTTTTGGATATGGACGGCGTATTGTTTCGCGGCGCGCAAGTCATTGACGGGTCGGTCGAGGCGGTGCGTGATCTTCAAACGCATGGAATTGGCGTTGTGTGTCTGACCAATAACGCACGTGGCACGCCGGATGATTACGCCGGGAAGTTGCGTGGTATGGGGTTTGACATCAACGCCTCCAACATCGTTACGTCGGGTGTTGCGACCGCTCGTTATCTTTTGACACAGGATGCTGAACCCAAAATACACGCCGTGGGTAGTGCGGTGCTTCGCCAAACCCTGCGTGACGCAGGTGCGGTAGAAAGTGAGTCGCCTGATTTCGTTGTCGTCGGCATCGAATTAGATATGAAAATTTCGGACTTAATATCAGCGGTGCGATATGTGGCCAACGGCGCGCGATTGATCGCCAGTAACGGGGACGTTGTGATCCCGACGACAGGCGGGCCGGAACCTGAAACCGGTTCCGTTATTGCGTTTCTTGAAGCCGCTACTGGCGTTCAGGCAACGGTCGTCGGAAAACCTAAGCCGGAAATTTTTAAGTATGCAATCGACCTTCTGGGGATAGCACGGGACGAAATTGTAATGATCGGCGATACGTTGGCTACCGATGTCGCTGGTGCGAACGCTGCCGGATTGTGTTCAATTCTTGTGGCGTCGGGAAATTCGACGCCTGGTGAGACCGGGGGGTGCGAACCGACGGCGCGGTTCGCCGATCTTCGCGCTGCGGCAGATTTCCTTCTGCGACGATAAGGCGGCAAGGGTTTAGACAAGTCCCAAAATTGGCGCATGTCCTTGACCGGATTATCATGATAGAATGATCTTTAAACATATTCGCACTTGGTTTCTCAAGCGCGTAAGCAATTCTATGAAAATTTAGTGGGAGCGCCGTCCGTTCAAGGGTGGTTCTGAAAAGGGAGAAGTTTGGCATGGACGGTAGCAGCATGGACAACAAATGGATTGGCAAGCGTACGATTCGCCCGGATGGTGCCGATAAGGTGACCGGACGTGCGACCTTTGGCGCGGACTTTAATCTACCGGGAATGTTGTGGGGCAAAGTGCTCCGTAGTCCACATCCGCACGCCAAGATAATATCCATCAACCTGGAGAAGGCCAAAGCGGCGCCGGGGGTCAAGTCGGTGATTTGTTCGGATGATATGGTTGAATTTCCTTTGGACACGCCAGTCATGGTCGGTCCGGCGGACATGCGTTTTGTTAGCCGCAATATTTTGGCGCGGGACAAAGTGTTGTATGCGGGGCACGCTGTGGCTGCTGTTGCGGCGACATCGGTTAAAAATGCGCAGGACGCTTTGGCGTTGATTGAGGTTGAATATGAAATTCTTCCTCATGTTATCGACGTAGAAGATGCGATGAAGCCGGATGCGCCCGTGTTGCATGACTTCCTGCGCACCGGTGGGGTCGACCCAAAACCGGAAAGCGCATCGAACGTCGCCAGCCGGCTTGAATTCAAACTTGGTGATTTAGACGCGGGTTTCGCGGCGGCTGATGTCATCGTGGAACGCACCTATAAAACCAAACCGGTGCATCAGGGTTATCTTGAACCACACGCGTGCCTGGTCAGCGTCGCCAAGGATGGCCAAGCGACTATTTGGAGCAGTAGCCAGGGCCATTTCATGGTTCGCAGCGCAACCGCCATAATGACAGGGTTGAATGTTGCGGATATTCGCGCGATTCCAGCTGAAATCGGCGGTGGTTTTGGTGGGAAAACAATTGTTTATTTAGAGCCGCTGGCTTTGATCATGGCGCGTATCTCTGGGTTTCCAGTTAAGATGGTCATGACGCGGGAGGAAGTTTTTTTAGCGACAGGGCCAACGTCCGGCTCGTGGAATACTGTAAAAATCGGTGCCACGAAAGAGGGGAAAATCACGGCTGCAACTGCGACATTCCGGTTTCAGGCAGGCGCTTTCCCAGGGTCGCCCGCACGCCCGGCAGCGTCTTGCGCCTTCGCGCCGTATGAAATCGAAAATGTGCAGGCGATTGGGTATGACGTGGTGATGAACCGACCCAAAAGTAATGCATATAGGGCACCTGGGGCACCCATTGCGGCCTTTTCGGTTGAAAGCGCAATAGATGAACTCGCTCGCAAATTGGGCCTAGATCCAGTGGAGTTTCGGTTAAAGAACGCCGCGAAGGAAGGTACCCGCGCCGCTTACGGGCCGACGTTTCGCAAAATTGGGTTTGTGGAAACCTTGGACGCCGCAAAGAGGCATCCGCATTACAGCGCGCCGTTGGGTCCGAACCAGGGCCGGGGCGTGGCCAGTGGATTCTGGTTTAACGTCGGCGGTGAATCCAGCGCTCAAATTCATGTCAACGAAGATGGTACGGTGACGGTTATCACCGGACACCCCGATATCGGGGGGAGCCGCGCGTCCATGGTTAACATCACCGCGGAAATGCTAGGCATTGATTACAATTTAGTGCGTGCGCAAATCGGCGACACCAACGCAATTGGCATCAGTGCGACGACCGGTGGCAGCCGAGTCACATTCGCCGCTGGTATGGCGGTGACCCAGGTTGCTGAAAAGGTGATACTGACGCTACGCGAACGTGCAGCGAAAATTTGGGACATTGATTTGGACGCGGTCGTTTGGGAAAACGGTGAGGCAAGTCCAGCTGGATCCAACGCAGGTGATTTCGAACCGTTGTCTTTGGCGGATCTAGCAGCGAAGGCGGCGGCGACCGGTGGTCCGATTGCGGGGCAAATTTCTATCAACGCCCAAGGCGCTGCCCCCGCGTTCGCGACGCATATTTGTGACGTTGAAGTTGACCCGGATACGGGCCGCGTCGAAATCCTGCGCTATACGGCGGTCCAGGATGTTGGACGTGCAGTGCATCCCAGCTATGTCGAAGGGCAAATTCAAGGCGGTGTGGCGCAGGGCGTTGGCTGGGCGTTGAATGAGGAATACATCTACGGTGATGATGGGCAAATGCAGAACCCAGGTTTCCTGGATTACCGTATGCCAGTCGCGTCAGATTTGCCCATGATTGAGGCGGTCGTGGTTGAAGTTCCCAACGATGCGCACCCCCATGGCGTTCGTGGTGTCGGTGAAGTACCAATCGCACCGCCCATGGCGGCGGTCGCGAATGCAATCGAGAGTGCAACAGGCTTACGTTTGCAAGATTTGCCCATGTCGCCGCCAAAAGTGTTGGCGGGGTTGGACGCTGTATCCTAAGCAGTAAAACAAGCACGACGAATTAATGACGGGCGGTTCTTCGGGGCCGCCTGCTTTCGTACAGTTTAAATTTCCGTTAAGGTAAAATTAAAGATTTAGACCCCATCATACCGGTATCCATCAGATTATGATGGATAGACCAGGTTCAGTGATGCCGCAAAGTGTTCATCGTTTCCCAAAGAGGTGACAGGGAAGGCACTGGCGTCGTGTACAAGGGCGTGTATAACGGCGAAGGAATAAAACCACGGTAATTTCACTTTTACCGTTTGAAGACGCTATGGCAAAGCCTTGTTGGAATAAGGAAGACCCTATGAACTTAATGTCGAAACGCTACGATGTCGAAGACATGATGGCGGCGCAGGAGTTTTACCACAGCCGAAAATGGACTGACGGACTGCCCGTGGTGCCGCCAACGGCGAATGCAGTTCAGGCCTGTTTGGATTGGGTTATGATGCCCTCCGATCATTTGGTAGGCGTGGAAACGGTGCGCGCGCGTGCAATTACCGCTGAAAAATTGGCTATTAACGCCGTCATGGCGGGCTGTTTGCCCATGCACTTCCCTGTTGTCGTGGCGGCGTTTACTGCGATGCTTCAAGAACCGTTTTTGCTTCACGGTGCCACGGCGAGCACAGGTGGTTGCGCAGTGCTTATCGTTATTAATGGTCCGGTTCGCGATGAACTGGGCATGGACGGGACTTTCAATGCGCTGGGATCCAGCGATCGCGCCACCACGGTCATCGGCCGTGCCATTCGCTTGATTCTGTGCAACCTTCTTGACGCCCGACCAGGTGATGTGGATCGTTCCACATTGGGTCATCCGGGTAAGCTTAGCTATTGCATAGCTGAAGACGAGGCGAATTCATCCTGGCCGCCGTTGGCTGAAGAACGCGGTGTTCCCGAACATGCGTCGGCGGTGACGGTAATGGCGGCGGGGGCGCCGCGTCAATTAATGAACGAATGGACGACCAACCCGGCGGAAATCCTCGACACCTTTGTGGCTGAAATAAAGTCGAGCATGCGGCACTATTCGATTTGGCCCGGTAACTACGCCATTGTCATTCCGCCTCAGCTACGGACGCATTTCAAGGACGCTGGCTGGTCCAAGGCTGATATACAGAAATATGTTTTTGAAAATGCACGGATATTCCGTCGGGAATGGGCCGATTGCGGTAAAGGCGCTGTCGTCGGTCATCGTGGCGATAATGAATATGCAGCGTTGCCGGATCCGGAGCATCTGTTGGTAGTCGCCGCGGGCGGCCCCGCCGGTGGGTTTGGCGCGGTAATTCCACCTTGGCTTGGGCATAAGAGTAAGGCGGTGACCATGGCCATTGGCGCCTGCATCGACTGTGAACCCTAAAGGTTTAATCGATTTTTTTGGTTTTCAAACCTTCTGTGAATTAGCCCACCAGCAGATCAAATATGTTAGATATAGACATTAAATTTAGAAAGGCGGTTTGACGTTATGAGCCTCGAAATACTCGACCCAACCCACGAAGGCGAAGCGCGTGAATTTGCCTTGGCGCCGCGCTTGAAAACGCTCGACGGGATGACAATTGGCGTTATCTCAAACGGAAAGAAAAGCACCAAACCCTTTTTCGACATGATGGAAAAGGAGTTGGTTGAAAAATACGGTGTGGCGAGAGTTATTCGCCGCATCAAATCGAATTACAGCGCGCCTGCCGATGCGGATATTGTGGAAGAGGCGCAACAATGGGATGCCCTTATTGCCGGACTTGGCGATTGAGGCAGTTGCTCGTCGTGCAGTTTGCATGATGCAGTGGAAGCCGACCGGAACGGAATTCCCTCCATTGGAATTATGACGACTAAATTCGTGAGCGCAGCGGAACTAATGGCTCGAGTATTGGGAGCCGATGGGTATCCTTTTGTGGTGATCGATCACCCGGTCAGCAGTGCGACCTTGGAAAAATTAAACGAAGAAGCGTCAAAGGCTGTCGCGGCCAGTGTCGACATTTTACTCGGGGTCGTTTGAAAAACTGGCCGTGTTAGCCTCACGGGGCGAGTTTTCTGTTTACGATGTTGGCGGATGATTTTCATGTCGCTGGGTTGAAAAATTCCAGGAAAGGTCCTCATCTTTATGACTGCGCTTAAGGGTATCCGCGTTCTTGATTTCACCCGTGTTTTGTCAGGGCCGTATTGCACGATGACGCTCGGCGACCTTGGGGCGGAAATTATAAAGATTGAAAATCCGGAAGGGGGCGATGATTCTCGAACGTTTAATATTTCTAAAAGTCGCCCGATTTCCACCTACTTTTACGCGGTCAACCGTAATAAGCGAAGCGTGACGATAGATTTCCGAAAGAAGGAAGGACGGAATGCAATTTTGGCGCTGGTGAAGGGTGTCGATGTGGTCGTTGAAAATTTTCGCACAGGCGTGATGGAGCGCTACGGCCTCGGTTATGAAGAACTGTCAGTGATCAATCCTAAACTCGTATTTTGCTCGATTTCGGCCTATGGCCGCGAAGGTCCGTTGAAGGCGAGGGCCGGTTATGACCCCATCGTACAGGCGGAAAGCGGTTTCATGTCGCAAACCGGTGAAGAAAATGGCGCGCCAATGCGCACCGGTGTGTCGATGATGGACATTGTGACGGGTTTGTTTGCTGGACAGGCCGTGTTGGGCGCATTGTTGGCGCGTGATCGCATGGGGCGAGGGCAGAAAATTGATGTACCGCTGTTTGATACGGCGGTGAATATGTTGCATCACGCGGGTAGCGCCTATTTGTTGGACGATATCGTGATGCCACGCGTAGGCAATGGGAACCTGGTTGCTCAACCGGTTGGCATGTACCAAGCAAGTGACGGCCCCTTTATGATCACGCTGACCAATAATCGTTTGTGGCGGGTATTTTGCGAGGTTGGGTTGTTGCGGTCGGATTTGGTTGAAGACCCGCTGTACCACGATAATACGGCGCGTGTCGCCAATCGATTGGCGCTTGAAGATCTTCTCAATTCGATTTTTGCAACAGACACGCGCGTCCATTGGATAGCGAAACTGGGTGCAGCGGGAATTCCGGCGGGTGAGGTTCGCGATGTCGGGCAAGCGCTGGAATCTATGGAGGTCGCTGCGCGTGAATTAGTGACGCAACAAGCGCACCCGGTTTATGACGATGTACGAGGTATTCGCTCGCCTATGAACTTGTCTGAAACGCCAGTTGTCGATCCGGTTGCGGCACCTGATTTAGGCGCGGACACCGACGCTGTGCTGCGTGCGCTGGCGAACTATGACGACGCTGCGATAGGCGCGATGCGAAAGGCAAAAGCGATCCCGTAAATATCCTAGTTGTTGTGATGGCGATTGACCCGCTGATCCGGCGCTGTAAAGTCGGGGGCTGCCTACCAGATTAAAAACTCACATCATTATTGAAAACATGAGGGGATTCCCATGGGATCATCTACCAACACGCCCGCCAAATGGGATATGGAAGCCGATATCGTGGTGGTCGGTTTCGGCGCCGCCGGCGTCGCCGCCGCTGTCACCGCGCATGAACTGGGCGCCAACGCCGTGATATTGGAAAAAGCACCGGAAGGCGAGGAGGGCGGTAACACCCGAGTCGCTGGGCAGGGGTATCTCAACGCCTCGTCCGCGGACAGTGCCGTTGCCTACCTGACCGCCTTGTGCGGACCCTATACGGTGCCAAAAACGATGATCCGGGTTTGGGCGGACGAGATGTGCAAGAACAACGACTGGTTGACCAGCGTTGGTGGCGATCCGCAAGAACATCAACATCCACCCGTGGGGATTGAATTTCCCGATTTGCCGGGATCGGACTGCGTTCATAAATTCCACGATGGGCCGACTTATGGCTATTCCTACACCTGGAAGCGGTTTGAAAGTCTGGTGAAGGAACGTGCGATCCCCGTGTGTTACGAAACGCCAGGACGGTCACTCATTCAAGATGGCGCAACTGGCGAAATCCTTGGCGTCAGGGCTGAGCAAGATGGCACCCAAATTTGGGTAAAGGCGCGTAAAGGCGTCGTTCTGACCTGTGGTGGTTTCGAGAACAACCAACAGATGATCCGCGACTATCTAGGACTACCCTATTGTTATACATCGGGGTCCCCGCACAATGAAGGCGACGGGATATCTATGGCCATGGCGGTGGGTGCCGATCTTTGGCATATGAATAATTTCGCGGGGCCATCTATGGCGTTGAAAGTACCGGAATGCCCGACCACGTTTTCGATGCAGGCGCTGCACTACAGTAAGGAACCTGAGGGCGGCATGGTCGTAGTGGGCCCTGACGGACGCCGCTTTACCGACGAAAAATACAAAACTCGTCACGGCAAGATCGCCGGGCATGGCACATGGAAGGCGATGCCGACACCATGCCCGATGCATATGGTATTCGACCAAACCATGATGTCCGGGGGTCCTCTGTACGACAGCGAACCCAGCCATGGCTGGACTCAGATCGTCGAACGTCCTGACTGGAGCGACGACAACAGTGCGGAATTGGCGAAGGGGTGGATCAAAAAATCTGATACGCTGGCAGGGTTGGCCGCGACCATCGGCGTTGATCCCGATGCGTTGGCGACTACGGTTGAGCGCTGGAACCGTGATTGCGAAGCCGGGGCGGATACGGAATTCAGTCGGACCTTGATGATGGCCAAGTTCGACCAAGGGCCGTATTACGCCATCGAGATGTCGCCTTCGATGTTGAACACTCAGGGCGGCCCCCGGCGCAATGAAAAGGCGCAGATTGTTCGCCCTGATGGGTCGCCGATTCCACGGCTTTATAGCGCAGGTGAACTGGGCTCAATTTACTCCTACCTATACCAGGGTACGGGCAACATTGGTGAATGCCTGGCGTTTGGCCGCATCGCCGCGCGCAATGTTTTGGCCGAGATTTCGCTGAATTAAAGTTTCCAAAAGCGCAAATCGCGCTAAGATAAATTTGATGCGTTGAGGGTAAAGGGTTTCAGCATGAGTTTGAGTACAATTTACGAAGCACCGCGCAAACCTGCTGGTCCTGGCGAGACCGTCGTTACCAGCACCTGTGGTCATAATTGTGGCGGGCGCTGTGTCGTGAACGCTCATGTAGTCGATGGTAAGATCGAACATATTTCGACGGATATGCGCCCCTGGGATGCAGACCACCCACCGCTGCCCGCTTGTGCGCGCGGTGTTGGACAGATCGAACGGATCTACCATCCCGACCGATTGAAATACCCCATGCGTCGCACCGGTCCGCGGGGGTCGGGGCAATATGAACGTATCACCTGGGACGAAGCGTTGGACGAAATCGCACAGCAATTGGTGCGGGTCCGAGATACTTATGGCAACGCGGCGATCCTGGACGGATCCCGGTCCGGCAACACTGCCTTGCTGCACAGCCGCGCGGCGGTGAAGCGATTTCTATATAAATTCGGCGGCTGCACCGATTTGTGGTCAAGCATGTCCTGCGAAGCGGAAATGTTCGCGATCCGTATGACCTATGGTCCTGGGGTTTCATATAAGGCGGCGGGGCGTGAACCGACTGATTACGTCAACTCCAAGCTCATCATTATGTGGGGCTGGTCCCCGGGAGACGGCACGTTCGGCACCGGCACCATGCGCTATTTACAAGAAGCCAAGAAACGCGGCGTTCGCATCATCTGCGTTGACCCGCGCCAGACGCGCACCAGCCGTCAACTTGCTGATGAGCACATCTTCATTCGCCCTTCCACCGACGCCGCCGCGTTAATCGCCATGGCCTATGTTGCCGTCAGTGAAAACTTGCATGACCAGGCCTATTGCGATCGGCATGTGCAAGGCTTCGACGAAGCAACCCTTCCGCCCGGCGCGCCCCAAGGCTCATCCTACCGCTCCTATTTGATGGGGGAGGCGGATGGCGTGCCCAAGACCCCGGAATGGGCCTCGAAGATCACCGGTATTCCCGCCGATGTCATTCACCGTCTCGGCGTCGAATTCGCCACTGCTAAACCCGCTGCCCTGCAAGATGGTTACGGGCCGGGGCGTACGGCGTATGGCGAACAATTCCACCGCGCCGTCTTTGCATTGGCTGCGATCACGGGCAATGTCGGGATCGTCGGCGGCAATTCCGGCGTTAGCAACGGTGCCACTGGGTATAGCGGTCTGAACGGTCTGTCCTCAGGCCCCAACCCCATTGACGCCAAGGTTTCCTCGCCTTTGCTCGCGGATTTGCTGGCGCGTGGCGAGGGCGGTGGTTATCCCGCTGACATCAAGTTCATTTACGCGGCGGGTGGGAATTTGTTCAACCAAGCCCCGAACGTAAAGAAAATGGCGGAATCCCTGGACGGTGTAGAGTTCATCGTCGGCCAAGATCATTTTCTGACCCCGACCACACGACACGCCGATATCGTCCTGCCCGCCACGACCTTTTGGGAACGTAACGACGTACACACCCCATGGGCCGGCGCCGGTCATTACGCCATCTTCATGCAAAAGGCGATCGAGCCCATGTATGAATGCCGCAACGACATCGACATATTCACCGATCTGGCAGAGCGCGTCGGCATTGACGACTACAACGATAAGACCGAAGAAGAATGGCTGCGCGAACTGACTAAGGATACCGTAGCCGATTTTGATGCCTTCCGTGAAAACGGGGTGGCGCGATTTCCTGTGCCGAAAGACGCCGTCGCCTACGCTCAACAAATTCGAGATCCAGAAAACCATCCGTTCTCCACGCCGTCCGGCAAGATCGAAATTTATTCGACCGTCCTGGGTGAAAACCCGGACCCCTATGGCCTGGGTGACATTCCGGCGATTCCCACCTGGGTGCCCCATATCGATGACGATGCGCAGTTTCCCTTGAGTATGTGCAGTTCGAAATCCCGCGCTCGGACCCACTCCATTCATGGCAACCAGGACAGGCTGGGCCGGGTCGATCCAGACAATGTCTGGCTCAACCCCGCTGACGCTGAAGCACGCGGCATCCGGGATGGTGAAATGGTGCGCGTCTTCAACCAATATGGTGCCGCTATCACCCCCGCCAAGGTGACCGATGACATGGCGCCCGGCGTTGTCGCGATGAAGGACGGCGCTTGGTACGCACCGGATCATTCACCAGGTGCCGACGGCGTAGATAGGGGCGGGTGCCCCAACACAGTGACCGGCGACGTCTCCGCACCTAGTGGCTCTACGACGTACAACACGGGCTGGGTGGAAATCCAACCAACAAATGTTGGTTAGGCTTAGGGAAATCCAAACTTTGTAGAAGTCTGTTTCCGCTCAATAAACGGCTTTCTCTAAAACTGTAAAATATTCCGATATATTTACAATATGCGCCCGCTATCTCGCAGCGGGGAGTCTCACAATATCAGTGTAAATCAATACAGTAAGGGCCTTTTAAAAGTTGGTGCGAAAATTGTCTAACATTACCTAATATTACGTTAGGAGCCCGTTTTTAAAGCAATTTGTAAAATTCCTCGACAGAGGAAAGATATCGATAAGAATAAGAAAGAAATCACCCGAGAAGAACGTCGCCAGTTTACCCGGGAATAGTATTGCAGTCGGAATAAGACTGGTAATATATTCGATGCGCTAGGCGCCTACTGTGCCTTTTAACGCGTCGAAAAATATTAAAACTATTAGGAGCTGTACCAGATAGCACTGATTAAGTGTTGCAATGGGCGGTATGAAAGAGAGTCGGCTCAGGAAGTATAAGCAGGCCTGCCTGAATCTGTAAAAATTAGAGTTTATTGCGCCTTAACAAGGTCTTGGGCTGCGGTGATTTAGCAGCCCTGGTTAACGTGACAATGCCAAACCGTCGGTCTACTTTAAAAAATAACCTCGTATTAGGCGGCCTAAAGGTGCCCACTTTCTCGCCGTTGGCGGACCAGACAAGTTTGGCGAATTATATCTACAAGGGAACATCGATGAACTATTCAGACCTTGCGAGCGTCAAGGCGCGCGATGATGTCAAAATCCAAGAAACCGTATCGACATGGCTTGGAGCCTTCGAGCGTGCTCTTGTGAGCGGCGACGAGCAGGCGATCGCCTCCCTTTTTGAGCTTGAGGGCAACTGGCGTGATGTGGTTGCCTTTACCTGGCATTTGAGCCCTTGTGTGGGCGCAAATGAAATCGCCAAACGCCTCGTTTCCCGTCAGTCAGCGGTTGGGGCAGAAGGCTTCAAGATCAGTCCCACACGAACCCCGCCACGGCGGGTCAAGCGTTTGGGCCGCGACTGCATTGAGGCTATTTTTAGTTTTGAAACCAAGGTTGGACAATGTGAGGGTGTGTTGCGTTTGACGCCAAATACGGATGATGACGGGATTGCAGCCCACAAGGCTTGGGTTATATCCACGTCTCTTGAGGTGCTAAAGGGATTCGAGGAGAAAACCGGCGACAATCGTCCGACGGGCGCAGCCTATTCCCGCAATTTCGGGGGTGACAATTGGGTGGACGTTAGGCGAAAGACCCAAACTTACGAGGATCATGATCCGACAGTTTTGGTCGTCGGCGGGGCTCAGGCAGGGCTGTCTATCGCGGCGCGTCTCAACCAGCTTGGCATCGATACGCTTGTCGTTGAGAAATGGCCACGCATTGGAGATAGTTGGAGGAATCGCTATCATTCGTTGGCGCTGCATAATTCTATCCAGGTCAATCATTTACCGTATATGCCCTTCCCCGCGACGTGGCCGAATTACATTCCCAAGGACATGCTTGGTTTGTGGTTCGAGATTTATGCCGAAGTGATGGAGATCAACAATTGGACCAATACCGAGTTCACCAAGGGCGAATGGGATGCGACGGCAAAACAATGGGCCGCCACGCTAAAACGTGCAGACGGTGAAGAACGCATTTTGCACCCCCGGCACATTGTTTTCGCGAATGGCGTGAGTAGTTACCCATTGGTTCCAGAAATTTCGGGCCTCGATACATTTAAAGGCGAAGTGTTGCATTCCGAAGACTTTGATAGCGGCGCTCCCTATGTGGGCAAACGTGCGATTGTCATTGGTACGGGTTCGAGCGGGAATGATATTGCGCTTGATCTACACAGCTTCGACTGTCACACGACAATCGTCCAACGTGGTTCAACAACTGTCGTTTCAATCGATCCTTCCGCCAAACTTAACTATGCAATTTATGAGGAAGGACCACCTATCGAAGACTGCGATTTGATCGCAGCCGCCGCCACGCCGCCAATGATTCTCGAAGGCTACAAACTCGCCGTTAAACGAATGGTGGAGTTGGACAAGGACATGATCGAGGGCCTTAAAGGGATCGGGTTCAAGTTTGATATTGGCGACGACAATACAGGCCATCAGATGAAATACCGTCGCCGCGGTGGGGGCTACAATTTGGACGCCGGTAGTTCTGAGTTGATGATTAAGGGCGATATTGACCTGCTGCAGAACGAACAAATTGAGCGCTATTGTCCCGAAGGCGCACTTTTAAAAGATGGAAGTGTCGTTCCCGCCGACGTCATCGTGCTTGGTACTGGCTACTACCCGCAAAGTGAGTTGGTGCGTCGGGCGCTTGGCGAAAAATTGGTCGAGGAGATTGGGCCGGTCTGGGGCGAGGACAAGGATGGTGAACTCGCTAATATGTTCAAGCGCACGCCGCATGAGGGGGTCTGGTTCATTGCTGGGAGTCTTACGCAAGCGCGGGTTTATTCCAAATATATGGCGCTACAGATTAAGGCTATGGAGGAAGGACTGATCGATACCGACCCTTATGCGTAAATGTGTCCCTGCAGACACGGGAGGTGAAGAATGGCGACCAATCGCGTGAGCTGCATTTGAGCCGGTGCGGGGTATGGTGAAGGCAAGAACTCAGGCGTGTGCCATGGTGGGCTATATAGGCTCAATCCCGGAGAGGGCGATTGGCCGTTAGTGCCGGCCGGTTTGCCGGAGAATGTTCAGATGCGTTCGATTGTTGTTCAACCGCGCAATTCAAATGTTAATTTCGTCGGTACGCAAGACGGGCCCTACAGAAGTGTCGATGGTAGGAATCATTGGGAACGGTTAGGTCTTTCCAGACGGTGACTGTGTGGTCTGGACAATGTCGGTTCATCCTACGTGACCCAATAAAATCTATGCGGGTGCCGAGTCTATCGCGTTGTATTGCAGCGAAGACGGCGACGACAATTGGCCTAGGATACCGCAGGAGATTTCACCCGACCATTGTGAAGGTGAAGGATTTGATTCGCGTATAATACGCATCACGTTTGATCCAAGTTGGCCAGATGATATTTATGTCGCATTAGAGGTCAGCGACATTTTTTGGAGTACTGACGACGGTAAAATCTTGAATGACATGTCGGCGTCACTCTTCGAACTCGCAGAGCAACCAAACCTTCAAAGCAGCATCGGCGGCCGTCATTGTGGGCATTATGAATGCATGCTGGATTCACATGCGCTCGCTATCAGTTCCGCGGCACCCGGTTCGGCATTTTTCGCGCTACGCATGGCTCTCTTCCGGAGCGGTAACGGCGGCGTATGGTACGATACAAATATCGATAAATTTTGCTACTGACCTACTGCCGTGATGTGACCGTGTCACAACATGGCCCTCGAATCTTCTTTGCTTGTTTGTCACAAGCTACTTTCAGTGAAGTAGGCTCTCTGTACCGTAGTGTTGATGTCGCACAAACCTCGCGACGCATTGATCATGGCGTAACGGCTGAATACATGGTTATGGCTGCTGCCACACAACCAACCGACGAAGACAGCGCGTTTTGTGTCACGCGGAGCGGGCAAGTGATTGGTGCGGATGATCCCGGGGCGTCCTGGCAGGGTTTTCGGCTGCCACAGGGTGTGCACAACGTTTATGCGGTTGCCTGTATTTGACTGGCGAGGCTTGAGACCCCGTACTGAAACCCGCCCAATGATTAATGAAGCAATGCTGCGACATACGAAACGTCTTCGGTCTGACCGAACGCTTTGAGGACGGTAAACGCTGACGTTACTTTTTCGGCATTGCTGCGCAGAGCCTGTTCTACTCAGTCTGGGGTTTTTCTCTACATTGCGTTCCAGATAAATTGGCGTACAGGTGCGCCAGGAGACAGGTTGACACAAATCTGGTCCTGGCGACCATGTTTATTTCTTTAACCGAATATGTCCTGCTCCTTACGAATTCATGAACGCGCCACCATTTGAATGGATCGTCTGGCCTGTGATATAGGCGCCTGCAGGTCCACATAGGACGCGGATCAGGTCGGCCATGTCCTGTGGTAAACCTTCGCGGCCAAGAGGGACACTGTTGGCACGCGCTGTTTTCTGCTCGGCGGTCATCGCCGAGTCCGGGGCGCGCGTGTCGTAAGTGCCGACTATGACTTGATTGGCGGTGATGCCATCAGCGGCAAGGTCAAGCGCCAAGCCCCGGATGTACATGTTGAGACCGGCCTTCGCCACCATCAGGTGCGAGCGGCCTTTTTTCCCCTTGTAGGAGTTGAGCCCGCCAACGCCGATAATGGTGCCGCCGCCGCGCTGGCGCATCGAAGGTACGGTTGCTTTTGCCAGGTGAAAACAGCCAAGGACCGACAAATCGATAACCTGTTGGAAGTCTTCGCGGGTCAGGTCGTCGAAGGATTTCGGGGACCGCGTTGCTGCGTTATGCACCAAAATGTCGATTCCACCGAATTCCTTGATCGCCGCTTGGGTAAGCGTAGCGACGTCATCAGGCTTGCTGCAATCGGCGAGGATCGAGATCGCCTGGCCGCCCTTGGTGCGGATGCCTTCGGCGACTTCTTCGCACAGGTCTTTCGCCTTTAGTGCGTTAATGACGACGGCCGCGCCTGCGTTGGCGAGTTCTTCCGCCGTCGAGCGGCCAATGTTTCGGGCGCTGCCTGTGACGATTGCGACTTTGCCTTTTAGTTCGTTTATAAGGTCTACGATGACGGCCTCCTAAAATTCATTTGCTTTAACTTTAAGGTCTGCGAGTGGTGTAATCTTGTCTACGGTGTGCCAGGAAAGAGCCGGGCTCAGATATCTGAAAGGCGATTTCAACGCGGCCTCAATCGAATAAATTCGCCAAGCGCTTCTTGATACAGTCGGCGGTGTAAAGGACCAACGCCTGGATGGTGGAGGTTGGGTTTACGCTGCTGGAGGTGACCCAGATGCTACTATCGACGATGAAGAGGTTTTCATGTCGTGGCAGCGGCTCCATTCGTTCACGACGGAGCCTCATGGGGAGCCTTGGCGACGACGGATTAAATTTTGGCGTACTCGAAGGTCGTGGCGGCGAATAACTCTTCAACATCAAGACGCCGCTCGGTCAGGCCTTGTTCAAAAGAATAGCGGATCAAGGCGTCAATATCCTTTTTATTTTCGTCCACGCCATACGGCCAGAAATCATCACCCAGCAGTGCGCGGGTCGCCTTTAGCTCGGATCCGACCCAAGGCAGCATAATCGAGAGAGAGCCGAGGTTTTCAAGATCTGCGATGGCCAGTTTTTTGGCATCGCGAAAAGCTTTGTACAAGCTGGCGCACAGCCAGGGATATTGCTCGGCGAGGCTTTCTCGCACGGCGACGAGATGCATGATCGGGTGTAATCCGGTTTTGGCGTAATAGGCCTGCTCGGCCTCACGGTAATTGGGAAACAGTCGACCGATATTTGGCGCTCCTCGTTCAAAGCTGGAGGGCGCGCCGGGGGTGATCAAAGCGTCGAGTTCGCCGTCCGCAAGCATCGTGGAGAGCGTTTTGTCTGCGGGGATTGGCGTAACGTCGACTCCGGCTGGCGGGGTGAACGGTGCCCGTTCGGCGCGGCCAACTTGTTCCATTCCGCCGGTGCGCCAGCTTATGTCGCCGGGCGCGACGCCGTATTCGTCTTGCAACATTCCGCGTTGCCAGACCGCTGCCGTCATCGGGTATTCCTGAACACCAACGGTTCGACCACGTAAATCCTCGGGTTTGTCGATGTTGCGATCTGTACGGATGTAGATACCAGAATGGCGGAAGATGCGCGATAGAAACACGGGGATGGCGATATAACCGGCGACGCCGCGTTGTTTTTGAGTCATGTAATTGCTGAACGACAATTCGCAGACATCAAATTCCTGATGTCGGATGGCGCGAAAGAAAATTTCGCTGGAGTTCATCGACAGATGTGTGATGTCGCAACCTTCGACTGACACTCGTCCGTCTCGAATCGGTCTCGTTCGGTCATAGTCACCTGTCGCGATGGTTATTGGAATATTCCCCATGATCTTGTTCTCCTTCAAAAGTGCGTCCTATAGGTGAACGCACGGTCCTTTATTTATCTTTTTATCTAGCGCTGGAGCGCAGTTTCGACTTTACGCCTTAATACAAAAACCACCTACTGGCTTCAATGGATACCAGATGGTTATCCTGGAATCCCGTGTCGATGTGCAGTCGTGGGTCTGCTTTTGTCGTTTTCGCGATCATGGGAGTGAAGCCATAACCTTCGGCAAGACGGTTCATGAAGCTCATACGATCACCGAAATGAATGTGGATAGGCATTTCCTCAAGTTACGGTCGCGACCGGGTGGCGTCAAACGGCGTACGGAACACAAGAGCATACGCTACCTATGAAACCGGTCTTGGCTTTGATGCTCCCTGCATCCTACCATTGGGTTCCGTCGCTTTGAACGATGTGAGCATTGGCTGAACAGGAGATCTTAATGGAGTTCAGTAAATTTGAAGTTTTGGGTGCCGAGGTCATCGGCGCCGATCTTTCGTGACGCAATGGCGATGAATAGGCCAATTTTCTGCATTGCGGGCTGTTGGACATCGGAATTTGCATCATCCAGGATCAACACATTTCGCCATATGATCTCATGTTTTGGGAAAACCGGTGCACCATGCACAACCCGGTGTCCTACAATCCAGATTATGCGTGTCACATGTATCGAACGACAGTGATTGGCGATATTCCGACATGAGTGGCAATATATATCCAAGCGGGCTGTTGCCGTGACAATAAAAAGGGTTAATTCACATGACGGTTGCAGAAGCGATGGCCGAAAGCTTGTTAAACACTCAGTTTGACGATCTGCCTGACCAGGCGATTGACCACGCTGCGATGATTATATCTAGTACGCTGGCCAGTGCGGCCTATGGCGTGAATATTTCGTCGGCGCAAATTGTTCGTGATCTTGCGAAAGCCCGTGGCGGCGCGCCCGAGGCTTCGATTTGGTTTGATCCCGGACCAAAATTACCGCTGGTCAGCGCCGCTCGCGTCAACGCGATGATGAGTGACGCCGCCGCATCCGATGACAGCGATTTGCGTAATATTGTCCATGCTGGCACGCCGCTCACCGCGGTTTCCTTGGCTGTCGCAGAAAGGACAGGTGCGTCGGGCAAGGATATACTGGCTGCGATCGTTACGGGGTATGAGGCGGCGGGGCGAATTGGTGAAGCGATCTCACCGACATTTAATCCGCATGGACATCATGGATGCAAGGGCGCGGTCTTTGGTGGAACAATTGCTGCGTCGCGTTTACTGAAATTAAATACGGAACAGACCGCACACGCCATTACGTTGACGGCGACGTCAATTGGCGGCCTGTCCGTAGCTGCGTCAACCAGTGTGGCGCGGGAATATCACGCAGGTTTGGCTGCGATGCTCAGTATCGAGGCCGTATTGGCGGCCAAAATGGGCTATACGGGGGCAATGAACACTTTAGAAGCGTCCAAAGGATTTTTTCAGGTCTATGGTGGGTCGGATGGCGGAAAGGTGTTGGATGGGCTGGGCGAGGGTTGGGATATAGTTACCGACATGGCGCTGAAGCTGGTGCCAGGGGGCCATCCGTATCATGCGTTCGCCGAGGCCGCTGCCGACGCTGCGCGATCGGGCGATATAGCCCCAGATGAAATTGTATCTATCACTGCCTCTCGGCCTGGCTTGACGGCGCTCTCCGGTCCGCGCCATCCGAAAGACCTGATCGATATGGCGCATAGCCCGGCCTATTTTCTGGCCGCCGGGGCGGCGGACCGGGACTTTGGTTGGGCAAACGCGTCCTCGAAAAAAATTTTGGACCCAGTAATCCATGGCCTGATCGACCTTATCAAGATCGGGCCGGAGCCCGTGAAGAACGCCGAAAAATACCGTCAAGGCGCGACGGTGACCTTGGAGACGAAAGACGGGAGGCATGAAACCAGCACCGTCTTTGTGCCGAAAGGGGCTGCCTGCCTGGGTATTGACTGGGCCGATGTCGACGCGAAATATCGGGCGCTGGCACCACACGCGGCCCTGGATAAACAGCAGATTGGCGCAAGCCTGGAGATCATTCATAATTTCCGCAACGCTGATGGGGCATCGGCGTTGATTGAGCTGTTGCGGTAAGGGCCGATGGCGCAGGTTTCGTCAGCTGCGCAAATCAAGTTGGGCGAGCGTTGTTTCAATTTCGCCATTGGCCGTGGGCACCGGCATCAGGGCGAGCAGCGCCTTGGTGACGCCGCCGTCCACGGGGATATTGGCGCCGTTGATATAACGCGCAGCGTCAGACGCGAGGAAGGCGACCACATCCGCGATCTCGGCACCGTCGCCAATCCGACCCAAAGGAACCATTGCTTCCCGCGCAGTCTTCAATTCTTCGTTGCTGTATGCCTCGACATGGGCCGGTGTCGAGATCATACCTGGGCTTATCGCGTTGCATCGAATCCCGCGCCCTCCCCATTCCACAGCTGTAAGACTCGTCAAACCGATGATGCCTGCCTTGGATGGTGTATAAGCGCCGCGCATCGCTTGACCGTAGGAGCCGGACATTGATGCGATGTTGACGATGGCGCCCTTGCCAGCTGCGAGCATTCGGCCCCCGAGGATTTGTGTGCAGACGAAGGGGCCCGTAAGGTTCGTCGCGATCTCCCGGTCCCAGCTTGCGCGGGCCAGAGTCTCCAGAGGTTCGCGGTGACGGATACCGGCATTGTTGACCAGCAAGCAAGGTGAACCGAAAGCCGCCTCCGCAGCCTGCGTCGCGGCCTTAACCTGGCTTTCATCCGCCACGTCTACTTGCGCCGAGACCGCGCGTCGGCCGGAAGCGGTCAGTTCAGCAGCTGTTGCAGCGGCACCGTCTCCATTGAAATCCCATATGGCGACGGCATAACCCGCACTGGACAAACGTTGAGCGATGGCAGCGCCGATCCCACGCGCCGCGCCGGTAACAATTGCCAGCGGCGCCTCTATGTTTTTAGATTCATTAGACATAATGTGACCCAGTTTTCATTGGCTTTGATGTTTAAAATTAACAAAATAGGGGAACCGCTGAACTTTCGCGCGCCTACAAGCGGCTGTCCTGTAACTTTCGATATGAATTATTCAGCGGCGATCGCCGTTTTTGCTTCGAAGTGAAAACCAGCGTAACCATCGGCGACCATTTTTTCACAAATTTCCCGGTACACGCCAACCCCTGCGATATAGGGCATGAAGAGGCGTGGCTTTCCGGGGATGTTAGCGCCCATGTACCAGGAATTGGCTTGTGGAAAGAGTGTTTTGTGGGCGACGACCTGAACATGCTCAACCCAGTCGTTTTCCGCGTCCAATTCGGGTTCCATCAAATCCAGACCCTGGTCACGCATATGGACAAGACTGTCCGTCACCAAATCGACATGTTGTTCAATCGATGTGATCATATTGCTTTTGACGGATGGGCTGCCTGGTCCCGTAATCATGAAAAGGTTGGGAAACCCTGCCGTCATCAGGCCTAGATAAGTGCGTGGTCCTGCATACCACTTTTTCTTTAACGCCACGCTATCGGTACCACGGATGTCAACATTGAAGAGGGTGCCGGTCATAGCGTCAAAACCAGTCGCAAACACGATGCTGTCAAACGTATAGTGTTGGCTGTTGGCGACCAAGCCCTCTGGCGTGACGCGGTCTATGGGCGCGTCGCTGATGTCTACGAGGTCGACATTGTCGCGATTATAGGTTTCGAAATAGTCGGAATCGACGCAAAGTCGTTTTGTTCCAATGGGATAGCCTTTCGGCGCTAGTAATTCGGCGGTTTCTGAATTTTTCACAATTCGTCTGATTTGATTGCGCACGAATTCCGACGCCGAATCATTGGAGGCCTGATCTGTTAGGATATTATTGAAGGCTGCCACGAACCCGGAACCGCCGTTTTTCCAACGGGTTTCATACGTCGCTTGACGTTCCGATTCACTAACGGACAGCGCTGATTTATTGTTAAATTCTCGCAGAACGCCGTTTGGGGCATAGCGCATTTCCGCTCGCTTCTCCTGATAGCCATTTTTCCAGGAATCCGCATATTCAAGTGTCATCGGTTCGTTGCGCGAGGGGATCGAGTAGTTGGGCGTACGTTGGAAGACGGTGACATGCGCGGCTTCTTCCGCCAACACAGGTATCGTCTGTATACCCGATGATCCGGTGCCGATCACCGCAATTCTCTGTCCGGTAAAGTCGACTTTTTCATGTGGCCAACTGCCCGTGTGATAGGTATTTCCCCGGTAACTCGTCAGGCCGTTAAGTTTGGGCGTTTGCGCGGTCGAGATACATCCGGTCGCCATAATAAAGTACTTGGCGGTCAGTCGTTCCCCGGAATCTGTTTCTATCTTCCAGCGGCGACTGCCTGACTCGAAGTGGGCGGCGTTTACTTCGGTGTCAAAATCGATATGGCGCCGTAGTTCGAACCTGTCGGCGACATGGTTGGCGTATGCTAGAATATCGGGTTGCGCCGAGAATTTTTCAGGCCACGGCCATTCCTGCTGCAGGTCTTCGTCGAAGGAATAGGAATATTGCATGCTCTCGACGTCGCAACGCGCGCCGGGATAACGATTCCAATACCAAGTTCCGCCAACGCCGCCGCCGCGTTCAAAAAGGCGGGTGGAAAACCCCAATTTGCGCAAGCGGTGCAAGAGATAAAGGCCTGAAAATCCGGCGCCGACAATCACCGCATCGACCGAGGAAGCGGCTTTTAATTCATCTGACATACAAAATTTCCAACAATCCTGTGCCGGAAATTCCGGCGGAACCTCAATTATATTAAGAAAATCGGTTAAATTACCAGTCAGTTGCGAAAGTCAAATTTCTGATAACGACCTGCCGCGGCTTTCTGATCTATTTTTTGTTAACGGACCGCTCCGCCATTGTAACCAAGGATGCGCGGGACATTACGGTCTTCTACATTCTGGTTCACGCCGGTTTGCCAGGACCCGATCTGGCTCGAAAGCAATTTTTGAACGACTTCTCGTCAAGATTAGCCCATTAATCCACCGCCGTTTTGCGAGGTTTGGCCCGGGTCAAGTTGTTCTCACGCATGTATTCGATCATGCCCGTGATCCAGTCGACTATTTCTTCCGGCCCACTGCTCAAGGCCCGCGAGACAGGCTGCCCCGACTGCATGACGGTCATTCACCTGGTGCTGTTTTAGCAACCCGTTGTCGACCAGAAGCTCGACGCCACCCATGCCAATCTCGGACATTAAATTCACGGCATTAATTTTCCAGATCGAGTTTACGTCCGAAAAGGCCCAACAGATATGTAAGGACTCGTATCGAGTCCCTTAACGAGCCCAATTAAGACTGTGGTGGACGATGTCCGATCAACCAGGCCGGGCCCGCTGCAAGAAAGGCGACGACGGAAATGGCAAGAAATGTATCCTGAAACCCCAAGGTGTTTGCCTGTGCTTGAATGATGGATGAAAGGTAGCTTAAGGCCCCGGCAGTTTGATCTTGTGAGGGAAATCCCGCTGATCCAAGAAGGTCTCGCACCTCGCCTATTAATTCGGCAGTTGTGGTGTTGGCGGCGGTCTGCGTCGCGGTCAGTGCGTCGCCGTGGTGGCGCGAGCGGTGTTGGAAAAATGCTGTCAGAAGAGCGATCCCAAACCCTCCTCCGAGGTTACGAATGAATGTCGAACTTGACGCGCCGCGTGAAATTTTATTCGGCGGCACCGCACGTAACGCCGCAACACTCAGGGATGGAATTGCAAGACTTAACCCGACGCGTGTGATCAAGGTAAAGCCGACAAGCGCCCAAAAGGTTGTATTAACATCGACAACGCTAATCAGAAAAAGACTTACCGAGAAAATCATCAATCCAGTCGCAATGGGAATATGCGCCGGGATGGAGTCGGTGATCCGTCCTGCAAGGGGGAAAAATAAGATCATGACCATGCCCCCAGGCGCTAACAACATCCCGGCGCGGGTCGCGTTGTAACTTTGCACCGTTTGCACAAAAACGGGGATGAAATAGCTAGATGAAAAGAGTCCGGCACCAAAGACGAACCCCGCGAGCATGGTCAGGGCGAAGCTGCGGTTTCGAAACAGACTTAAGTCCAGCATCGGATAACTGGCGCGAAGTTCCCAAAAGATAAAAGCGACTGTGCCGCCGCCGCCGCCGCCCAGCAGGAGCAGAAGAATTTCGTTGGAGCCCCATCCCCAGCGTGGGCCATTCGATAGTCCGGCGAGAAGACTGAATGTCGCAATGAACATTAAAATAAGGCCTGTCCAATCAAAGGTGGGAAAGGGTCGGCTGATTTTTTTTGACGGCATTAGTATCGTACTCAATAACAATGCCGGCGCGCAGAAGGGCAGTGGCAGGAGAAATAAATATCGCCAGCTTAACGTGTCAATCGCCAGGCCGCCTAGAACGGGTCCAAACGTTGGCGCCAGGACGGTTCCTAATCCATAAAGACCCATCGCCATGCCGCGGCGGTCAGTGGGAAATACCTGGTAAATGGCGTACATTGCGAGCGGTTGACCCACCCCGGACGCCGCGCCCTGCAGCACGCGCCCAACCACCATCATGTCGATGCTTTGCGCCGAGGCGCTCAATAACGATCCCACGATAAACACAATCAAGGTGCCTATATAGGTAACCCGCTGTCCGAACGCCTCCAGTAACCACGAACTCAGCAACATCGTTACGGACATCGTGCCGAGGAAGCCAATCGAAATCCACTGGGCCTGATCAAGACCCACGCCGTAGGCTCCCATCACTGCCGGTACAGCCACGTTAACAATGGAGGAGGCCAGCCCCATGGCTATCGCGCCAATCATGACGTTAAATGTGATAAACCAACGATAAGAAGGACCGAAGTGACGAAAAAGGGCGTCGACACTCGTTTCGTCAGCCGCCATTAAGCCCTCGGAGTTTCACAAATGATGGAAAATCAGCAACCGGTTGGCAACCCGGCCTAATTCAAACTCAAATCTGAGCCTGAATTGCATCGGAATACATAGTTCCAGTTGCCTGAACATAATAATTGGCCTGACAGGCAACTACAAGATTTTGCCTAATCAGCAAGGCACCCCGAAAATTGCAGAGGACTTCTGCTCACCGAGCTCGCCCCCATGATTTCTGAGAAACGCGTATCATGTAGGCGACACGCATCGCTGGGAACTCCCCTAGCGCACTCGCCCCAACCGCAATGGACCCTTATGTAGGTGTGTTTGAGGCAAGTACGAAGAATAGGTAGAAAAAGCGCTTAATTGTTTCCCGATGCTTGCCCTTTTGGGAAGCGCGCCAACAACAGTTCCAGGCCGTCTGGTCCTGCCTCTATCTCGACGACGCCTTCGTCGCATGAAGCGAACTCTACCGACAGTGGCGGTAGGTTTTCCCCATTGCGCGCGAGAGAGCCAGAGACAACGACATGATATTGGCCGCCGCCCTCAGCCGTGTCGGGCAAAGAATATTTGGCCTTTGGCGTAAGCACGATATTTTGTGCAAACAAACCATCAGCAGTGGCTTCAATCAGTGTCTCAGTATTTGCGTTAGAAGTTTCCGCCGTCATTTTATTCTCTTGGACGCCGACGACCTGCCGTTGTTGTCCCTTTACGAGTAGGTTTCGGTTTGCTGGGAGGTATTTAGCCCCGGAATCCCAGGTCTGACGTAAAGTGAAATAACGGATGCCTTCCGCCTCCGCCATAATGGGGCCGTAAGGCGTATTGCCACCGGCATATTGCACGGTCAGGGGATCGACCCGGAGTTTCCCAACGGTGCCCCCACCTTCGACAAATATCTGAAACTGATTGGTCTGATGAAAATGTGGGCGAGTGACGGAATGTGGCGGTTGAAACACCAGATAGGCTTGGGGTACCTCTTCACCCACGACATCCTGGCCGTAGCCGGGCGTGCCGGGCTTCGGCGCAGAACCAATATACTCGCGTCCCTTATAAGGCTGGTCGTCGACTATATAGATCGCTTCCGTCTGTTTGGCGGTTTCGGTGTGGGTGGAAATGAGCATGTCAGTCTTTCTCTAGAGTCTAATTGGTTATGAATGTTACCGCTGCAGATAGAACGGGTGCAAGGTTCCCAGTGTATTGACCCGTAGGGTATAGACTGAGGCCATGACATAGACAAATGTGGCACAGAAATTCAGTCTCCCCTTAAACAACCGGCTCAGAAATACCAAATGTTGCGATGGCTGAAAAGTTCGTGTGCCCGGTAAATACAAGTTCTGGCAGAAATAAGCCCCGTGTGCCACGTTTAGATATTTTCAAAGGATGAAAAGGGCATTCCACGGACCGGCTCAAAGTCAACGAGAGCAACGCTGCAACGGCTATGAAGACAGTTTCGTCGCCCTGTGTGCCTGCCCACCTGCCCACCAGCTCACGGAAGGGTAGCCGGTGCCCATATAGTTGCGAACGGCGGTTTATCCTATATGTCATTCGACCGGAACGGGGGTGCAGGAACCGCGGCGGCGACGAAGGTGGCGTTCAGCCAGATTGCTGAGGGGGAGGGGCAGGCGGTCACCGACATGCTCGTTAATACTCCCCCGGTCCCCGGAAAACAGCTATAAATCTAGACGACATAGTCACGAAAATGGGAGAGCAATATGACGAACCTCAAAATCACCGCCGCCGCTGGCCCCATTGGCGCAGAAATTACCGGCGCCGATGTGTCCCGACCCCTGGATACTGAAATTTTTCAAGCCATCGACGGGGCCATCGACGACTATGCCGTCATCGTCATTAGGGACCAGAATTTAACCGCGCCCCAGCTCGCCGATTTTTCCCGGCGGTTTGGGCGCCCGCAAGTCAATGTCCGTCAAACCGCCAACAACGACGGCACGCCGGAAGTGGGCTGGATTTCCAACGTCACGAAGGACGGCAAGCAAGTCGGGTCCCATGACGCAGGGCGGTATTGGCATTCCGATCTCTGCTATCTGGAAAGGCCGAGCAAGCTGACGGTGTTGAACGCGCTGGAAGTGCCCACTAAGGACGGGGTGACCTATGGCGTGACCCAGTTCGCCGGCACCGTTCCCGCCTATGACGCGTTGACCGACGAGATGAAGCACCGCCTAGAGGGCGTCCAGGGCGCCAACAGCTACCGGACGATGTGGAACCGCAAAGCCATTGAGTTCGGCGTACGCCCGTATTTGAATGAAGCGGAGTTGGCGAAATATCCCGAAGATGCCATCCACCCCGTGGTCCGCATCCATCCAAAAACCGGAAGGAAATGTCTGTTTGTCTGTAATGGCTACACCAACGCCTTGATCGGCCTGACCAAAGAGGAAAGCGAAGAAATACTCGAATTCCTGTTCGACCACATCACCGGGTCGGATTTTAAGTATGAACATCAGTGGCGGGTCGGCGACGTGTTGATATGGGACAATTGCGCCGTACAGCATAAAGCGAAATTCGATTACGCCCTGCCGTTGCGCCGCCTGATGCAGCGCTGCACCATCGAAGGCGACAAACCGTATTAAGCCATAGTAACGGCTTGACGTTTATCGGCCTGCCATTGGACTGATGTCCACTCTCGCGTTAGTCAAATCCGCTCGACCGCCAGCACCGGACTAACCAACGGGTGTTCATTTTGGGCACTCGTGATCCATTGCAGTCTCTCCACGGATGTTATCGGTAGGGACCGTCTAACCGCGGGATGATGATTTTTCAGGTGGACAGGCCAATGGTTAGCGGTTGGCTAACGCGTCAGCGAATTCCAGCAAAGCGCGGGAGCGGTCGGCAACTGGCACGTCGATCATGATACCATCCACCGTAATGGCACCCTGGCCGGCGGCGAGGGCCGCGTCATAGGCGTTGACGATCTTGCGGGCCTGGGCGATTTCGGCTTTGGATGGGCCATAGATCTCGTTGCAGACCTTGACCTGGTTCGGGTGGATGCATGAGGCCATGCGGAAGCCGGCGCGCTTCGAGTTCGTAAAGATCTGTTGGAGCTTCTCGATGTCTCGGAATTCAGCAATTGAGCCTATAAAGCCCATTGGCGTCAGGCCGGCAGCGCAGGCGCAGGCGATGATTTGCTGCTTGGGCGCATAGAGCGTCTCTGGCGCAGCCTCCATGCCCATGGAGAGTGCGAAATCCTCTGAGCCCAGTGATAGTGACATACTTCGTGGGCTGGCTTGCGCGATCTCGCGAGCATTTAGATAGCCTTCTGCCGTTTCGATTAATGGGCAAAAGAAGGTATGGCCGTGCGGGAGGCCCTTCTCGGCTTCGATCTCAGAAACGACCTGATCGACTTCTTTCACGTGCGCTGCAGTGTCGGTCATCGGCAGAAGCAGTGCGACGACGTTCTCGGAGACCGCAGCCTCGATATCCTTCACGGCTAGTCGCCAGGGGCGGTTGATGCGGACGGTGACGTCTAGGCCCTGGTCTGCGAGGCGTTTGGCAACGCCGGGCAGAGCGGCACGGGCCGAATCCTTAGCATTCGGCGCAACGGCGTCCTCAAGGTCAAGGATAATGGCGTCGGCGCCAGAGGTCGGCGCTTTATCGATGAATTTTTCGGCTGTCGTCGGTACAAACAGCAAGGAACGCCAGACCGGGCGCGGGCGGGGAGGGGTCATGGAAGGAGGCTCCTAGAAAAAGGCTTTCAGGCGAACTGCGGTTTCTGTGGCTAACGTACGGACTAGATAAGCCGCTGGCCTCTCGCGCGTCAAGCCGACGTTCTGGTCGGCCCATAGCGCTTGATAGATATTGTGAATGGTTGAGACGTAAGCCAACATTGCCCGCCGGAATGTCGCCGTCCGCTCGATGTCGGGGCTAGCGCAGGCTGTTTGGGCACTGTAGGTGAGGATTAGG
>JAPKDL010000141.1 GCA_028822585.1 Alphaproteobacteria bacterium | reverse complement strand
ACATAAGGAATTCCACGCCGTTGATTTTGATAACGGCTGGGCGACGCCGGAGGGGTATCCGTCCGGCATCCAACAGAAAATTCTTTCCGGATCCATTGACGAATCCGCCAAACATGGCAGCCGCTCGCGCCTATTGCGGTTCGATCCGGGGGTCTACACCACCGCGCCCTTTGTCCATGATCATTGGGAAGAAGTCTACCTGGTCAGCGGCGATTTAACCGTCGGCAACGACGAAAAGGGCGTCGGTGGGGAACCGTTCCAACCCGGCACTTACGCCTGCCGCCCACCGGGTGCGCCGCACGGCCCGTTCAAATCAAATGGCGGCTGCGTGCTGTTCGAAATTCACTATTACGATCCGGCGTAAGGCAGCCCTGGCTTAGGCTATCGACACGTACCAGCCGCCGTTGATGTGAAACGTCTGTCCGGTGGTAAACCGGCCATTGGGCCCACACAGCAGGCGCACCTGCGCGGCGATTTCCTGGGGCGTGCCGCCGCGTCCTGCGGGAATAGGCCGGTCGATGAAATGCTGGGACATCTCGTCACGGTCGTGATGTTCAATATGCCCCGGCGCCACGCAATTGACCGTGATCCCCTGACCCGCCAATTCAATGGCGAGCGCCGACGTTAGCCCCGATAACCCCGCCTTGGACGTCGCCACGGCGGTCCGGTTTTTCACCCCGGCCTGGCCCGACACGCCGCCTATGTTCACGATGGTGCCCCCGCCGTGTTGACTCAGATGGGGAATGGCGGCGCGGCTGCACAGAAACGCCGAATTCAACGCACTGCCCAACACCGCTTGCCACTCCTCGAACGTGGTTTCAGTGAGCGGTCGCGCGATGCGATGCGCGACGTTGTTGACCAGAATATCCAGTCGCCCAAAGGTTTTTACCGCCGCATCGATCAGCCCCGCCGCGCCGTCCGGATTGGCGACATCGGCCATATGGACCAGCGCCTTGCCTCCGGCGGCGTCAACTTCAGCCGCGACCGCGTTGGCGGCGTCCTCAGAATTGCGCGCGTTGATTACCACATTCGCCCCGTCTTCAGCGAAGGCGACCGCGATGGCGCGACCGATGCCGCGCACACTACCTGTCACTACAGCGGTCAGGCAGTCTAGTTCTCTTCCGTCCGGCATGACCGGTCGCTCCTTGTCGTTGTTCAATCCTACGCGACTTCGAACAGTCCCGCCGCACCCATGCCGCCGCCGACGCACATGGTGCACACTACATATTTCGCGTTGCGGCGTTTACCTTCGATCAAGGCGTGGCCAACCATGCGGGATCCACTCATACCAAACGGGTGACCGATGGAGATGGCACCGCCGTTGACGTTCAATTTTTCCATCGGAATGCCAAGCTTATCGCGGCAATACACGACCTGGGTGGCGAAGGCTTCGTTCAATTCCCACAGATCGATATCGTTAATGGTCAACCCGTGCCGTTCCAACAAGCGCGGTACCGCATAAATTGGGCCGATCCCCATTTCGTCCGGCTCGCACCCCACCACCGCCAACCCACGATAAATTCCGAGCGGGTCGATGTTACGTTGTTCCGCCAGCTTGGCGTTCATGACCACACAGGCCGACGCGCCATCGGAAAGCTGGCTGGCGTTGCCCGCCGTGATAAAGCCATTTTCGCCGATGACGGGTTTCAAGGACGCCAGGCCTTCCAGGTTGGTCGTCGGGCGGTTGCCTTCGTCCTGTTCCAGGGTGACTTCCTGTTCGCTGATCTCGCCGCTTTCCTTATCGGCGACCAGCTTGATCGTCTTCATCGGCACTATTTCGTCATCGAAGCGCCCAGCCTGTTGCGCCGCGGCAGTGCGCAGCTGACTTGTCAGGGAATACCCATCTTGGATTTCGCGCGTCATGCCATAGCGGTTGGAGACGGTTTCCGCCGTTTCGATCATGGTGTTGTATATGTCGGGTTTGTGTTCATCCAGCCACGCGCTGTGCGAATGGAAGTCATTGCTGTGTTCGTTCAAGGTCAAGCTGACGGATTCCAATCCGCCTGCCACCATCACCGGCACATTGTCGACAATGACCCGTTGCGCCGCCATGGCGATGGTCTGCATGCCGGACGAACAGAACCGGTTGACGGTTGCGCCCGACGTGGTTTCCGGCAAACCGGCGCGCAACGCGATTTGGCGCGCAATGTTGCCGCCCGTGGCGCCTTCGGGTGCGGCGCAGCCCATCAGCACATCTTCGATTTCACCGGGATCAACGCCCGCACGTTCAACTGCATGGGCGACCACATGCCCACCCATATCGGCACCATGGGTGTTATTGAAAGCGCCGCGATAGGCTTTCCCGATGGGAGTCCTTGCGGTGGAAACGATGACGGCTTCGGCCATTGTGATTCTCCTTCGATTATCGCGCGACTCTACGTCCGCGCGTTGTTCCATTTGAATACCTGCTTTATTTATACGCTATATGTTTAACAGGAACCACTGGGCAGGAAGAAGTCATGGAATTTGCAACAATCGAGTATGCGGTAAGCGGCGGCGTGGCGCGCATCACCTTGAACCGTCCAGAATCGGCGAACAGCATGAACAAACAGATGGCGCATGATCTGATGATGGCCGCCATCGCGTGTGACGAGGATCCGGCGGTGCGCGCGGTGTTGTTGACGGGTGCCGGCAAGATGTTCTGCGCCGGCGGCGATTTAAAATCATTTCACAGCAAGGGCGACGCATTGCCGAGCGAGATCAAGGAAATGACCGTCTATTTGCACGGCGCGACGTCCCGGTTTTCCCGCATGAACGCGCCACTAATTATCGCGGTGAACGGTACGGCGGCGGGCGCGGGGATGAGCCTGGCGGTTTCCGGTGATCTGGTTTACGCCGCGCGCTCCGCCAAATTCACCATGGCGTACACCGCCGCCGGATTATCGCCGGACGGCAGTTCGACCTATTTCATGCCGCGTTTGATTGGCTTGCGGCGCACCCAGGAATTAATGCTAACCAACCGGGTGTTAAGCGCGGACGAAGCGCTGGAGTGGGGACTTCTCAACGGCGTTCATGAGGGCGACTCCTTGATAGGTGAAGCGCAAACGATAGCGGAACAATTCGCGGCGGGGCCAACGCGATCCTATGGCAGTGTGAAAAAACTGTTAAACGACAGTTTTACCAATTCACTGGAAACCCAAATGGAGCTGGAAGCACGTGGCATTACCGACGCTGCCCGGTCCCGCGACGGCAAAGCGGGCATCGACGCCTTCGTCAACAAACGCACGCCGGACTTTACGGGCGAATAGGGCTAAATGGTCTTCTTGGGCGCTTCACGGGGATTGAAGATTTTCGGTGGAAAAGGCGGTGGCTTAACAAAGGGCAGCGACGGCAGGACGACCTCGACATTCATCTGACCGCCTTCGTCAAAGGCGCGGCGATAGAAAGGTTGACGCAGGATCACCGTGCCGTTTTTACGCACCGCTTCTTCCACCGCGTCTTCCAATTCTTCCGCCGTCGATTGCGCCCACGGCATGACATAGTAGCGCGGCTGTAAAGCGGCGTCGAGACGGAGCCATAGATAAATCGCCTTGCCCTCTTCCAGACTAACGCCCAGAATTTCGGCTTTTTCGACGCCCGAATCATACCATTCATGAGTCACGGGTTTAGGCTTGCTCAACATCTCGATCATCTGAACATAGGCGAGCGGGATGAACAGCAGCGTGACAGTCAGCGCGGCGACGCGGGTATAGGTCACACGTGGCGCCCAAATGGCGATGCTCGCCAAGATGAAAGCGATCAACACCGTGGCGGCAAACAGATAAATAAGAAGGTCCATGGCCGGTCCTTTTAATTGGCCTCTTTTTTTAGCCTGCGCGTTATTTTAGGCCGGTGATAAGGGGAAAGCGCAGCGAACTGACGCTGCCATCGACCAAATCCCCGTCGCGGGTCAGACGAAACCGGAATGCGGTTTCTTCCTGGTGGTGATGGTCGAGCTTTACGGTTGTCTCCAGAATTTGACGGGTGTGGTCGAATTTCTGGCGCACGCTGACGACAATGGTAACAGGCACCGATGTGTTTGGCGGCAACGGCCCATACATATGAACGTTGGCAACATATTCGCCCGGCGGAATGCCGCGGCTATACGCCACTTCGTAGTTCTGATGGGTCGCGTCGCCTTCGATGCCCAGGTCATCGCGCAACAAATTGAACACTTCATTGCCCTGGTTCCAGAACCCAACGGGTAGAGAATCCGGGCCTTTCACCCAGAGATCAACGTCATATTCCATCGTGTTGGGCCAATGCATTTCAATAATTACATTGCCCGGCGCCTTGTGGTCCTGGGCGTCTTCGGTGGTGCGCTTGATGTGCGGCAACAACATGATGACCATGGCCACAAAGCCGACCAGCGCCAGCAAAATGACGTCGCGAAACACCGTACCAACGGTTTCGTCCTCGAAATCGTCGAGGTCATCCACGGACGTCGTCCTCTACAGCGTCAACCGGGGTGTTATAGGCAATGACGATCTCACTTAACAATGCCACCGTGCCGGACACCAACATGCGATGATTAATGATCAGCCAGACATGAAGGATGGCGCCCACCAGCGTAGTATACAGCGCGACCGACATGCCGCCAATCAAGGTCGCGACCATTTTAGCAACATTGTCGGCGTCGGTGGATGTCGCCGGGTTGACGCCGGACAACGCGATAATAAATCCAATCACCGTGCCGATCAGCCCCAGGAACACCAATGAATTGGCAGTATGGCGCACAATGGCGACGCGGTGCGACATGTCGAGACGCAACGCGGCAAAGCCGTCAATAGCGCCAGGTCCGGTGTGAGGAGGTCTCAAACGGTTCAAAATCTGCGCGATATCGGATCCGGGAGGTGGCGCGCCTAAACTCAAGTCGTTTAAATTCACGCTGGTCCGCCAAATACGGATCGCACACAGGGCAAGCCCATAGGCGAAGGCGGCAAAAATGATCAGCACAAGTTCAAACGTGGTGACAGCAAAGACACCATCTAACCACCCCTGCAAATACGCTGCAAATATTAAGCTAAACCCGACCGCGTTCAGGAGGACGAACCGGACAACTAACAAATACCGATAATACATGCTTAATGCTCTTTCTTTAAGCTAAATTTTGGCAACAAGGCACTATCGGTAGAATTTTACCGTTTAATTTGTCATTACGGGAGTCAATAAACAATTTGGAGCGGGTGAAGGGAATCGAACCCTCGTCACTTGCTTGGGAAGCAAAAGCTCTACCATTGAGCTACACCCGCGATTACGAAGTTTTATAGCGGGCCAATGCCTGGCGTGCAATTAGATGGATACAGATTGCGCAACAATCATTCCTTTTCTCGTAACGAGTTGGTGTGCGTCGTAATGTTTGGCGAGATATCCGCCGTGAAGATACTCGCATACCCCAGCACCAGACCACACAGGTCCCACATTCTGCAATCATACCCTGACAGCTCGGAGGCGGTGATGCCTGATTCCATCGCACAATACGCAGTAACTTTATTGTCTGGCGTCCCAATTGACGCCCCCTATAAATATCCCACCGAATGCATACTTTCATCGTTCGCAAGCAAACGAGCACCAGATTCAAAATTCCCCAACAATATCACGGCGTTAATTTTGAAAAAGAGCTGGCAGCACAACGGCTCCGCCGCCGCTGGATCAACGGCAATCGAGGTGAGATAGGCGCCGCCGACGCGTTTGAGTGTGGGGGCCATGGACAAAGCCTAAATTTACAAATTGGTTTTATCGAAATAATTGAATAGATACTTTTATGCAAACCATTTTGAAGTCGTTAACATTTCCGTGTAATCTACGAGAGGCCGTCGCTTTTGTATTGTTTCCCAGCCAGGTCGACTCTACATCTGGAGGCAGGGTAATTTTATGAAATTCCGCTAGAACCTTGGATGACGCACTTAAATTTTACACCAAACGCGAGACTGGACGTTGGAAAGTTTGAAAACCCCGATGTAACTGCGTGTGGTGAACGTCGCGCCGGTGTTGAGCTTGGCGCTTTGCAGACCCTCTGGTTCAACACGGGAACGCTCTGCAATCTCACCTGCATCGATTGTTACATCGAGTCGAGCCCGACAAATGATCGACTCGTTTATTTGAGCCGCGCGGAGGTTGCGGCGTTTCTTACGGAAATTAAAGAACGGGAATTGCCGGTTCGCGAGATTGGCTTTACCGGCGGCGAGCCCTTCATGAATCCAGATATCCTGGTCATGCTCGAAGATTCGTTGTCGCACGGCCATAAGGTGCTGGTGTTGACCAACGCCATGCGGCCGATGATGAAGTGCTCCAATGGACTCAAAGAAATCAACGCACGGTATCCTAAAAAATTAACGATCCGTGTGTCGCTGGACCATTACGCCCAAACGTTGCACGAAATTTCACGCGGCGCGCAAAGCTGGGAAAAAGCACTGATGGGCTTACGCTGGCTACGCGACGAAGGGTTCACGATTGATGTGGCGGGTCGGACCTGTTGGAGCGAATCGGAGGCGCAGTTACGCGCCGGGTACGCCCAATTATTCGCAGCGGAAAAGATTGCGGTGGACGCCTGTGACCCGGTTCACCTGGCGTTATTTCCCGAAATGGATTTGGATGCGGATGTACCGGAAATCACCGAAGCCTGTTGGGGTATTTTGAATGTTAAGCCGTCATCAATGATGTGCGCGTCATCTCGCATGGTGATCAAGCGCAAGGGCGCAACAGCGCCAATGGTCGCCCCTTGCACATTATTGCCTTATGAAGAATCGCTGGAAATGGGGCCAACGCTGGAAGACGCCGCGGGCGTCGTGAAACTCAACCATCCCCATTGCGCCAAATTTTGCGTGCTGGGTGGCGGGTCGTGCAGCGGTTGACGTTGGATCTCGGAGCCATAATCCGTCCGCTCACATTCTTTGGCGGGCCCTACGGCAATTTGGAGACTGTCATCGCGTTGATCGCTGAGGCGGATCGGTGGAGCGTTCCAGGCGATCACATGATCTGCACCGGAGATATAGCCGCGTATTGCGCCGATGCCCAGACGACCACTGATCTTCTTCGAACGCATGGCCTTGTCATGGTGGCGGGAAATGTCGAATAATCACTCTCGGCGGGAGTCGGGCATTGTGGCTGTGGATTCAATGAAGGCAGCGCGTGCGACGTTTTAGCGTCGAGTTGGTACGCCCATGCGGACCGTACCATTGATAAAGGAACGAAGCGCTGGATGGGGAGCCTGCCGCACACCGCAACCTTCACAATGTCCGGGGCGCACCTCGCAGTTATTCATGGCGGGGTGACGCAAACCAACAAATTTATCTTTTCCGCAACACCCGACGAAGACTTGCATCGCGAATTGCAACTTTCCAGGACCTATGGAGTGATTGCCGAACATTCGGAAATACCGCACTCTCGGCAAGTTGATAGCCGATTGTGGCATAACGCCAGGGCAATCGGCATGCCTGAAAATGATGAGACGCCGCGCCTCTGG
>JAPKDL010000140.1 GCA_028822585.1 Alphaproteobacteria bacterium | reverse complement strand
AAGGTAGATCCAAGGTAGATATTGGGACGTTTACATGCTTCTCCACCACATATTGAGTCTTGCGCTTGTTCAGGGCGTCACTGAGTTTCTACCCATCAGTTCGTCGGGGCATTTGATTTTGACGTCCCAGGTATTGGGGTGGCCGGATCAAGGGTTAATCATCGATATCGCGGTGCATGCCGGCACGGTACTGGCGGTGATGCTGTATTTTTGGCGAGATATGGTTCGCATTCTTATTGGATGCGGGCAATTGGTGATGTTCCGTGCCAGTGCCGAATCGCGTTTGGCGTTGAATTTAATAATTGCGACGATTCCGGTCGTCGTTATTGGGTTTCTGGCTAAATCCTATATCGAAACATATTTGCGCAGCGCCGAAGTGATTGCCTGGACGACATTGCTGTTCGGTATTTTGTTATGGCTGACAGACCGGTTCGGGCTTACTATTCGTCGCGTCGACCATTTGGGCGTGTTCAACGCCCTGTTTCTTGGGTTGGCGCAGGTCCTGGCCCTTGTTCCCGGCACGAGCCGGTCGGGTATTACAATTACGGCGGCGCGAATTTTGGGGATGGAGAGATCCGAAGCCGCCCGGTTTTCAATGTTGATGTCGGTTCCAACAATTTTGGGCGCGGGACTATTAAGCGGTCTTGACCTTTACGACTCCGGTGACGCCGCATTACAGGCCGATGTGTTCTTGGCGGTTGGCATGTCTTTTGCGACCGCGTTGGGGACGATATGGGCCTTTATGGCGTGGCTGCAACGCTCCGGTTTCACGCCCTTCGTCGTCTATCGCATGGTTTTGGCGGCGGGCTTGTTCTACTGGGTGTATGGATAGCGATATAGTGCTTTAAATGGCGGTCGTTTTATGGAACCGGCCGCCGCGCCGGTATTTGTCGAGATAAGTCGGCAGGATGACCTCCGCTGAATTGGCCTCAATGCCCAAATCCAGCAGCGTCGGCATTGCGCCGGAAACCACGTTATCGCTACGCAATAGAGTGACCTGATCCGGCGTCAAAGGTGGTCTTGGCAAAAATTGAAGGAAGAATGCTTGCAAAGATGCAACGAAATAAGGCGTTGGTGCCAACAGGCACTGTCGGTCCGTCGTGGTCAGAATCAATTCCATAAGCGATAGGAAACTGTAAACGGTGGGGCCGCCTAATTCGTAGGTTTGGCCGTTTGTCGACGGGTCGGTGACGCCTTTCATCAACGCCGCTGCGACATCGCCCGCATAAACCGGTTGAAATTTGACGCCGCCATCGCCGTAAATATCAACCCCGCCGTCCTTAAAGGACGGTAGCGGGCATCCAAATACAGGCAATACAGGCGATAGGCGCGCCAGGGATGCAAACAAGTTGAAAAAATTGTCATGTGGCCCGAACACCACACTGGGGCGCAAAATTACGGCGTCTGGATAGACGTCGCGGACGGCTGTTTCACCTGCCGCTTTTGACCAGGCGTAGCGCGATTGAGACGTTTCCGACGCACCAAGCGCTGACATATGAACAAGGCGACTGGCGCCGGTGGCTTTGGCGGCGCGGGCAATGCGCGTAGCGGCGTCGCGGTGGATAGCGTCAAACTGCTGGGTTCCACGTTCGTATAAAATGCCAATCAGGTTTACGACGGCATCTGATCCAGCGAGGGCGTTGGCGACGCTGGAATCATCATGCACATCAACATATATCGGCGTGACCTGCCCGACATCACCCATGGGTTTCAAAAAGCTGGCGTTGATTGGATCCCGGACAGCGACGCGAACTGATGCGCCGCTTGCGGTGAGGCGTTGCACCAGGTGACGTCCGATAAATCCAGAACCACCAAAAACAGTTACCAATGACATTATGTTATCCGTTCTTAAGCCAGAATATTTAACTTATAATCCGCCAGACAGGGCAGGTCACAATGCGCTGCCAATTCTATGCCTGAGGTAACATATCGTATTCAAAGACGCCATAGATCATAGGGCACCGGGAGGGAAACCGGGTTGACATCGAACTCATGGGTGCTTATTCACCCGACGTTCCTGCAGATTCGTACGCGCAGCCAGAATGTTGTCTCGCATGAATCTGAAAACCGTTATGTTATTGGCGGTTATGGGCCCAGGTGGCGGAATTGGTAGACGCGCAGGTTTCAGGTACCTGTGGGGGCAACCTCGTGGAAGTTCGAGTCTTCTCCTGGGCACCATTGAAAGTTACGGAATGTTGCGAGTCGTTAAATTAATCTAATTGGGCGAACCGAGGGACGATCGTTGGAAGTTGAATTGCATCAAGGTGATTTGCCGTTGGGCTTGAATTTTGGCGAGTCGGTGGCGGTTGACTCGGAGACGATGGGGCTCAATCCGCACCGTGATCGGTTATGTCTGGTTCAATTATCTGCGGGTGACGGTGTTTGCCATCTGGTTCAGTTTGCCAAAGGTGAATATGACTGTCCAAATTTAAGCGCGCTCATGACCGATCCAGGTGTCGTGAAGTTGTTTCATTTCGCTCGTTTCGACGTCGCTGTCATGAAGCAATATCTTGGTTTGATCTGCACGCCGATATACTGCACTAAAATAGCGTCTAAGCTGGTGCGGACCTACACGGACCGCCATGGCTTGAAAGATATCTGCCGCGAAATTCTGGGCGTCGATTTATCAAAACAGCAGCAATCGTCAGATTGGGGCGCGGCGGAATTGTCGAAGGCGCAATTGGAATATGCGGCTTCGGATGTTCTGCATCTTCATGCGCTCAAGGATCGATTGGACGATATGCTGGCGCGCGAAGAGCGGACTCATATTGCGGCGGCGGCTTTTGAATTTTTACCAACGCGGGCAGAGCTGGACCTTCTTGGTTGGCCTGAACAAGATATTTTCTCGCATAATTGATTTTATGAGACGCCTAGTTTGGCGTTATGGTAAGAAATACAGTGCGTTCTTTTAATTAAAACGCGCCGTGCTTCCTTGAAGTTCGTGCAAATACGCCAAGTTTAGTTTATCATATTTCAGGAAATATCTTAGTTCATAATTCAAGATGATTATTGCTAAATATTTAATCCATGAAGTATGGAGCTAGCGAATACATGACGGCTATGGAAACGGGTGAAACAGAACAATTTGAGGCTGCACGCCGGGTTCTTGAATTGGAAGCTGAGGCGATCTTGGCCTTGGCCCGTTCTCTTGATGCGCGGTTTGTCGCTGCCCTGGATATACTAACCGCTGTGTCTGGCCGGGTCATCGTGACAGGTATGGGGAAAAGCGGACATATCGCCCATAAAATTGCGGCGACCCTGGCGTCAACCGGAACGCCATCGCACTACGTGCATCCCGGCGAAGCCAGTCATGGGGATCTTGGCATGATCGTGAAAGGGGATGCAGTTATTGCTTTATCGAATTCCGGCAATACGCGTGAACTCAATGACATCCTTGAATACACCCGGCGGTTTTCCATCCCACTGATTGGCATCACCGCAAAGTCTACCAGCATCATGTCTGAAATGGCTGATGTCGCATTGATTTTGCCTGATGTGCCCGAAGGGTGCCCGATGGGATTGGTGCCAACGACATCAACCACAGCGAGTCTTGCCATTGGGGATGCGCTCGCTGTCGCCTTGCTGGAACGCCGCGGATTTGGGCCATCCGACTTTCGTGTTTTTCATCCAGGGGGACAAATTGGGTCATCGCTACAACGTGTGTCGGATTTGATGCATGTCGGTGGGGAAATTCCGCTGGCGTCCCGAGGGACGCTGATGAGTGAATGCATCCTGAAAATGACGGAAAAGAGATTTGGATGCGTCGGCGTCGTCGATGACGACGGTTGGTTGAGCGGTGTCATCACAGATGGCGATTTGCGCCGGCATATGGGTGAAAATTTGTTAGCGCGATCTGTCACCGAGGTTATGACCGCGACTCCAAGAACAATGCGACCCCAAGCGCTGGCGGCAGAGGCTTTGGCGGTGATGAACGAATGTTCGATTACAAGCGTATTTGTTGTGGAGAGCCGGGAGCCGGTTGGCATTTTGCATATCCACGACTGTCTTCGGGTCGGCGTTCGATAAAACGATGTCGGATGCGTCTTCCGAAGGGCGTCGTCAGGACTTCCAGGAGCTGTTATTTCGACGTGAACGGCCTGCGTTTAATCCATTTTATGGCCGCTTTGTTGCTTTAATCAAGATTGTGCTGCCAACAATAGCCACAGCATTGATTGTTTTGGTCGCCATGTGGCCACATTTGGACGAACAGAAAAAGAGGTTCCAGATCGAAATCGCACAAATTGACCCGCGTGATGCTGAAAACCTTCGTATGCTAAAACCGCTTTTCAATGGCGTCGATGATAGTCGGCGACCGTTTTCAATTACCGCAAATTCCGCCGATCAAACCGATGCAAAATCGACTTTGGTTGAACTCCTCGCCCCGGAGGCTGACGTGTTGTTGGATGATGGTGCATGGGTGGCGTTGACCGCGAGAAAGGGCGTGTTTGATAATGAAAAACAAATTCTGGAATTGTCGGGAGGGGTCAATTTATTTCACGACAAGGGATATGAATTCAGTACTTCAAGCGCTATTTTCGACCTTGCCGCCGGGGATGCGATCGGGACGGAAAAAGTCGAAGGTCAAGGTTCGTTTGGGCGGCTTCAGGCGGAAGGTTTTCGGTTATACAATCGCGGTCAAAATGTAGAATTCACGGGTAAAACGAAATTACTGATCTTGCCAAAAAAGGGCGATGAAAAATGAAGTGGGCCGTCACGATAACAGTCTTGGCGTTTATTCACGCTATATTTCCTGGGTATGCGGAAGGGCAGAAAATTCCTGGACAAGCGGTGGAAATAGAGGCCGATAACGGCATTGAATGGAATCGCGATCAACGTATGTATGTGGCGCGTGGCAACGCACGTGCGGCGCGCGGTGGGGCTGAAATCTTTGCCGATGAACTGACTGCCTATTACCGAGGAAACGATGCGGAAGACAAGGGTTCGGGAAAAAACAATAAGGAAGGCCAAACTATTTTTCGCGTCGATGCTGACGGTCATGTGCGCGTGCGATCTAAGAATAATCAGGCGTATGGAGACCAAGCGGTATATCATGTGGAACAAGCCGTCTTCGTGTTAGTCGGAAAGACGCTTCGCCTGGAGACCGCCCGCGCAAAAATTACAGCTCAGGACAGCTTGGAATATTGGGAAGACCGGCAGTTGGCGGTAGCGCGGGGCGGTGCCATTGCGACAAGTGAGAATCGTCGTTTAAGGGCGGATATTCTCACGGCGCATATAGATAATCAGGGGCGGCAGGAGATCAAACAAATTGACGCCTTTGGAAACGTCGTCGTTTCAACCCGCAATGTCATCGCGCGAGGCGATGAAGGGGTGTATAATCCCAAAACGTCTATCGCAACGTTATGCGGGGGCGTTAAAATTACACGCGGCGGTAACCAATTAAACGGTGATTGCGCGGAAGTGAATTTGAGGTCGGGAAAGAGTCGTCTGATTGGCGGCCGGTCACGTGTTAAGGGTTTGTTGTCGCCTAAGAAGTAATGTGTTGAGAAGAAGTTTTAAAATTAGCAGGACGTAAATGGCGGAAGATGATAAAAGAGATTCGACAGTCGATCCTTTTTTACTAATTTGGCGCAGGTTGGCGAATTGACTCCCACTTCAGCTGAAACAATGGAGAGTGGCCCCACACTTGTCGCGGAAAATGCCGGATTGTCGATACAAAATATTGGCAAGAGCTTCAAGAAGAGGCCAGTGCTGCGGGATGTGAGCATAAATGTTCGCCGCGGCGAGGTTATCGGGCTGCTAGGACCCAATGGCGCGGGAAAGACAACATGCTTTTATATAATGACAGGTTTGATTGCGCCAGATTATGGAGTTGTGAGCCTGGATGGCCAAGACGTCACAAACTTGCCGATGTATCGGCGCGCGCATCTCGGCGTTGGCTATTTGCCGCAGGAAGCGTCAATATTTCGAGGCTTAACGGTTGAAAATAATATTCGCGCCATTCTTGAGGTCGTTGAAAAGGACCGGGACCGACGTGAAGCGACATTGGATGCATTGCTTGCGGAGTTTTCCATCACGCATTTACGACGGATGCCGTCGATCGCATTATCTGGAGGGGAACGTCGGCGCGTGGAAATTGCACGCGCCCTTGCGTCGCAACCGGCCTATATGCTGCTGGATGAACCGTTGGCTGGCATTGACCCCATCGCAGTTCATGATATTCGAGAACTTGTCTTCCATTTGAAGGATCGAGGAATTGGCGTTCTGATTACCGACCATAATGTACGCGAGACATTGGGTTTGGTGGATCGGGCCTATATCCTGCACGACGGTCGGGTTCTTATGGAAGGGGTCCCCGGTGAAATTGTTGACCATGAAGAAGTCCGGAGGGTTTATTTAGGAGAACGATTCAGCCTTTAATCGAGGTGATCCATCTTCAGGGGCTTGTGCGCACCAAATATGCGTAATGGTCAAACGGATTGTGGGTACGTTATCCCTAAGTAGCATTGGCTATGGCACTTACTCCGCGACTAGACCTCCGCATAAGTCAAAGGCTGGTTATGACACCGGAGTTGCAGCAGGCGATTAAGCTGTTGCTGATGTCGAATATTGAATTGACGAATTTTGTTGAAACGGAAATGGTGGAAAACCCGCTTTTGGAGTGGGATGAAGGTCAGTTCGACAATGATCGTGAAGCAGATCGTGGTGATGAAAAAACTGTTGCGGAACCGTTTGAGGGACCCGATTCGGCGCAACAAACTGGTGCGGATACGGTGCCATCAGACAGTGATGCGCCCTTAGACACAAGTTATGATAACGTTTATGACGGCGACGGGATCGTAGATGTCGGCGGCGATGCGCCTATGGCGTTCGCCGATGGCCGGGACGGCCGTGGCGGTCGACGTGACTTCGCTGATTCTAGTAACGATTTCGATTCGACAATCTCGAGTGAAAAGTCACTTCGAGAATATTTGAATGATCAACTTGGTGTGGATGTTAGCGATCCCATTGACAAATTGATCGGATCTTATCTCATTGAAATAGTGGATGATTCTGGATGGATCACTGTGAATTTGGATGATGTGTCTGCGGTGTTAAGCTGCCATGTTGATCGTGTAAATGACGTGCTTAGAATACTGCAAGGCTTCGACCCACCTGGTATTTTCGCCCGGAACCTTAGCGAATGCCTGGCCCTACAATTGCGAGAACTGGACCGATTGGATCCGGCGATGCAATTGTTTCTCGACAATCTAGAAATGCTTGGGAAGCATGATCTGGCTGGACTAATAAAAATTTGCGGCGTTGACAGAGATGATTTGATTCAGATGATCGCCGAAATTCGAGGATTAAATCCAAAACCTGGCGAATTATTTGATCACAAAGTAACGGAACCCGTAACGCCCGATATTTTGATGCGCCCGGGCCCCAATGGTGATTGGATTTTGGAGCTAAACCCAGAAACGCTGCCGCGCGTACTCGTCAACAACGTATATCATGCGCGTATCAGCGCAA
>JAPKDL010000139.1 GCA_028822585.1 Alphaproteobacteria bacterium | reverse complement strand
TTTGGGCCAAACCTGATCACCATCAATTCCTGCATAGGATCATCGGCGAAAAAGGTTAGAATAAAATTCATCCAACTCCCCAGCAAGGACCGCGAACCCACCAGAGCATAAAAATTTTGAGAATCGGATGCCACCTGATGACGCCAAACATCGCGATGATGGCAGCAAACGTCGTGTACCACAGCAGTAGTCGCCAGCGGAGAAACAAGTCCTCCTCTGGCATGAAGAAGGGCAGACATATAAATCCCGCAAGTCCGGCGGCGAAACCAAGACTTTTGCCGGTCACACTTCGGGTGAACAATACTACCTCCTAGGGCAATACGGCGTGCGCAATACGATATTTCGGTTTGTTACCCAGCACGTAAGCACGACAGCTCCTTTCGACAACATTAACCTTGCTCTTAATCAATGCACATCTGCCGCTTACATTTGTCCAGACATTGGCGTGCCTTTAAAAACCAGCCTGCTATAATTGCCGCTGCTAATGATGTCGCAAACGGAGCACAGGGGGCTTGAGCGAGATGACTTGTGAAGATGAGGGAAACCATTACGGATTTACGCTATCCGACGAATTAATCATGATTCGCAATCAAGTCCGCCGCTTCATGCGCGAAGAGGTCAAACCCATCGAAGACAAGCTGCCGCACGACGCCACCCATTGCAGTCCCGAAGACGAAGCGCGCCTGCGTGGCGTCGCCGAGGACATGGGGTTGGGGCGGTTGAATGTGCCGCCGGAATATGGCGGGCAGGACAATGACTGCCTGATCCGCTGCATCGTGAACGAAGAAGCGTCGAAATGTCGTCTGGGTGGGTACCGCCCGGCCCTTGGCGCAATCCGCCGCGGACCGCCGAACGTGATTTGGCGCGGCACCGACGAACAGATCCACAAATACGGCATCCCCTGCGTTGAAGGTGACATGACCGGCTATATGGCGATCACGGAACCGACCGGCGGGTCCGACCCCCGGAACAACATTCAAACCCGCGCCGTCAAGAAAGGCGACAAGTGGATTTTGAACGGGCGCAAAATGTGGATTACTTATGCGGGCGACAGCGATTGGGGCGTCCTCTTCGCGCGCAGCAAGGAATCCGAAAACGGGCGGCCACCGGAAATCACCGCCTTCATCATAGAACCCTCCTTTCCCGGAATTAGCTTTGAAAAAATTCCGGTCATTCGCCCACTATACCCCTATGAAATTGTTCTCGAAGACTGCGAAGTCCCGGAAGAAAACGTACTCGGCGAAATCGGCGGCGGGTTTGGCATGGCGGAACACTGGCTGGTGGCCGGGCGTATGCCCTACGCAGCAGGCTGTATAGGCATGGCGCAGGAAGCCTTGGACATGGCATGCGGCTGGGTGAAACAACGCGATTCCCAGCGTGGAATTTTGGCGGACAAACAGGCGATCCAGTGGATGATCGCGGATTCAGAAGTCGAGTTACAAGCCGCACGCATGCTGGTCTATGAAGCTGCCGCCATGTCTGACCGTGGTGAAAACGCCAAGGTGCACGCCTCGGTCTGCAAACTGTTCGGCACAGAAACGGCGTTCCGCGTCGTGGACCGCGCAATCCAAATGTTCGGCGGCATGGGCGTGGCCCAGGAAATGCCCCTGGAACGCTGGCTGCGCGAACTCCGCATCAAGCGCATCGGCGAAGGACCGTCCGAAGTCCACCGCATGGTGATCGCGCGCAACAAACTCAAGAACACCGATGGCGGTGTCTATTTCGGCTAATGCCAAACTCGCTAGCACCCAAACTCGCCAACTCCCACCACTAGGAAACTTTTGACATGCAAGTACTGGAAGGACTAAAAGTCCTCGATCTCACGCAAATCTATCAAGGGCCCTATGCGGCATTTTTGCTAGCGATGGCGGGTGCCGAAGTCGTAAAGATTGAACCGCAAGCGGGCGAGCGTCTGCGACGTGGCGGCGGCGCGGAGACGCCAATGGCCTTCGCCATGCTGAATTCCAACAAGAAGAGTATGACGCTGGATTTGAAACATCCCGACGGCAAGGCGCTGCTGAAATCCCTGGTCGAAAAGGCCGATGTCCTGATGGAAAACTTCGCGCCCGGTACCATGGACCGGCTCGGCGTTGGGTATGAGGTGTTGAAGGACATCAACCCCCGGCTGATCTACGCATCCGCCACCGGATATGGCCTGACCGGTCCAGACCGCGACCAATTGGCCATGGATCACACCATCCAGGCGGCCAGCGGCGTGATGAGCGTCACCGGGGAACGCGGCGGCCCTCCGGCGCGCGCGGGCGGCACGCCGTGCGACATCATGGGCGGCATCCATTTCCACGCGGGAATTCTGCAAGCCATCCTGGGCCGCGAACGCAGCGGCAAAGGCACCCTGGTAGAAATCGCCATGATGGAAGCCATGTATTTCACCCTGGCCAGCGATCTGTCCCATCTGCATCGTACCGGCGAAACACCCCCGCGGCGTGGCGACAAGACCAACACGCAGACCACGCCGTATGGGCGTTACGAATGCGCCGATGGCTGGATCGCGATTATCTGCGTCGCCGAACTGCATTGGGAACGCATCCTGACCGTCGTGGGCCGGACGGATTTGATCGGAAATTCGGACTATGGCGACAATGCCCACCGGGACGCGCGCGAGGAAGAAATTAACGCCATGATCAATGATTGGTGCAAAAATTTGTCGATGGACGACGCGTTCCAGATCATGCGCGACGCCAAAATTCCTGTCGCGCCCATCCGCAACATCGAAAGCGTCCGCGACGATCCGCACATGCATCAGCGCGGCATGCTTCACAAAATGGCTCATCCTTATATGGGAGATTTGGTCATCCCCAGCAGCCCCATTCGCCTGTCGGAATATGACACCAGCGAGCTACAATTGTTTCCCGAAGCAGGCGCAGATACGGCGGCGGTCCTCACCGACTGGCTGGGTTATGATAGCGGCAAAGTAGCTGAACTCTCCGCAAACGGCGTGATCTAGAGAAAAACCCGAGAAAATGGGTTCAATGTTCGACGTCGCTTTTACGTCAAATCTCATATTGCGAAGGAGCTTCTCATGATGAAAGACCTCAAGCAGCGGTATTGCATAGTTGGCGTTGGGCATACCGCCTATGGAAAGAACCCCGGCGTGTCGCAGATTGCGCATAACGTCCTGGCGATACGCGCGGCGCTCGACGATGCTAGCCTGACCACCGACGACGTTGACGGCGTGCTGACAAAGGCACCCTCCTCGACCTTCCCCATGCTGTGGGCACCGAAAATCGCCGAGGCGCTGCGCATTCAACCGCAAGTCGTCGGCACGCTGGATCAGGCCGGGGCCAGTAATATCGGGCTGATCCAATACGCCATCAGCGCCATTGAGCTGGGCCAGGCCTCGGTCGTGGCGATTTCCTATGGCGACAACCCACGCACCGGGTCACGCGCATCCTACGCCCGCGCGCGCGGCGGCGATGGCGCGGTCGCCGGCTTGTTCGGCGCGCCGTCCAGCTACGCCATGGCGGCGCGGCGGCGCATGTATGAATACGGCACCACCAAGGAACAGCTGGCCTATGTCGCGATGACTCATCGCCACCACGCCAGCATGAACGACAACGCAATCTTCCGCGATCCCTTCACCATCGACGAGTACCTCGATTCACGCTGGGTGGCGGAACCGTTCAACCTGTTGGATTGCTGCCCGGTGTCCGATGGCGGTGCGGCCTATATTATCACCACCGAAGAACGCGCCAAAGAATTGACCAAGACGCCGGTCTTCATCGACGGGATCGGCCAGAACCACCCATCCTGGGAATTCTTCCGACGCAAGGACATGGCGGCCAGCGGCGCGGCGGTGTCCGGAAAAATGGCGTTCGAGTCGGCAGGCATCAAACCGGACGACGTCGATTTCTGCGAAATCTACGACTGTTTCACCATCGTGCCCATCATCACTTTGGAAGAATACGGCATCGTCGAGCGCGGCAAGGGCGGCGAGTTCTATCAGGAAGGCCACACCCGCATCGGCGGCAAACTGCCCTGCAACACCTCGGGCGGATTGTTGTCAGAAACCGGCATGCCGGGAACGCAATTAGTCGTCGAGGCGGTGCGTCAATTGCGCGGCGAATGCGGCGACCGTCAGGTCGACAACCCGGAAACGGGATTGGTGAGCCAGCAAGGCGGCATCCTCACGACGCACGCCACTATGATCCTGTCGAACAAGGGGGCTTAACACTATGTCGGAAGAATTTTCAGAATTCGGCGAATTGCTGCCAGAAATAAACGCTATCAACAGCCCCTATTGGGACGGGTTGGGCGAAGGCGAAGTGCGGCTGCAACATTGCAAGGGCTGCGGCGTGAACCAGTATCCGGCGGAGTCCTTCTGTTACGAATGCGGCTCAACTGATCTGGAATGGCGCAAGGTCGACGGTGGCGGCGAGGTGTATTCCTTCATCGTCGTACACCAACCCTACCACGCGGCGTTCAAATCCTTTCTGCCCTACACCGTGGCGATCGTCCAAATGGACGACGGCCCCCGAATGCTGGCGGCGATGCTGAATTTGGACGCGCCAATCAACATCGGCGACCGCGTGCAACCGCACATCCAGGCGATCAACAACGAACGCTCGGTGTTGATGTACGAACCGACGGGTTAGGGAACGTTATTGATACCCCGCGCTTAGATTCAACCGCGCCAAAATTCCGCGGTGACGGGGGGGGCGGCAAAATTTGATAAAATCACGCTCCATCTGCAATATGAGGAGGCGTGGTCATGGCCGGATCCCAGACGCGTGTAAATACAGGCGGCTGTTAATGCGTCGCCGCATGCTTTGCGTTACTTGCCGAACCATTAGACCCGCATATATACCATTGCCCTGTGTGCCAGAAGGCCTTCGCGGCCCTTTCGGACCCTTGGCGGTGATCGGCGTCGCGGATTTCGGATGGACCCGGAGCCGACTGGTGACCTTAAACAGTTCGTCGATGGTGGCCCGGGGCTTCTGCGCCGACTGCGGGACGCCGCTTATCTTCCATAATACAAAAAGAGGCATTAATGAAACCGCACCGCGACCCTATACAGGCCACCACACTGTCGGCACATTGTCCGCATGCCGTGTCGGCTGGAGTCTGCGGCGAGGCGTATTCCGTCATCATCGTGCATCAACCTGCCACACAGCGTTCAAACTCTTCCTGCCCTACACTGTTGCCGATCATCCAAATGGACGACGACCCTCGAATACTAGAGGCGATGCCGAATTTCGACGCGCCGGTCAACATCGGCGACTGCGTCCGGTGGTAATACGCCCCTTTTAGGGGCCTTCATTGATAGAAACTATTAAGCTGCGATGGGTTAACCCACCACAGCTTTTTTGTTTTGACGTTATGACGCCGATGGCCATGTTGGGCCGTTCGTTGTTGTACGTCCAGAGCCAAACAGTGGCCGCGCCCTACACCTCCTCAATTGTCGTAAAGATATATACTGGCTTAGCCAATCGTAGCGAAACATTCGATTATAACGCTCCATATACTCACTAAGCTGTGGCTTGCCGGGCTGGATCAACCGCAGGCCAATGCCGCATTCTTCGGCCCAACCCGATAACAGTTCACTGATAAATTCCAGACCATTATCGCACCGGATGGGCGCCGCTCGCCCGCGCCACTCGACAATTTAATGGCGCAAAATTTTCGAGGACTGCGATGGAGTGCTGGATGTGCTGAATCACGTGCTGTGGAACGACCTTTCCCGGCGCTGTAGGATCGGATTCAGGGCCTCCCTTATTTTGGCGTCGCGCCATGCCAGATATTCAGGATCCTGCGAGGAGGGCTCACCTCCCCTCACTGCAAAAAGCTGGAGCGGAATTGGATGCCCCAATGCCCGTCCAGCAGCGTGACGATCCACAGCGTGTCAAAGCGATGATACACGTCGCCATTCTTGTGACAGCGGTCCTGTTGCAGGCTCAGATGCACTTTGTCGTCGCCGCTGTGGATCACCGCGATAGCGGAGTTTGTCGTGTGGTGCCACTTTTCGGCGTCCAATCCCTTTTTAATCACTTTGCAACGCTTGAAAAAATCATCGGCGCTGTGGAAGGTGGTGAACTTGCCGTCCCACAAGCGCACATGGGGGTAATTCAAAGTGTCCGCCTGGGCGACGTTGTCCTGGGAATTGAAGGTGTCGTTAAAGGCGTTCGCAACCGCGATGGCCGCGGCCTCTGCTTCCTGGCTCATAAATTTGATGTTCCTTTGATTTTAAAAATACGGTCAGTCCGCATTGACCGAACCAAGAAGTTAGAATGGGCTCCCGTTAACGCCACCGCAATCACATTCTAAAAGTTTCCAGCGCCTTCCTCACAGGTTTTCAAAATGCCGCCAGGAGACACCCAGCGACAACCGGCCGGTCCCCATCGACGAACAGTACCTGATACTTATTCAGGTGCCCAAGGGATCTAAAATAATTTTTATATATATTATCAATTACTTATAATGGATCTTCTAGATCCTTTTTATTTTATCGGTTACAATGACGAAGATTAAACAACACAGATGGTGGATCTGGGTCCCTTTTGATCAAACCTAGACAAGGCTACAATACGGAGATCGTTGGCCCCGCCTCAAAGCGCCCCGCCGTCGTGGGGAAGTGACCCAAGGACAATGTTCCGCGCAAACGATACCGGGGACGGTGCATCGTGAATCGGGCAAGTGCTGCACTCTTAGTGGCCGTAAGGTTTGGTTGTTACCTGAGATATTAATCCAAAACAGGCTCTTTCAAACAACAACTCTGGGCAGACGCGCATTCAACTTAGTGATGATGGATAAGAATCTGACTCCGGTTTTCTCATCCACACTCTGCGGGGTAATCACTGGTTCGCATTGGACTGACAGCACCCTTGTTAGCCTTCCTCAGATTGTCGATAGATTGTTGATAGATTTGTCAGATACGCTCTTTAGCCGTTTAGGAACACGATATGAATTTACTCTTTGCGCTAACGGTCTTGGCCGTTTTGGTGCTCTGGACACCTTCGGCATCGATCGCCGAGGATATTATGATTGACGACTTCAAATCTCAGCCGGAAACTCGATGGCGGTTCATCGCCGACACTGTGATGGGCGGGGTCTCCACCGGCAAGGTCTCATTCCTTGAGGAAAACGGAGAGCCTCACGCGCGGATGACAGGGAGCGTAAGCACACGAAACAACGGCGGCTTCATTCAGTTCCGAATGAAATTGCCATCGCCACTTCCCAAATCAGCAGTCGGTCTACGCTTGGTCGTTCGCGGCAATGATCAGCGGTACTTCATGCACTTGCGCACCAGTTGGACTTTGTTGCCGTGGCAGTACTACCAGGCAGGCTTCGAAGTGAGCCGAGAATGGTCTGAAGTGCGTTTTCCCTTTGAGGCTTTCAAGGCTTCCGGCAGTCTCCTTAGGACCGTGCCAAGGCCGGAAAATTTGAAATCGGTAGGCATCGTTGCCTTTGGCCGTGACCATGAAGCCGAGATCGACGTCCGTGAAGTAAGCTACTATTAAATCTTGAC
>JAPKDL010000031.1 GCA_028822585.1 Alphaproteobacteria bacterium | reverse complement strand
CTCTACGAGAGCACCTTGTTTGGGAATGGGGGTGGAGAGAAACCACTTCGTCAAAAAAACTAAAATACAAACAGGAACCACCCTCATTCTTATTTCTATTTATGAGGTGTCTGGGGAAGGGTTTATCGGTGAGAGGAAATCCAATCCTCTAATCTGTAAATCTCTTCTCGTTGGTCTTCTGTTGGATAATGATGAGAGTAGATGTCTAACCAATCTCTGGGGTCATCAAACTGATAAAGATGATTTATTGGTAAGTTTCTAATGAGGTTTATGTAATCCATTTTGTATCGTTGGAACCTAATAACTACTTGTTTTATCAACCCCTCTACAAGTGTAGAATACCACAAAGTCAAGGTATAGTCAAGTCACTTCAAGTAAAAAGACAAGTAAAACTATCATAACCCAAGCAAACTCTATTGTCTTATACCCAAAACCTCTACAAGGGTATTTAGACATTTCAGGTTTTTCACTCGCAATACACCCGATATGACTTGGTGGTTATTGTTTTATAAGTTTCTTTTCAACAAATCTAACTTGGAAGTTTGAATACACAGGTTGGTATTCTCTACCAAACCTTTCATCCCTCACCCTCTTTTTTTTGACGATGGAATGTGCGTGTGCGTTGCGAAACCTCTTACCTCTTGGAGTGAGATAATCGTTCTCGTTCAACCAATCTGCAACTTGTTGATAGTTCAACCCGTCATCAAGTTTGTTGGTAATCAGGTCATAGAGATGATGTTGGTAATCGTTGTAATGATTTATTCCCCAAAGGTGGTCTGCACGAACCACCACCTTGAAGGTTATGAAAACATCAACATTTTGTGAGGATAAATACCCCCGTTGAAAATCATTCCACGGTCACACTTTTCGCCAAATTTCGGGGTTGATCCACATCCGTACCTTTCAGCACGCCGACGTGGTACGCTAGGAGTTGCACGGGGATGGAATAGAGGATCGGCGCAACAAAAGGCTCGATCACCGGCAACTCTATCGTGGCGGCAGGCTGGGCTTGTCGCGTCATGCGGTCGATGCCCGAACGATCCGATAGAAATATAACTTTCCCGCCACGCGCAATGACTTCCTGCACGTTTCCCGCCGTCTTTTCGAACAACGGGTCGTTGCCGGGCGCGATCACGATGACGGGCACAGAATCGTCGATTAGAGCAATGGGACCATGCTTCATTTCACCCGCTGCATATCCCTCGGCGTGAATGTAGGAAATTTCCTTCAGTTTCAACGCGCCTTCCATAGCGATGGGGAAGGACAGGCCGCGCCCTAGATACAGCACATCACGCGCATCGCTGATCAGCGGGGCCAAATCTGCGATGCGTTTGCGGTTCTGTAGCACTTCCGAAGCCCGGCCAGGCACTTCCGCAAGCGCATTCGACAATTTAGCCTCCTTCGCCGCTGAAATTCCACCTCGCACCCGCGCCGCTTCTATAGCCAAACACGCCAGCATTGTCATTTGAGTGGTAAACGCCTTGGTCGAGGCAACGCCAATTTCCGGTCCCGCATGGGTTTGCAAAACCGTGTCGCTTTCCCGCGCGATGCTGGATTCCGGCACATTGACGACCGAAATAATATACTGACCTTGCGATTTGGCGTACCGCAAGGCGGACAACGTATCCATAGTTTCACCAGATTGGCTAACAAAAATCGCAACGCCGCCTTCCGGCATGGGCGCTTCTCGATAGCGAAATTCAGAGGCAACATCGATTTCTACCGGTATCCGCGCAAATTGTTCAAACCAGTATTTCGCTACCAAACCAGCGTAATAGGCGGTGCCGCAGGCGCTGATAGTAATCCGTGGGACGACAGCAAAATCACACGACATCGCCGGCATGGTGATGGATCGCGTCGCGGGGTTCAACACCGTATGCAGGGTGTCGCCAATCACGGTGGGTTGTTCGTGAATTTCTTTCAACATGAAATGGCGATAGTTGCCCTTGCCGATTAAGGCGCCGGACAAACCGGTTTCAAGCACGGCACGCTCAACCGTGTCACCGGCGGCATCAAACACCGTTGCGCCGCCCCGGCGGACCACGGCCCAATCACCCTCTTCCATGTAACAGATACGTTTTGTCAACGGCGCCAGCGCCAAGGCGTCCGACCCGAAATACATCTCCCCGTCGCCATACCCTATCGCCAAGGGACTGCCGCGCCGGGCGCCGATCATTAAATCCTCTTCACCGCTGAAGATCATGACCAACGCAAATGCGCCATGGAGGTCCGACAACGCCGCCTCCACCGCCTCTTCTGGCGTCATGCCCTGGTCGAGATACCGGGTGAGCAGATGAACCACCACTTCCGTATCCGTTTCGGTTTCAAAAGGGTTTTCATCCCCCGAAAGCTCTCCGCGCAATTCCAAAAAATTTTCGATGATGCCGTTGTGAACCACAGCGACGCGTTTGGTCGCATGCGGATGCGCGTTCGCTTCATTGGGCACACCATGGGTCGCCCAGCGCGTATGACCGATGCCAACTGCCCCCTCAAGGGGTCGACCTTCAAGCACCGCTTCCAAATTGACAATTTTGCCTTCCGCTCGTCTGCGCTCGATTTGGCCATTCACCAATGTTGCAATACCAGCGGAGTCATATCCCCGATACTCCAGACGTTTCAGCCCATCCACAAGCAATGGCATTGCTGATCCGTCACCTATAATTCCAATAATTCCGCACACGCTCGCGTTAACCTTTCGATTTTGAAAGTTGATCTTTTTTCGTCTGCTGTTCGACCCGGAATTCCTGCGCCCAGCCTTCCCGCTCTTCCTGGCGACCCCTAGCCACTACAAGCGCATTTTTACTAACTTCGCGAGTCACGACGCTACCGGCGCCGACAATGGCGCCATCACCAACCGTTACCGGCGCCACCAGCGCCGTGTTGGAGCCAATAAACGCGTTCGCGCCAATAATTGTGCGGTGCTTAAAGAACCCATCATAGTTACACGTAATCGTGCCGGCACCGATATTGGTTTTGGCGCCAACTGTGGAATCGCCCAGATAGGTGAAATGATTGGCTTTCGCACCCTCACCAATATGGGAGTTCTTCACTTCAACAAAATTACCGATATGAACACCCTGCTCCAGAACCGCACCGGGACGTAGCCTCGCGAAAGGCCCGATAATGGCACCCGCGCCGATGGTCGCGCCTTCAATATGGCAAAACGCCTTGATTTCGACGTTGCGCTCAATAGTGACATTCGGACCAAACACAACGTTGGGACCGATGCGAACATCTGGGGCGACATTCGTGTCCGCGGCGAAATAAACCGTCTCGGGGTCAATCAAGGTGACGCCATTAGCCATCATGATCGACCGTCGTTCGCGCTGCCAATAGGATTCCGCTCCGGCCAAATCAGCGCGGCTGTTGACGCCAAGCAATTCCGATTCGTCGGCTTCGATAACCGCTGCTATGACGCCTTCCGTCCGTGCGATGGCGACGATGTCCGTCAGATAGAATTCTCCTTTAGCGTTGTCATTGGTAACCTGGTCAATCCATCCAAAGAGCTTTTCCAAATCTACCGCCAGCACACCAGAATTGCATAAGGTCACCGCGCGTTGCGCCTCGTTCGCTTCGCGATACTCGACAATGGCGTCCAATCCGCCGTCCTCCGAAACGATCAACCGACCATATTCACCGGGATTATCCGGTTGGAATCCTAAAACAACAATACCGGCGCCATCGGCGCGGCGTTCCAACATGGCTTGCAAGGTTTCGGGGCGGATAAACGGCGTGTCGCCATACAGGATCAGGACGGTCCCGGCGCCAAGTCCGGTCAGCGCATCTCGCGCGGGTTTCACGGCGTCCGCTGTGCCGTTTTGCTGAGCCTGCGTCACCGTTGTGTGTGGTGCGGCTTCGGCCGCCACATTGTCCATGCCGGGCCCAACAACAACGACCACCCGATCACTATTCAACGATTCCGCTGTGCCAATGACATGCCCCAGCAAGGTTCGGTTCGCGACCTGATGCATAACCTTCGGCAAGGATGACTTCATCCGAGTGCCTTTACCAGCGGCGAGTATGAGCGCAGCAATGGAGTTAGACGGCATCGCAGCACCCTTTCCCGATCTCTAAATAACGTTGAATCCAAATTTATTTTGCCATATTTCGGACCCAGCCGCAAATTTCAAAATCCCACCGATAAATTACAACGACCAATATCGGCATGTTTGTAAATCCGCTGTTGCGGGCCAAACCGCTTTTAAATCCGCGACCACCCCGCCGGATCGAACCAGTGTTTCCGGTAAAAAACCCTTGTAGTCATCATGGGCGACAGCGCCAATCACACAGTCATAGTCACCTGAAAGGTTTTCGAGAAGATCGACGCCATAATAGCGTTTGGCCTCCAACGCATCCGCCATGGCGTCATGCACGCTGACCGTGTGTCCCAAGGCGTTCAAGCCGTCGATAATATTGCCAACCTGAGAATTTCGAAGGTCCGGCACATTTTCCTTGAACGTCAATCCCATAACGAGAATTTCGGACTGGCCCGCCAACATGCTATGCACCCGCTCGACGACATATTGGCACATATTGTCATTAATACGCCGTCCCGCCAGGATAATTTCTGGATCGTGCCCATGGGATTTCGCCGCATGCGCCAGATAGAACGGATCAACGCCGATGCAGTGACCGCCCACGAGACCCGGGGAGAAATTCAAAAAATTCCACTTCGTGCCCGCCGCTTCCAACACATCGTGCACGGACAATCCCATCCGATCAAAGATCATCGCGACTTCATTGATAAATGCGATGTTGATATCGCGCTGAGAATTTTCGATCACCTTCGCTGCTTCAGCAACACGAATGCTTTTGGCGACGAAAATATCACCATTATTCATGCAGCCATATAACCGGGATAGAATTTGCGCGACCTCTGGCGTTTGGCCGGCAACGACTTTTGTGATTTTGTCCACCGTATGAATTTTGTCGCCCGGGTTAATCCGTTCCGGCGAATAGCCGAGAAAGAAATCCACCCCACATTTCAACCCGGATGCAGACTCAAGCGCGGGACCACACACATCCTCGGTAACCCCTGGATAAACCGTACTTTCGAACACAACAATGGCACCAGGCGCCATCACCCCGCCAACCAAATTGGAGGCCGACGTCACCGCCGATAAATTAGGATTATTTTGGTCGTTGACCGGCGTCGGCACGGCGACGATATAGACGTCAAAACCGCGAACATCCTCGGGGTTTCTGGTAAGCGTTATATCAGACGCCCTTAGATCATCCGGCGATATTTCATTGGTCCTGTCATGACCAGAAAGAAGCTCATCGACACGCGTAACGGCGACATCAAAGCCTGTCACTGCTTGGTGTTTCGCAAGTGCGACTGCCAGGGGTAATCCAACATATCCCAGGCCAATGACGGCGATGTTCAAGGATCTATCCATTATCTTGCTTCCGGTTAGTTCCGGCCGATACCGTGGTATTCGCAGTACCAATCCACAAAATTCGGGATGCCATTATCAATGGGCGTTGAGGGTTCAAACCCGAAGTCTTTTTGGATGGCCGTAATATCGGCGTATGTCGCCCGAACGTCCCCCGGTTGCATGGGTTTAAAATCGATTTTCGCCTTTTTTCCCGCTGCTTCTTCAATCAATCCAATGAAGCGCATCAACGGTTCCGAATTATTGTTGCCAATATTGTAAACACGATGCGGCGCACCGTCACCGGAAGGGGGACCTCCCGCCACCGCCAAAATGCCTTTTACGATATCATCAATATAGGTGAAATCGCGCATCATATCGCCATTATTGAACACCGAAATTGGTTTGTTGGCCATAATTTTTCTCAGAAAGATATACGCCGCCATATCCGGGCGTCCCCAGGGGCCGTACACGGTGAAAAACCGCAACCCTGTCGCCGGAATCCCAAATAGATGGCTGTAACTATGGCTCATCAATTCGTCAGCTTTCTTGGTCGCCGCGTAAATCGACACCGGCGTATCCGTGGGGTCTTCGACCGAGAACGGTAATTTCGTATTGCCTCCATAAACTGAAGACGAACTGGCGTATACAAAATGTTCCAGTCCCTCGATACGACGACACATTTCCAACATCACCAGATGGCCAATTACATTCGATTCGATATAGGCGAAAGGGTCCTCAAGTGAATATCGGACGCCCGCCTGCGCCGCCAAATGGATAATTAGCGAAACATCGGGATTGGCGTCGCTAAGCGCAAACATCGCATCTCGATTTACGATATCTTCCTGAACAAATTCAAAGTTAGGCTGCGCCAAGAGGCGATCCCGGCGCGCTTTCTTCAAATTAACGTCATAATAATCATTCAGGACATCCACGCCTATGACATGTTCGCCGCGCGCCAGGAGCGCTTCGGAAACATGATAGCCAATAAATCCCGCCGCACCCGTCACCAATACTGTCATACGCTCAAATTTAAACCTGCTTACGACTTCAGATATCTTAACATTATAGAGTTAAACCGTCGAAAAGAACCAAATTTTTGATGGCAATGTACGTGTCATCCCCAAGGTGAATATCGAGAGACAGATGCATCTTCGCCGCCCACGCCAAATTTTTAGAACCGTGGTCATGGATCGAACGGCGCGTAACCGCTAGAGTAGACGAAATAATTCATCAAAGGGAGACGACCATGGCGGGCCAAATCGAGGCGCGGCTAAAAGAATTAGGGATTGAAGTGCCAAAGGCGGCGTCACCCGCAGCGAATTACGTACCTTACGTAATGAGTGGAAGCCACATCTGGATATCAGGCCAAGTGCCAGTCTGGAACGGCGAATTGAAATTCATTGGTCAGGTTGGCGGCGACATTGACGTCGATGAAGGCGTCCTCGCGGCGCGAACATGCGGGTTGAACATCATAGCCCAGGCGAAGGCGGCGTTGGGCGATCTCGACAGAGTCGCCCGAATTGTCAAACTGGTGGGTTTCGTAAATGGCGTCCCCGGCTTCGTCAATCAACCCTCTATCATCAACGGCGCGTCAGATTTAATGGTCGAAGTATTTGAAGAAAAAGGCAAACACGCTCGGTCCGCGGTTGGCGCCGGTGGGTTGCCTTTTAATGTCGCGGTTGAAATAGAAGCCGTCATCGAATTCGGCGATTGATCGCTATCTAAGAGGGTCAAAATGGACGGCCAGGATTCCGGCGATCAAAACATCGTTAGCGTCAATATTGTCGAGAAACTTTCGCAACTATCGGCGGTTGACTGGGATGCATGCGCGGGTAGCGATAACCCGTTCGTCAGCTACGCCTTCCTGTCCGCGTTAGAGGACAGCGGCTCGGCCACTTCCGAAACAGGCTGGCAGCCACATCACCTGGCGATAGGGGTCGAAGGCGGACGATTGCTCGGCGTCGTTCCAATGTATCTGAAAAGCCATTCCCAGGGCGAATATGTCTTCGACTGGGGTTGGGCCGACGCTTATGAACGCGCGGGCGGGCGCTATTATCCCAAACTGCAAGCCGCCGCCCCATTTTCACCGGTGACGGGCCCACGGATTCTGGCGCGTCCCGGCGACGATGCGGACGCCATTCGAGCCACGTTGATCGCGGGTATGATCGATACGGTCAAGCAATACAATCTGTCGTCTGTGAACGTCACTTTCGCGCATGAAGCCGACGCTGGGCGATTGGAAGCCGCGGGATTCCTTATACGTCATGGCCATCAATTCCATTGGCAAAACCAGGGCTATGACACGTTTGACGATTTCCTGGCCAATTTATCGAGCCGCAAGCGCAAGAACATTCGCAAGGAACGCAAAGCGATAGCAGATGCCGGCGTCCGCTTCGACACATTGGTCGGCGATGATATCAAACCGCATCACTGGGATGAATTTCACGAATTCTACGTCAGCACCTACGACCGCAAATGGGGGTACCCCTACTTGACCCGCGAATTCTTCGATATCTTGAACGACCGCATGGCCGACAAGGTCGCCCTAATCCGCGCCGAAGAAGATGGTTACGCCATTGGGGGTGCGCTCAATTTGATTGGTTCGGAAGCCTTGTTTGGCCGCAATTGGGGCTGTAATAGCCAGCGCAAATTTCTACATTTTGAAGCGTGCTATTATCGCGCCATCGATTTGGCCATTGAGCTTAGACTTGCCCGCGTCGAGGCGGGCACCCAAGGCCCCCACAAAATTCAACGGGGTTATCTACCCGTCCAAACCTATAGCGCCCACTGGATTCGCGACGAAGGGTTTCGCGACGCTGTCGCCGATTTCCTGGTGCGGGAAAAACAGGCGGAAGCTGGCGAGGTCGAATATTTGGGCGAATTATCGCCATTCCGCCGTTCGGAAAACGATTAAGGCCTAATCTTTACCTAACACTTTCTGCCGCAGTCGTCCCATGCCACGCAGCCAGCGGTCAATATCATTATGTTTGCGGTCCATGTATTCACGCGCAACGGGATGCGACAGGATCAAGAATTTTTCCGCCCGAACGCCATCAAGAACGGCCTGCGCCACATTTTCCGGCTGCAATACGTCGCCGGACATTGTGCCGGGCGAATTCGGACGGGATTGGATCATCGCGGTGTCGACCGCTTGTGGACACAACACGGAGACGCGCACACCCTTATCGGCATATTTGATCGCCAGCCATTCGGCACATCCGACGGCGGCGTGTTTGGTTACAGAATAGGGTGCGCTGTCCACTTGCGCCAACAAACCTGCGGCTGAGGCCGTGTTGACTAGATATCCCCCGCCCCGCGCCGCCATAGCATCGCCAACGACACGGGCCGCGTACACATGCGACATTACGTGTACGCCCCATTGTCGAGTCCATTGCTCATCGTCCGGATCGTCCGGGGTCGTCGGTGGAACGCCTGCGTTCGAACAAAAGATGTCAACGGGCCCAAATTTCACTTCAACCGCATCGACAAACCCCCGAATGTCACTTTCAACCGTGACGTCGCAACCATATCCCACGCCGCCAAATTCATCCGCGACGGCTTTCGCCCCGTCAGCGTCGATATCCGCAACACCGACACCCTTGGCCCCCGCTGCCGCAAAGGCGCGTGACAGCGCGCGCCCAATGCCACTGGCCCCACCGGTCACCGCAACAACTTTACCTGCAATATCCATTTTCAATCCCCCTCAACTTTGGCGTGCTCAAAGTCCGCTATTTACGCTTCCCGCCGGGATAGTCGGACACCATCTTTTCCGCGTCCCCCCACCCTTCTTCAAGCGTGGTCATGCATTCCACAATGATAACCATTTTTGATATTTTCCAACCGTCGGCGGCGCGCACGAAGTCCCATTCGTACACGCCCCACCCACAGTAAGATTCTCCATCATGGGCGTGCAGCACCAACCAATTCGCCCACCCCGTCGCAGTATCCGCGCCCGTCAGGTCGACTTGTTCGTTGGTGATGAACCGACGCCGATTACCGAAGGTTGCAATGTAATGCCCGAAAGATTTAACGACAGCGTCCCGGCCCTGATGGGGCTTTCCGGTAAACCAGGGTCGGGTTTCCATTATCGCGTCCTGGGAAAAAATCGCCTTTTGTTCGGCGTCGATTTCCTCGTCCACCGCTCGTGCGTACCGGGTAATCAACCGCCAGAGTTCGTCTTTGTCGGTCAGTTTCCGCTGCGCGGCTTCCAATTGTGCAATTCGTTGCGCCAAATCCATCGCAAATTCTCCCTACCAGCACAGCCTTATTCAACGCGCCACATCCGGTCTTAATTGTTTTGAAGACACTAAATGATGGCGTAATTCACTCCGCTGCGTAGCCCTTAGCGCTCGACGAGTTCAGGCACCTTTGGTTTCGGCAATCCCTTTCCACCAGAGCCACCTCCGGACCCTTTTTTTGAGCCATTACCCGAAGACGTGAATTCAAATGTCAGAGTACCCGCTTTCAGCCCAACGGCCACGATGCCGCCCTTCGCCAATTTACCGAATAGCAATTCTTCAGCTAATGGCTTTTTGACATGTTCCTGTATAATCCTTGAAAGCGGACGCGCGCCAAAGTTCCGGTCGTACCCTTTCACCGCCAACCATTCACGCGCGGCGTCATTCAATTCAATCGACACGTTGCGGTCGTCAAGTTGGCCTTCCAACTCCATGATGAATTTATCAACGACACGGTGGACGACCTCCTGGGACAATCCGTTGAATCCGATTGTCGCGTCCAGACGGTTGCGGAATTCCGGCGAGAACATGCGATTTATCGCTTCTTCGTCTTCGCCGGTTCGTTCGTCGCGTGCAAAACCCATCGCAGGCTTGGCCAGATCCGCCGCGCCTGCATTTGTCGTCATAATTAAAATGACATTCCGGAAATCAACATTCTTGCCGTTGTGATCGGTCAATTTCCCGTGGTCCATGACTTGAAGCAGGATATTGGACAAATCTGGATGGGCTTTTTCAATTTCATCCAACAACAACACTGAATGTGGGTTTTGGTCGACCGCATCCGTCAGCAGACCGCCCTGGTCAAATCCAACATAACCCGGAGGTGCGCCAATCAAACGGGACACCGAATGGCGTTCCATATATTCCGACATGTCAAACCGGGTTAGTTCGATACCCATGGTGATCGCCAACTGACGCGCGACTTCGGTTTTGCCGACGCCGGTCGGGCCTGAGAATAAATAACTGCCAATCGGCTTTTCCGGTTCCCGCAAACCTGCACGGGACATTTTTATCGCCGTGACAAGAGAGCCGATGGCTTCGTCTTGACCAAACACGACCGTTTTCAAATCCCGTTCAAGGTTCTTCAAGGAATCTCGGTCATTCCGCGACACCTGTTTTGGCGGAATACGCGCCATCATCGCGACCACAGCCTCCACATCTTTCACGCCGATTGTTTTCTTGCGCTTCGATGGCGCGACCAACATCTGCGAGGCACCAACTTCATCAATCACGTCAATCGCTTTGTCGGGCAATTTTCGATCATTCATATATTTGGCCGAAAGTTCAACGGCGGTCTTCAAAGCTTCAGTGGTATAGCGGATTTTATGATGTTCTTCGTAATAGGGCTTCAGGCCCTGAAGAATTTTTATCGTGTCGGCAACAGATGGTTCTCGGACGTCGATTTTTTGAAAACGTCGGACCAGCGCGCGGTCTTTTTCAAAGTGATTCCGAAATTCCTTGTACGTCGTCGACCCCATGCAGCGCAGCGTTCCACTTTGCAACGCTGGTTTCAATAAATTGGACGCATCCATCGCGCCGCCGCTGGTCGCGCCCGCGCCAATGATCGTGTGAATTTCATCAATGAATAATATGGCACCGGGCAAATCTTCCAGCTCGCTGATCACCGCTTTCAGCCGCTCTTCAAAATCACCACGGTAACGTGTCCCCGCCAGCAACGCCCCCATATCAAGCGAATAAATAACGTCCGAGATCAATACTTCGGGCACATCACCATTTTCTATGCGTCGCGCCAAGCCTTCCGCAATCGCTGTTTTACCAACGCCGGGGTCGCCGACATATAAAGGATTATTTTTCGTGCGACGGCACAACACCTGAATTGTACGGTCAACTTCCATCGTTCGGCCGATAAGCGGGTCAATTTTTCCGTCGCGCGCTTTTTTATTGAGATTCACGCAATAAGCGTCCAGAGATTCCGTGCCTTTTTTATTGACGGTTTCAGCCGACGCATCTTCATCCGAACCGCTAATTTCAGCATCGGCGCTTTCACTGGAAACCTTAGCAATGCCGTGAGAAATATAATTGACCGCGTCGAAACGGGTCATGTCTTGAGCTTGCAAATAATAAACCGCGTGGCTCTCACGTTCAGAGAACATCGCGACCAGCACATTGGCGCCGGTAACTTCTTCACGGCTCGAAGATTGAACGTGAATGGCGGCGCGCTGCAAAACGCGCTGGAACCCGGCCGTGGGCTTCGGGTCTTCGACCTGGTTCGCCACCAGCATGTCGAGTTCGCCTTCCAGGTATACGCTCAGCTCCTTCCGCAGCGTGTCGATGGCAACGCCGCAGGCCCGTAATAGCGAAATCGCATCAGGATCCTCGGTCAACGCATGCAATAAATGCTCCAGCGTTGCATATTCGTGTCGATGCTCACTCGCTAATGCGAGGGCGCGATGGAGGCTTTCTTCTAAATTATGGGATAACACGAGCGCTTCAATCCTTTTCCAATGTACATTGTAGCGGGTGCTGGTTTTTTTGGGCAGAATCCATGACGCGATTCACCTTGGTTTCCGCGACTTCATAGGTGAAAACACCACACACGCCAACGCCGCGTTGATGTACATGCAACATAACATTCGTCGCCTCGTCTTGATTCATTCCAAAAATGTTTTCTAAAACATGAACGACAAATTCCATAGGTGTATAGTCATCGTTTAACATCAACACCTTATACATGGACGGCTTTTTGGTCTTTGGGCGGGTTCGTACAACCGTACCCGTCCCAACCCCGCCATCCGTTGAATTGTCATGTCTGTTCATTAAAACACCGAGTTTGCGCCAGTCCCTAATAATATTGGATTTTTGCGCCCGCGGGAAAGGTTTATCTGAATTAAATATACACGCGCCTCTCTACTTCGGCTTTTATCCACATACAAAGAGGCCCAGTGGATCACGCCGCTGGGCCTCTTTGTATGTGGACAAAATTCGTGAAAACCAGGCTAAGAGGGTTAGGGTGCCTGATTTCCACTAGTGCATTGATTGGGAAATTTGCATTCGCAAAAATCTCACGAATTGGCACACAAAATACTTAGTGAAAAATTATGCAGAAGCAGATTACGCCGCCGACTTGACGAATTTCTCCGCCGCTGCGCTGAACTGCGCTTGAATTGGCGCCGTCGCTTCATTCGCGATCTTCATGCTCATTCCCGACAATCTCGTCGATTCAGCGACCCCTTTGTCGAAGCTGGACTTGGCGAAGGCGGATTCCGCATCAACAACATCGGCGATAGTTTTAGCGCCCATGATGGTCTTCGCGACTTCAACGCTCTCTTGCGCGGAATTCTGCGCGAAATCAAAATAGGCTTTGCCAACGGCTTCAAAGCCCTTGGCCCAGACATTACTTGCCTTCGTGAAAGCATCCGCGCTCTCCTTGTTGAAAGCGGCGAAATTGTCGTAGCCTTTCAACGCAGCCGTGCTGGCTTTTTCCACTTGATCTTTCGTCATCTCGACAACCTCTTCATATCCCTGGGTCGAAGCCGGGGCGCTCTTTCTTTTTTGCGTCATATCAAATCTCCATTCGGTTTTACACGCCTCACCAGCGGCCGTTCGCCGGACCAGCAATTTGTTAATTTCAAATTCTATGCTGCACTGCAGCATAACATATATACCGAATGTTCCAACCCCAACTCAACAAGAAAATGCTGCATCGCACAATTTTTTATGTACCGCCCACAAACTGACTTTAAAGACTTGCATTCTCGCCAGTCTTTCATGATGGACAAGCAAATCGGTTTTTAATAGAATTTTGTTGATTCGGCGAAAGCAGCTAATAACGCACTAATGGACGCCATGAAATTCCAAGCAAACCTCGTTGTTTTTAAATGAATAAACTACCTTTATTTTTTGCAGTTATTTGGCTTTTTCTTGGGGTCATAACATTTTCGCAAGAAGCTGCGGCTTCCCGCTATGCCTCCATTGTTATCGACGTGAATCGCGGCATCGTTCTCCATGCGATAAATCCAGATAAACGCCGTTATCCTGCGTCACTCACCAAAATCATGACGTTATACATGGTTTTCGAAGCCTTGAAGCAGGGTAAGTTGACACTTGACCAAAGGCTGCATGTCTCGCGGCGCGCGGCGGGTATGGCACCATCGAATTTAAAACTAACCGCTGGCGACACAATTACCCTCGAAACTGCAATTTACGCACTCGTCACAAAATCCGCAAACGACGCGGCGGTCATCGTCGCCGAGGCGTTAGGAAAAACAGAGTCAAAATTTGCAGTTTCGATGACTAAAAAAGCGCGCACCCTCGGGATGCGGAAGACCACCTTTAGAAACGCATCCGGTTTACCCAACCGACGGCAGAAATCCACCGCCCGCGACATGGCGACCCTGGCACGCCATTTGATCAATGATTTTCCGCGCCAATACCGCTATTTCTCAACCCCAAAATATATTTTTCGCGGGAAAACGCTCAAAAATCATAATACTCTACTGCGCACCTATCGCGGAACGGATGGCGTTAAAACCGGATATATCCGTGCGTCCGGATTCAATCTCGTCGCCTCGGCAAAACGCGACGGACGGCGGTTAATCGGCGTCGTTTTTGGCGGACACAACCCAAAGAGCCGGGACCGGGAAATGGCGCGGCTGTTCGACAAAGGGTTTGCAAAGGCCAAGACATGGCGCGGCGGCGTTTCAAGTATTAAACGAAGCACGACCAAAATAGCGCTCAAAAAGACGACGCCTAAAAAACCAACGACCAAACCGCTACAGGCCATACGCAAATACGCCCACGACCTGACCCCAATAGTTAACCGCGATACGGAACCTGCATGGTCCATTCAGGTTGGTGCCTACAAAACCGTCAATCCAGCCCGCCGCGCCGCGCAGTTAGCCGTTAAGCGCATTCGAAATTTAAACGAACACACTCGAATTCATATTTCACCGCACAAAGAAGAAGGCGGTCTTATTTATCGCGCGCGACTCGTGGGCTTTACCAAGTCACACGCCAAGGCCGCCTGCCAACGATTAAAGCGCCGCCGCATGGGGTGTGTAGCTATTCCCCCAACGTAACACGTCCTAAAATTCAGGAACCGCAACCTGGGACGCCAATAATTGTTCACCGACAGCGACTTTCAAACGTTCCAGACCCTCGGCGCTTTCGGATTCACAACGAACAACGAGAACATTTTGCGTATTTGAGGCGCGTAGCAACCACCAGCCATCTGCGTTCAAAACCCGTACGCCATCGGTGCTATCGACATTCGCGTCGGTCTTGCCCAACCGTTCCTTTACCTCCGTCACGACGACAAATTTCCGTGCCTCTGACACATCAAAGCGAATTTCCGGGGTATTGACGACCTGAGGCAGGGCGTCGCGCATTTGCGCCAGTGTTTGATCGGAACTTGCAAGGATGTCCAACAGCCGGATGGCCGCATACAACGCGTCGTCGAAGCCGTAATAATGGTCAGCAAAGAAAATATGACCGCTCATTTCACCGGCCAATGGTGCCTTCGCTTCCGCCATTTTTGATTTAATGATCGAATGCCCCGTCGGCGCCATGACCGGCTTTCCCCCATGGCGCGCAATTTCGTCAAACAGGGCCTGGCTGGCTTTAACATCTGCGATAACGGTTGCACCCGCGTGGGTTTTCAACACATCAGCGGCGTAGATCGACAAGAGCTGGTCCCCCCACAGCACCCGTCCATCCCCATCAATAACGCCGATTCGGTCGCCATCGCCATCGAACCCAATGCCCAGATCACACCCATTTTCCCTCACGCAATCCTTGAGTTGGCTTAAATTAGCCTCAACCGTCGGGTCGGGATGGTGCGCCGGAAACGTGCCGTCTATTTCTGCATTCAGCAGGAAATGCTGACCCGGCAAGCGGCTGGTCAACATCGTCATCGCCTCACCAGCAGAGCCATTACCCGCATCCCAGGCGACCTTTAATGATTTACCCTCACGGAAGTCGACCAACATTCGCGTGATGTAGGCTTCAAGGAGCGCCATATCAACGACCCGCCCATCGCCCGAAATCCATTCCCCCCGGCTTGATCGTTCGCCCAAGGCGAGAATCTCTTTCCCCCAGAACGGACCACCATTGAGCATTATTTTGAAACCATTATATTGCGGCGGATTATGCGAGCCCGTTATCATGACCCCCGCGTCGGCCAGTAGCGCCTTGGCGGCGAAATACAGCATCGGGGTCGGACATAGCCCAACCCGTAACACGCATAGCCCGCAACCCCGCAACCCTTCGACCAACGCCGCTTCAAGGGCTGGCGAACTCAACCGCCCATCATATCCAACACAAACCGACCGACCATCCTGTTCCATAATCAGGCTGCCTAGAGTCTGGCCCAGTGCCTGAGCGTCTTTAACGGACAAATTGTCTTCGAATAGGCCCCGAATATCGTATTCGCGGAGAATTGTGGGGTCGAAATTGTGACCAGTCATACTGTTGCACCCGCTAAAGCTAGCTTGACCGGCGCGTCACTTCCTGTCACTGCCGGTCGGCCAATGCTGTAATATTCAAAATTTTCCCGCATCATTTCCACTGGATCATAAACGTTGCGGAGGTCGACCATAATTGGTTTTTTTAGCCTCGACTTCATTTCTTTAAAATCGAGCATCCGGAATTCATCCCACTCCGTCAAAATCACCAATGCGTCCGCATTCACCATCGCCTCATAAGCGCCGTTCGCCCACTCCACATTCGGGATCAAAGGTTTTGCTTCCTCCATCGCTTCAGGGTCATAGGCGCGTATCGTCGCGCCCGCCTCCTGTAACGCCGGAATTATATTGAGGCTGGGCGCTTCGCGCATATCGTCCGTATTTGGCTTAAAAGCGACACCAAGGACCGCAATCGTCCATCCCGAAACCGAACCACCACAGGCGTCGACGACCCGCTGCGCCATCGCGGCCTTCCGCGCAATGTTCGCGCGAACGACGCTTTCAACGATTTGAGTGGGCACTCCCACATCCTGGGCTGTTCGCACCAACGCAAGCGTGTCTTTGGGAAAACAAGACCCGCCATAGCCTGGGCCCGCGTGCAGAAATTTCGGCCCGATCCGGCCATCCAACCCTATGCCCTTGGCGACATCCTGAACATTTGCGCCCACCTTGTCGCAAATATCCGCCATTTCGTTGATGAACGTGATCTTCGTCGCCAGAAAGGCGTTCGTAGCGTATTTTATGAGTTCAGCTGTTCGCCTTTCGGTGAACAATATCGGCGTTTCGTTCAAGAACAATGGCCGGTACAACGCTCGCATGACGTCCATCGCCGATGACGATTCAGTGCCGATCACCACTCGGTCCGGCCGCATAAAATCTTCTATCGCTGACCCTTCGCGTAAAAATTCAGGGTTGGAGACGACGTCGAAGTCTGCGTCCGACCGGGTATCGCGCACGATTTTTTCAACTTCACTGCCCGTCCCGACAGGCACGGTTGATTTGGTCACCACGACTGTATACCCCTGCAATGCTTCAGCGATTTCTGCTGACGCCGCGTACACATAGCTGAGGTCTGCATGACCATCGCCGCGACGGCTGGGCGTTCCAACAGCAATGAAAACAGCGTCGGCGGTCGCGACAGAGGCGCTCAGATTAGTCGTAAACTTCAGTGATCCGCTAGCAAAGCCAGCCGCGACCAGGTCGTCAAGACCGGGTTCGTAAATCGGAATTTCACCCTTCTGCAAGCGCTTGATTTTGTCTTCATCCTTGTCAACGCAGGTGACGTCAATGCCAAATTTGGCGAAACACGCGCCAGACACCAGCCCGACATAACCCGAGCCAATCATTGCTATTCGCATACTTGATATTCCTTTCCGGACCCCTGCGTCCGACGATGAATGTCTAAGAAATCTATTTAGCGCAAATTCGCGATAATCTCACGAACCGCCGGCGCCATCTCAGGCCGTGACAACGCAAAGGCCAAAGTCGCTTCAACAAATCCAATCTTGTTGCCACAATCGAAACGCCGACCTTCAAACCGCATGCCATGAAAAGGACCGTCTTCCAGCGTCGACGCCATGGCGTCAGTTAATTGAATTTCACCACCCTCACCTTTCTCCTGGCGATCAAGCCAACGAAAAACGTTAGGTTGCAGAATATAGCGTCCGATAATTGACAGCGTCGACGGCGCATCCGCAGGGGCCGGCTTCTCAACCAGTCCTTTAACCGACGCCAAGCGGCCGTCATCATGATTGACATCTAGAATGCCGTACCGGTCAGTGTGTTCACGCGGAACATCCATCACGGCGACAACGCTGCCTCCAGTTTCCCCATACACGTCAACCATTTGTTTTAGACACGGGGTCTTCGACATCACCAGGTCATCGGCCAGTAATACGGCGAACGGCTCATCGCCGATTAGGTGGCGGGCGCACCAAACCGCATGACCAAGCCCTAACGGCGCCATTTGACGCGTATAGGAAACCTGCCCGGGCTTTGGCATCCAGCCCCGAATATCGGCCAAGACATCATCCTTGCCCTGTTCGCTCAGAAGATGGTTCAGTTCAACGGACTCGTCAAAGTGATCCTCGATCGCGTGCTTGCCGCGACCCGTCACAAAAATGAATTCTTCGATCCCCGCCGCCGCAGCCTCTTCGACGGCGTATTGTATTAAGGGCCTATCGATAATTGGTAGCATCTCTTTCGGCATTGCCTTCGTCGCGGGTAGAAACCTCGTGCCCATACCACCTACGGGAAATATCGCTTTTCGTACCGGTTTACGGTTCACTTTTTAATTCCCTTTTACAGACATTTCGGGCAGACATTTCAGGTCACGTGCCATTCAGTACACTAAGCACGACAACTTTTATCACTACTTTGAGGCATCTTCTTCATGATTTTCATAAGTTAGGTCATTTTTAACAATAATTCCTTAGCTTCGTTTATTTTCGACGCCAAATAGTCGGATCCACCATGATCGGGGTGATTTTTTTTCATCAAATCCTTATGACATCGCTTGATTTCGGCTTCAGTCGCGCTCGTATCCAGTCCTAGGATGTGATACGCCTCGTCAACACTCATGGAGCCCCCACCTTGACCCTTGGGTCCGGCCTGCGAACGCCTTCCCCACCCTGATGACCCTCCGTTTGTTGACCCTCCGCTTGTTGGCCCTTCACCTGTCGGTCCGGCTCTACTTTGATCCCAATCATCTCCATGCACACGATCAAGATACGCTTCCAGAACACTCGCCGACTGCGGGTCCGAGGCAGCGGACCGCCACATTGAAATCACGTCGTCCCGGCTTAAATTTGACAGAAATTGGCCCGTGAAAGGGCCTAGCACCACCTCACCATCCATATCGCCCGTGTCATGGTCGAGACGCATGATGACAAATTTGGTTTTAACCTCGGATTGGCGTCCCTTACTCGGGCCTCGAGCGGCTCTCATAAACCGGCCCAGCATTCGTAACCGCGACACCCACGGCAACAACCCAACCAATGCAACCCACAACCAAGCGAGGCGTCCGGACAACAGCAACATAACCGCAAACAACACGGCCAGCATCAATCCGGTCCATTTTAACATGCGAAAAATTATTTTTGGTTCGGCGCCGATAAACCACCGCAGGAGCAGAATGACACCAGCGAACAAGGCGGTGCCAAGAATAAGCCAGTTCATTTTCGAGTTTCCGAAACCTGATGAGTCAATCGAAGCGCCGCGCCGCCTGTTTTCTCGCCATAATCCAACAAGGCGCGCCGGCCCCCGGCGGCGTACACCGCCACGGCGGACAATAATTCGCGAAGCTGGCGAGCGCTGCTGGCGTCGAACGGGCAATAGGCGCCGCCGGACAGTTTTGCAATCTGCTTGAAGGCGTTCGCCGCGATAAAGTCGCCGCCTTCATGAAATACGAAAACCGGAACCTTCAAGAGGCCCAGCTGACCCGCCTTGTGGCATAGGTCATCAATATCTTCCTCCATCGCATCGCCAACAAACACTAGCGCATTGACGGTGCGGCGCTTGTTTTCCTTGATCGTATGCGTCAGCACTTTGGCGATTTGCGTCGCCCCACCTAAACAGCGGACGCTGGACATTAAACGCAACAAATCCGCCGCATTAGCGGCCCATTTGCTGGCGCGGCATTCGCCATAGCCTCGGTAATAAACCAACTGCACTTCCAAACCACCCAAGACACTGGTTTCCGAAAACATATCGCCCTGAATTTGCGACGCCTGGTCCCAGCTCGGCTCCCGGCTGGCGGTCGCATCCATGGCGAACACCAATCTCCCGCCACCCGCCGGACGCGCAGGCGTCTTCGCCACCTTTTTCAGGAATTGCGCAACATCGTCCGCTTGGGATGTCGGTAGCTTCGCCATGAACCATCATATGGTGTTTAGGGAACGTAAATCATGGTAATTTTATCACAATATCATTTTATCACGTCCAGGGGCCTTATGGGCAAGTAGGATCGTTTTTTATTCGGACGAGGGCTTTATTTCGACGAAGGCGTTTCAACCAAACCAATCGCCCGTAATAGCATGCGCACTTCCTGCCGGGCGGCGATATGTGACATGTTCAAACGACCCCCAGCTTTAGATCCTTTCAAGTCAAGCAACGTCAGTCCCTTTAGAAATAATTCCCGAAATACAACACGTTCCCGGAATCCTGGTGCCACGCGAAACCCAATTCGCTGCGCAAGCGACCCAATCGCGGCTTCAACCGCGCGGTTGTTTCGCGAGCCCAATGAACTCACCCGATTGCGCATGACCACCCAGTCGATGGAACCGCCATCACGGCTGGCGCGCACCATTTTCTGTTTCCACACCATTTCGGCATAGCGGCTGGGACTGATCACCGCGAAAGTATCCGGATTAATCGCCGCCAGCAAATCGAGATCCACAAAACTGTCATTGAGCGGCGTAATCAAAGTGTCCGCCAGACTGTGGCCATAGCGCGACAAAGCGTTGGCGCTGCCCGGCGTGTCGATGACGATAAAATCATTGGTCTTGTCCAACTGCGCGACAGCGGCGTCCACCATCAACTGATTTTCTATATTCGAATCTGTAATACTATCTAATCCACTGACGCTGAGGCTGCGGAGTTCCGGCATCTTCAGCGCCGTCTCGCCCGCATCACGCGCGCTGCGTCGATTTCTTAGAAACCTCGTCAATGTTTCTTGCCCCACATCCATGTCAATGCATCCGACCCGTAATCCCGCATGCAACAATCCTGCGATCAAATGAACCGTCGTCGTGGACTTGCCGGAGCCGCCTTTTTCATTGCCGACGACCACGATATGGGCGTGATCTGCATCGGCGCGTTCCAAGGCGTGACCGGAACCAGTTTGTGTCATAAAATCAGATGCCAACTATTAAACTTCAAGAATTGGAATGCGCTCATGACATTGTTTGACCTAAGCGGCAAGACTGCGATTATAACCGGGTCCACGAAAGGCATTGGCCGGGCGATCGCGTCACGTATGGCGGAGCATGGCGCGAATGTCGTTATCTCCTCTCGCAAGGAAGATTTATGCGCCGAAGTCGCCGCCGACATCAACGATAATTGGATAAAAGGCGACAACCGGGCGGTCTCAATTCCCTGTCATATTTCCCATAAAGAGCAATTACAAGAGCTGACCGACAAGACTTTGGCTGAATTTGGTCAAATCGACACGTTGGTTTGTAACGCTGCGGTCAACCCGTATTACGGTGCCATCCAGGACATTCCCGATACCGCGTTCGACCGAATCATGGAAACAAATATTCGCAGCAACCATTGGCTCTGCCAGATGGTCTTGCCTCACATCGCCAAAGCTGGCGGCGGTGCGGCGATGATCATCTCCTCTGTCGGCGGCCTTAGCGCTGGCGGAGTCTTGGGCGCCTATGGCATTTCCAAGGCGGCAGACATGGCGATGGCGCGTACGCTCGCGGTCGAATGGGGCCCTCAGAATGTGACGGTCAACGCCATCGCGCCAGGCTTGGTGAAGACCAATTTCGCTCGCGCCTTATGGGAAGACGAAGAACGCCTGAAACGCCAGAATACACGCGTGCCGTTACGCCGCATCGGCGAGCCAGACGAAATCGCGGGGATCGCGGTGTATCTCGCCAGCGCTGCAGGCACCTTTACTACCGGCACGACCTTGGTCATCGACGGTGGCTCCACGATCGCCAGCTAATCGGTTAACCGTCGCAGCAACTGGCGAAATGCAAACAGGCTGACCGGCGCTAAACCATATGCCAGCCTCGGTCACGCCTCTCGTTTTATACACCGACCCAGCGACCGCAGGGAAAACGGCGGTTCCAGTATAGTACAGCATGTAAGACAAACCCATTCCCGTGGCGCGGCTGTTGGCGGAAAGAGTACCGCTGGGCAACGACATGACCGCGCCAACCATAAATCCCATCGCGGCGGAGAAAACAATCCACACGAATGCAGGACCGCCAACGGGAATCATCGTAATAACGGCGGTGGAAATTAGACAGCCCACCCAAATCGTTTGATCCCTGCGCCCAGTTCGGTTCACCAAGTATCCCCCAAGCGGGATAGTCACGATAATCAACCAAGACAGGATACCAACCATCAACCCCGCCGCCGTCATCCCTTGCTCAACCAGGCAAATCAGGCCGTAGATCGAAAATACAACATAGCCGCCGGAACTCACCAACGGACACGCGAGTCCGGCGATAATGATGAGCCAAAATTTATGTCTGGAAATAGACCACAGCTTAACTGTCGTGTCCGGCGCCGCATCATCCGACCCTAGCGGCACCATCATAACCGTAATTGCGGCGACCGCAGGCAGCGGAACCGTCAAGTAAACTGCACCCGTCAGTCCATGGGTTTCAAAACCAGCGACAACGTCGAAACGCCCCACCAGCGCGCCCATGAATTCCGTGCTTTGGGCGAGGATAGCACTGGAAAGGATCAAGGTGCCCAAACCGCAAAGCAACGTCATGCGATCTTCCAGGCGTCCGAAAATCATGCAGCTGGGCAGCGACAGCAAGACGCCAGCGATCATAAACGACGCTAGCAACAGGCCTATCTCCCCGCAACCCAGGTGGAGGTCACTCCGTAGTTCAGATGCCAAGGCGGCGACGCGATGCACTAGAATCAAACCCCAATTCGCGCAAAAACCATAATAGCGAAGAGAGTCCAACGACCGTCAAAAAGCCCTACCTGCCCCTTGTGATCGATTCTCATACCCAGTCCCAGTACAACGCCAGCTAACCTGCCTCGTTGAACCCAATCGCGGTTTCCAGCCCTTCCAGAATGGCCCGCTTGGCGTCGAGTTCTGACGCCTCGCAGGCACCACCGATGAGGTGCACCGTGTGACCTAGCCCCGTCATTGGCCCTTCCAAATCACGCCGCGGGTCCTGACCAGCGCACAGGATAATTGTATCAGCGGGGATGCATCGACGTCCTTCATCGACCAGGATATGGATACCATTTTCATCAATTCGTTCGTAAACGACGCCCGCAAGACATTCCACCCCGTTGACGTCGACAACGGATTTATGCACCCAACCGGTAGTTTTCCCCAATGTGCTCCCGAAACGCCCGGCGCTTCGTTTCAACATTGTTATGTTTCGCGCGGGCACCGGTCGAGGTCGACCTTTCGACTGCAATCCACCTGCGTTCGACAACGTCATGTCGATCCCCCAGGATTTCGCAAACGCAGCGGGTTCCGCATACGATCTGTCGCCGCCTTCCAGCAAATACATCGCCACATCAAATCCAATACCGCCCGCGCCGATGATCACTACATTCGCGCCCACGTCCCGCCGCCCCGCCAGGACATCGTCGTAACGTGCGACACTAGGGTGGTCGAGGCCGGGAATATCCGGCGCACGCGGCGTTACCCCAGTAGCCAACACCACGTTGTCGAAGTCCTCACGGCGCAAACTATCGGCAGTCACGCGAGTGTTGAGCCGAACCGCCACCCCATGCCGGTCGAGTTGGTCCGCAAAGTAAGCGATACTGTCGGCAAAAACCGCTTTTCCCGGTACGACTTGTGCCAAATTGAACTGACCGCCCAGACAGTCCGACGCCTCGAATAATACCACCGAATGCCCCCGTTCCGCCGCCGCAACTGCGCAGGACAATCCACCCGGTCCCCCACCAACAACGGCGATGCGTTTTGCGACCTGAGTTTGCACCACGGGTAATTTCGTTTCAAACCCGGCGCGCGGGTTGACCAGACAAGAACAGACCCGACCTTCAAAATAATGATCCAGGCAGGCCTGATTGCACGCGATGCATATATTGATCGCCTTCCGGTCGCCTGCGCGCGCCTTGTTGGCGAACTTTTCATCGGCCAGGAACGGTCGTGCCATCATCACGATATCGGCGCGGCCTTCCGCAACAATGGCTTCGGCGATTTCCGGTGAGTTGATGCGATTGCTGGCGGCGACGGGAATTGACACCGCGCCTTTGATATTTTCCGTCGCCCACACAAATCCCGCCGGCGGCGCAGCCTGGGCGATGGTTGGAATGCGCGCTTCATGCCAGCCTACTCCAGTGGTGAGCATATCGGCACCCGCCGCTTCGGCGCTCTGGGCCAAGCGGCGGGTTTCCGCACCAGTCAAGCCGCCCTCCACAAGGTCGAGCGCTGAAATTCGGAACACGATCAAGAAATTACCACCCATGCGTGCCCGGACCCGGCGTAGAACCTCCACCACGAATCGCATCCGATTGTCGAAATCGCCTCCCCATTCGTCATCGCGATGGTTGGTGCGCAGCGACAGAAATTCGGTGATCAGATAACCTTCCGACCCCATGATCTCCACGCCATCATACCCGGCGCTTTTGGCAAGTTCCGCCGAGCAGGCGTAATTTTCAATAGTTTGTTCAATTTCGTCAACGCTTAAGGCGTGTGGTTCGTCCCGGTTAATCGGGGAGCGCACCGCCGACGGTGCGACGATATCAGGATGATAGCCATATCGCCCGCTGTGCAAAACCTGCAGAACAATCCGTCCCCCGGCCTCATGCACGGCGCGCGGGATAACTTCATGATTTCGTGCGTCTTCCTCCGTGGACATTTCGACCCGCGCCGTCGTTAAATTTCCCGCCTTGTTGGGCGAAAACCCGCCGGTCGCGATCAAGGCGACCCCGCCCGCCGCACGCTCGGCGTAAAACGCCGCCAGACGTCCCATGCCGTCCGGGCGATGTTCAAGTCCCGTATGGATCGATCCCATCATCAGACGGTTGGGCAGTGTCAGAGATCCAACCTTCAGCGGTGTAAATAGTTGCGGATAGTAGGGATTAACTGTTTCCATTGTCCGTTCGCCGCTCTGTTAAGTAAACTAGGTTCGAGAGTACCGACTCACCGCAACGTGAACCAGACGAAAGACGGGAATTTGGAAATGCTAAACCCCGGTGCGACCTATGCCGATGTCCGGCGGGAATTCCAGTGGAATATTCCAGAATATTACAATATCGGCGTCGATGTCTGCGACAAGCACGCGGCAGCCCGGCCAAACGATCCGGCGATAATTTACTACGACGGCAATTCCGACGCCACGCGCTACACCTTTGGTGATTTACGCGCCCTGTCCAACAAACTGGCCAATGCCTTCAACGCCAAGGGCCTGACGCCCGGCGACCGGGTCGGCATTTTATTGCCGCAGGCACCGGAAACCGCCGTCGCCCATATCGCCGCCTACAAAGCTGGTTTGATCGCCGTCCCCTTGTGCACACTGTTCGGCGAAGACGCGCTGGAATACCGCCTATCCAGCAGCGGCGTGAAACTACTTATTACCGAGGCCGCCAGCCTCGCGAAGATTAACATCATTCGGGATCAGCTACCCCGACTCACCACAATTTTATCTATTGATGGTCCTGGTGACGGCGCAGAGGATTTCCATGCCTGTCTGAACAAAGCCAGCGACCGCTTCGCCTCCGTCGCCACCAAAGCGGACGACCCGGCCCTCTTGATTTTTACGTCCGGCACGACCGGACCACCAAAGGGTGCATTACACGCCCACCGGACACTGTTGGGTCACCTACCAGGCGTCGAATTCCCACATAATTTTTTTCCCCAACCAAACGACCTATTCTGGACGCCCGCCGATTGGGCCTGGATCGGCGGGTTGATCGACGTGCTGTTGCCCGCCCTGCATCACGGTATGCCCGTGTTGGCCCATCGCGCCCGGAAGTTCGACCCCGAAGACGCGTTCCGCTTAATTGCGGACTTCAACGTCAAAAATGCCTTTATTCCACCAACAGCGCTGAAACTCATGCGCCTTATTCCCGACCCACAATCCAAATGGAACTACACCATGCGATCCATCGGTAGTGGTGGTGAAACCCTGGGAACCGAACTACTCGATTGGGGACAGGAAACCTTCGGGTTCAACATCAATGAGTTTTACGGCCAAACCGAATGCAACCTCGTCATCGGCAATTGCGCCTCGGTCATGGACATCCGCCCAGGGTCGATGGGTCGCGCCATACCCGGACACGACGTCGCGATTATCGACGCCGCCGGAAATCTTTTGCCCGACGGCCAGACCGGCACCATCGCCATTCGCAACCCAGACCCCGTCGCCTTCCTGCGCTATTGGAACAACGCACAAGCCACGCGTGAAAAATACATCGGCGACTGGCTGGTCACCGGTGACACCGGACACCGCGATGAAGAGGGTTATTTCTGGTATGTGGGCCGCGACGACGACGTCATCACCAGCGCCGGATACCGCATTGGCCCCGGCGAGATCGAGGATTGCCTGTCCAAACACCCCGCCGTGTCGATGGCCGCCGTCATCGGCGTGCCCGACCTGTTACGAACCGAAGCGATCAAGGCCTATATCGTGTTGCGCGACGGGGCCACACCCGCCGACGAAGCTGCGTCAACGACGTTACAAACCGACATCCAGAAATTCGTTCGGACAAAACTCGCAGCTTATGAATATCCGCGTCATGTGGAATTCATTGACGAATTACCGATGACCACCACCGGAAAAGTGATGCGCCGGCGTTTGCGCGCGCTGAATGGATGATGCGTTAGCAGTGTTCAGACAGGAACGCGTGGATATAACGTTTTAACATAGGCCAATTTGGATTGTTTTCCAGGATCAGATGATTGACGCAGTCAATAATTATGGGCCTTACAGCCATCCTCATACAGGGGTTTTATACCGCCCCAGTAGACCACATTTCACAATCTCCACCAAGCCATTCAACGCGCCATTTCTCAAAGTGTTCCCCTAGATATTCCTCTGTAGCAAATTTTCGCGGCTACGGATATACTGGGTATTTATAAGTTACTGATCCTATTTGTGACGCCCGAGGAACGACTCATCGATCAAGAATTGACCATGGAAGAACGGAAGCTATTTCACAGTTTACTAAAGCTGGCTGAAGCCAGCGAGTATCCTGGGGAACGTGAAAACGCTATGGCCGCAGCAAAACGAATTGCGGAACGTAAGGGTTTGACGCTGGAAGAAGCAGCCATGGTCTCACCCCCGGTTAAACGTCAGGAACGTCCGCAGCAAAATCCCCACGAAAAGGAAGCCGCACAGCACGTCCATATGATGGACCACGATCTTCGTATGGCGAAACAGCGCCGCGAAGAAGCCATGGAGGCGGCGCGCCAGCGAGGATTGGACGCGCAAGAACGTCAACCGCGCCAACGAAATCAACGAGCCCGACGCAGCACCGCGCGAATGCCCGCCGAAATGCACGCCTGGAAACTAGTGACGGAAACCACGCTGCCCTATCAGGAAATTTCGAAAATTACAGGCCTGGATATTTACCAGATCGTGCACATGAAAATTCGCTGCCTCCGCGCGGCGTAAGTTGGCGTTGGCGTGACGCTCCCGAACATAAAAATTCTCTACCTGGTCAGCGAGGACTGGTATTTTGGTCGCACAGACTACCTATTGCACGCGCCGCACGGGAATCCGGCGCACAAGTCTCCATCGCCACACGGGTGCGCGACCACGGTGCCCCCATCCAAGCCGGGACTTTCACATTGCATCCGCGGGAACGGTCCCGCAGTGGTCGCAACCCGTTCCGTGACCTCGCCACCATCGCCGCCCTATACCGTCTCTACCGCCGCGAACACCCTGACATCGTCCATCACGTCGCCTTGAAACCGTCTCTGTATGGGGCGCTGGCCGCCTGGATGGCCGGAGTCCCCGCTGTCGTTAACGCTTTTACCGGAATGGGCTTTAGTTTATCTCCAACGGCCTGTTCGCCCGTCTCTCACGCCCACTTCTGGTGGGCGCATTCCACTTTCTTCTCAACCGCGACAGCACGCTAACCATCGTGCAAAACGACGACGACGCGCGACTGTTTATTGACCAGGTCGGCGTTGACCCGCGTCGCATCACCATCATTCGCGGGTCCGGCGTGGACCTTGAACAGTTCAAGCCGCTCGTCATCCCGCGTACGCCGGACATCCCTGTCGCCGTCTGCGTCAGCCGCATGTTGTGGGACAAGGGAATCGACGAACTGGTCTCCGCCGCACGGCTGTTGAAATCGCGCGGCGTCGTCTTAAAGATTCGCCTGGTCGGTCCCGACGACGACAACCCCGCCGCGATCTCACAGGACTAATTGGACGTCTGGGCGGCGGAAGGCATTGTGGATATTGCCGGGCCATCCGACGACATTCCCGGCGTTTACGCCGACGCTGATATCGCAGGGTTGCCGAAATCACTGCTGGAAGCCGCCGCCGCAGGCTTGCCTCTGGTCGCG
>JAPKDL010000138.1 GCA_028822585.1 Alphaproteobacteria bacterium | reverse complement strand
TTTCGGCGTGGGTTGTCAGGGTATGCTCAAATTGGCGGAATTCATTATGTCGGACATGGTTTACGGCATAGAGCGCATTGCGGCTCTTGAAAAACCCGCCCCTAGAATCCCAGCGTCCTGACCTTTTAACCTACAGCGCCCCGTCACCATTGTGGTCGCCATTATGCAGCCAATCGATGTGATCTCCGGACAGTAAATCGGCTATCCGCGTGTCATAGATCGCCAGATCTTTAGCAATTAACGCGTCCCGCCATTGTTGATTTTGGCCAGCGTTGAAAAACCGGCTGTCATCTTTCCAAACCCCACGCCTTGCGTTGGGCGCGAATTTCCACGCGTTCGCCTTCATGGAATCAAAGCTAACCGCTGCTACAATATCATCCAAATGGGCGTCCGATGGCGACAGGCCCAGCGCCGCTCCCATCGCCGCAACCACGCCCCGCAAATTCTGTTTCATATCCGCATAATGGAAAAAATGCAGGTTCGGCAAATTAGCAAAACGATGATAGCTATCGAAATGATGCGCATTGGCCCCTAAGGCGAAAGCGTCAAAATTCCCCGGCCTAAAGGACTTTTCTGTCCATTCTCGAAATCCGTCGCTAACACTCGCGGTCAAGCGCCTTGCCAGTTTGTGGTTTTTCATGTTGGCGGCGTGACCGCGCATCGAAAAATACGTATCGCGTGGGTCTCGGTACACCATCAGATATGTGCATTGCGGAAAATATGGAATGCCATCCAGCGGCGTATGAGTCTTTATAAAACGCCGATGTGTTTGCGCCGCCAACATTGCGTTCAATTCAATCCAGGGCACGAATTTAGCGTCGAGCCAAGGCGATATCATGCCGGGCTCGATTTCTTCGTCAATGTGTCCGAAAATCAAATAGGCGCAAATCGCCTGGGTCCAGGTGGTGCCGCTTTTTGGCGGTGTGCAGATGAACACGTCATCATCGCGGGGAACAAAGTCATCCCAACGCGCGGAATCATAAACCGCTCCGGTGTAAACCGTCGTACGCTTCGGCGTCAGAATCATCAGTCCGCCGCGTCTTGCCCGGCTCTTACGAGGTTCCTTTTTTCTTCCCGTTCGTAGCGCCGCGCAGGCGTGTTGACGACCGGCTCCAATTCACCCGCCGCAAAAGCCGCCTCCCGGCGTTCCAGCGTCGCGTCTTCATAAAGCGTCGTTCGCAATCGAGGTGTGCGTCCAGCGGACGTGATCAAGGCTTCAAGGTCGGCAGGGGGAAACTCCTGGCCATGCACCGCACCCGCCGCCCGGGTAATGGTTTCGTTCATCAAGGTGCCGCCAACATCATTGGCGCCAGACGCTAGGCATGCCTTCACGCCTTCCGGCCCCATCTTCACCCAGGAAGCCTGGATGTTGGTGATATGCGGGTGCAAGGTCAGCCGCGCCACCGCGTGCATCAACACCGCTTCCCGATAGGTCGGGCCACGGCGTGCCTGACCTTTCAGGTAAATCGGCGCTTCTTCGGGCACAAACGGTAGCGGCACGAATTCGGTAAATCCACCGGTACGAATTTGCAGGTCGCGGATATGCAGCAAATGATTGGCCCAGTGTTCCGGCCCGTCGACATGTCCGTACATGATCGTGGCGGTGGATCTCAACCCCACCCCGTGGGCCGCCTCCATGACCTCCAACCATTGCGCGGTATTGACCTTGTCCGGGCAGATAATGTCGCGCACCCGGTCGTCCAGGATTTCCGCAGCCGTCCCCGGCAAAGTACCAAGTCCCGCGTCCCGCAGCCGTTCCAGATACGTCGAAATATCGAGGCCCAGCGTCTTCGCGCCCTGCCATATTTCTAACGGCGTGAAGGCGTGGACATGCATATCCGGCGCGACTTCCTTCACTGTCTCCAACAAAGTTAGATAGGTATCGCCAGTGTATTCAGGGTGAATGCCGCCTTGCATGCAGACTTCGGTCGCGCCCCGGTCCCAGGCTTCGCGTACCCGGCGCGCGATTTCCTGATTATCCAGATCATACGGGCGGCCGCGCAAGTTTTCACTGAGCTTGCCTTTGGAGAAGGCGCAGAACTGGCATTTGAAATAACAGACATTGGTGTAGTTGATGTTGCGGTTGACCACATAGCTGACCACATCGCCATTCACCCGCGCGCGCAGCGCATCCGCCGCCTGACACACCGCCGCCACATCGCCGCCGCGCGCCTCAAACAAGCGAATGATCTCGGGCGCGCTTAACAAGGCACCGTCTTCCACCTTGGCCAAAATCGCCGCCACCGGCGCGGTGCAGGCGGGCGCATTCACGGCGTATAGCGGCGCGGGCGTCACCGCTGACCCGGGCGACCACGCATCCGCACGCGCAAACCCACCGGCGTCAATTTCCCGCAACACTGGTGTGTGCAGGCCAGGGTCGACCCACGCGTTTAACTCCTTCGCATAGGCCGGATACAGCGCCAGCCGTTCCGTCAACACCATGCCACAATCAGCAGACTGACGCGCTAATTCTTCCAGATGCGGCCACGGCGCTTCCGGATTGACGTGATCGGGCGTCACCGGCGACACGCCACCCCAATCATTCAATCCCGCCGCAACGAGCGGCTGCAGATCGCCGGGGCTTAAATTCGGCGGCGCCTGGATATTCATGACCGGACCAAACATGATACGTGCTACGGCAATAGTCCAGATCAACTCGTCCAAGGGCGGCTCCGGTGAATCCGCCATACGCGTGTCAGATTTAGCCCGGAAATTTTGAATAATGAGTTCCTGAATATGGCCGAATTCATCGTGCAATTCGCGCAGCGCCAACAGGGATTCGACACGGTCTTGCCGGGTTTCCCCAATGCCAATCAGAATGCCCGTGGTGAATGGAATCTTCAATTCTCCCGCCGCCCGAATGGTCGCCAGTCGAACCGCCGGGTCCTTGTCCGGCGACCCATGGTGCGGGCCACCCTTTTCGCTCAACCGGGGCGCGGCGGATTCCAGCATAATCCCCTGGCTGATCGACACGGCGCGCAACGCGGTCAGATCATCCGACGTCATGATGCCAGGGTTCACATGGGGTAGCAGTCCAGTTTCCTGAAACACGCGCTTCGCCGCCGCCGCCAAATAAGCCAAGGTGGAGTTGAACCCCATCGCCGCCAGTTCATCACGCGCTACGCGGTAGCGTAGTTCTGGTTTGTCGCCTAAGGTGAACAACGCTTCCTTGCACCCCGCCACGGCGCCTGCGCGGGCCACGTCCACCATTTCGTCCAACGTCATGAACGCCCGTTCGCCTTTACGCGGTGGGTGCGCAAAGGTGCAGTAATGGCACACATCGCGGCACAATTGCGTTAGCGGGATAAAGACCTTGCGCGAATAGGAAATGACGTTGCCATGACCTTCATCGCGCAACACCCTTGCGCGGGCGCTTAACGCCGCCACATCGGTTTCCTGCGCTAAGGCCAAGGCTTCAGTTCGGTTTATCATGTAGAAGACACCCTGTTTGCTTCAACTTCCAGTCGCGACGCGATCCCAGAGTCATAAAGATAGGTCACGGCCCTGCCCTTTTCACCTGTTTGTTCGACGCGCTTCAACAACACCAACAAATCTTCCGGTCTATCGATATCCAGACCGATGCCGGGAAACTTAACAATATTCGACGTCACCCCACGCGCCTCAGCGGCAGCGAGGTGGGGGCAAAAGCTGTCATTACCGAATTGAAACGGAATTAACCTGGGCGGTGAACATACAATACAATTCGACCCGCGTTCATCATGCGCCGGAACAATAGTCATTCGGCGTTCCTGGAGTTCAAGATGGGAGGCCAGCACCTGTTCAATTTCAACACTGGTCGCCAGGGGCACATCACCCGGCATCGTCAATATGCCATCCACATTTTCAGTCGCCAAGGTCGCGGCAGCGAATTCGATAGCGGCTGTCTGTCCGTTATTTTTATCTTCCGTCAAAATGCGGACTCCATACGGCTTGGAGATCGCGATCGCTTCCAGGTCACGCGTAACCACCATCACCCCAGCGAGGCTGGGCGCATCCGCCAACGCGGCCAACACGTCTTCAAACATGGCGCGGAACAAACACTTACGTTCCAGCGCATTTAACGCCGGAGACAACCGTTCCTTTGCCTGGTCGAAATTTTTAGCGGGTAAAACGGCCCAGATCACGGGACGCGCTCCTCCTATTTGGATTTGGATCGCAACTTGGTCGCGAATTCAAGCACATCGGCGGCCAAAGATACACGGTCTTCTAGACTTTGCATCACCGTATTTGTGGTCAAGACATCTAATCCCAACGCCCGAATTTCATCGCCCGACGCTGCGTCTTCACTATCAAGAACGAAACCATCAATCAATCCGTCATAATGCCGTGCAACAGAGGCTGCAGATTGCGTGACGCCCAGTTCCACCATCATTTTAGCTGTGGGCCCCTTGATCGCTTTGCCACCGACAATGGGCGACACCGCAATCACCGGCGCAGCGGCGTCTTCAATCGCCCCGCGTAGACCAGGCACCGCCAGGATCGGATCAATGCTGATAAATGGATTGGACGGACAAATCACTACCGCATCCAACGCTGGGTCGGCCAAGGCACCCAAGGCCATTGGCGAAGGCGTCGCAGTCTTGGCGCCGCGAAATTCGAATCCGGTGACCTCTGGTGCACATTGATCGCGCACGAAATAATGCTGAAACGCCAAAGCGCCGGCGGCGGTCTCAACGAAGGTGCGCACCGGGTCGTCGCTCATTGGGATTACGGAAAGTTCAATCTCCAACCGTGCAGTCAATTCCGCCGTCACCCTCGACAGGGGCTCCCCTGCGGCCAACCGCCTTGTCCGCTCCACATGGATCGCTAGGTCGCCGTCGCCCAACTGGAACCAGGATTCTCCACCCAACGCCCTTAAGGACGCCATAAAGGTCCAGGTTTCCCCTGCCCGACCCCAGCCGGTTTCGGTGTTGTTTAGCCCCGCCAACGTGTAGGTCAGCGTATCCAAGTCCGGGCAAATAGTCAGGCCAAGATGCTCGAAATCATCACCCGTATTGACGATAACGTCCAACTGCGCCGGCGCCAAAATTCTGGACAAGCCCAAAGCCAGCTTGGCGCCGCCCACACCACCCGACAACGCGACGCAGGTCCCAGTAAACTCGTTCACCGGAACAAATCCTCCGCAATATCGCGGATCAGCACCGATGCGGGCGCCGCCTCCCAGGGCATTTTTAAACCGCGCGCCAATACGACCGGTGCGCCTTCCGCGCCCTGGCCTTGCAGCAAAGAGCCCGCCGCCGCAACTTCATCGGCGAACCCGACAATGGACGACTGCAGCGGGCGTCCGAACAAATCCAAATCACCGCGCAAATCGGCCATGGACGGCACACCCGCCGCCCCCAACGCAATGCCGACCGTGCCGCTGCGCCACGCCCGCCCGACACTATCACTCATGATTACGCCGACATCCTGGCCCGTGGCCTTTTTAATCGCATCACGGAACGCTTCGGCGCTGGCGTCGGGGTCCACGGGCAAAAGTAGGACCTGTTCGCGACCATTCGATGCCCCGATGTTTGAGGCGTCGATACCCGCATTCGCCATGACGTAACCCAACCGGTGCGCCACAATAATAACGCCGGGGCGATGCCGCAGCACCTCTTTCGATTCCGACAAAATCAACTGCACAAGACGAGGATCTTTTTCCGTCGCTTCGCCCAAGGTCACGGCCTCCGCCGTTGGCTCAACTTCCTCCAGAACCGCATACCGACCTTCGGCTTTGGAAAACACCTTTTGGGCGATAATGAAGACGTCGCCGGTCTGGATATCAGCCTCGGCGCGCGTGACCGCACTCAATACGATATCGACCAAATCATCGCCCGGCTCAATCATCGGAATGTCCGGAATTGCGGAGAATGTAACCGACTCCACCACTTATTTGGACTCCGCTTTCGACTCGCCCGTAATCCGAATACCAGCGCCAGCAATCTTGTAGCGGCGGTTCATATGGATCAGTACAGAGGTCAACGCTTCGGCCACCACGGCATTGTCGATAGGGCCCGCGTGCCAACCACGCATACTGGCGGCTTCAACCAGCGCGACCACTGATTCGCGCGCCGCCGGATCATCCCCGCTGACCAGCACGTCGCAATCGATCACATGGTCCAGATCACGTAAATGGGCGGCGGCGACATTTTGAAACGCCGACACGACCCGCACTCCTTCGCCCAAAAACAATTGCGCTGCCTTCCCGGCCGAACCTTCTTCCGGCAAATTTACCCGCGCGACCTTTGGCGGTGCCAGCGGTACCGTCACATCGACCAAAATCTTGCCTTGCACCTCGGCTTTCACTTCTTCCAGGGACGGGCGTTGATTGGCGTAGGGCACGGTAAGGACGATGATATCAGCCATATTCGCCGCATCCTTGTTTCCTTTGCCCGAAACCGAACCGCCAATTTCAGCGGCAATTGCGGCAGCCGCTGCTTCGGCGCGCTCTTCTGATCGAGACCCCAAAATGACGGAATAACCCGCTGAGACCCACCGGTAAGCTAGTCCGGACCCAAGGTCGCCGGTCCCGCCAAGTACGGCGATGGTTGGGCGTTCGTCAGCCATGAATTTTCTCTCCTTATATGGAATACGCATCGATTATCTAAAGGCGGCGATTCCCGTTATTTCCCGGCCCTGGATCAGGGTTAGAATGTCATCAATCCCATCGGGAACCGACAACATGCGAACGTCGCGCCAAAGCCTCTCAAGCCCCGCTTCGCGCGTTATTCCCATACCACCATGAACCAGCATGGCAAGCGAAATCGCGTTCTCGCAAGCCTTTGTCGCGTGCAGCTTCGCCATCGCCGCCGCGCCATTTTCGCGTTGGCCCTGGTCCATCATATCCAGCGCGTAATAGCACAGCAGCCGCGACGACATAATCGCCGTTTCAATCTCGGCCAGATGTTGTTGCACCAGTTGATGCCCCGCGATGGGTTTGCCAAACTGTTCCCGCACACCCGCATATTCAACCGCCATATCGAACGCCGTTTGCGTCAAGCCCACAGCGGCCAGGCCCACCAACGGGCGGTTGCCATTCCAAGTGATCGTCAACATCCGCGCTGCATCGCCGCCGGAACTCAGTATATTTTCCACCGGCACCTCGCAATCTTCAAATACCGCTTCTGACAAATGACCCTGTTGCAGGCCAACGGTTTCGATCTCGCGGATTTCGACATTCGACTCGGTGGGTTCCACGACAATGCGCTTTAACGTATTGCGGCCCTTGTCGTCGACGCCATCGATGCAGGTGACCGCAATAATGTCGGCGACCGAGCCATTGGTGATCCACAGCTTGCGGCCATTGACGATGGCGGTATCGCCATCAATATCCATTCGAGTCGTCAAACCACGCGGATCGGAACCCGCGCCCGGTTCCGATGTCGCCGTACCGGCGATTTTCCGACCCGAGAATAAATCCGGCATGAAGCGTTCGCGTTGTTCCATGTTCGCTTCGGCGAATATCCGTGACGCCGTGACTTCATGCGCCATGACGGACACCGCGAACCAGGCGGGCAACTGTTCATAAATCAATCCGTAATCGAGCATTTTCATGCCGCCACC
>JAPKDL010000137.1 GCA_028822585.1 Alphaproteobacteria bacterium | reverse complement strand
CGCTAGGGTTGGGTCGCACGGGTGAATGGGGAAACCGCCGCCTATTTTTAGGATGAGCGGGTGATGGTGGATGATCTTGTCATTGCGTATATCCTCGTCAGCGCCACGTCGGTTCGTTAACATGTCCATACGCTATCGTGGTGATCGACAAATTCGATTTATGGCGCAACGGCGTGCATCTTTCTGACGATGGGGTAAAGACCGAAGATTTCGTTTATCAAAACGGGGTTTGGCCCTGGCCCATCAAGCGTCCTCCTACGCGGTGGAAATTTAATACTGTCGGATCAAACCGATAAGGCGTCCTTGCACTTGTACGCGGTCAGGCCCAAAAATACGCGTTTCGTATTTTTGGTTTGCGGGTTCTAACGCAATGGAATTTCCTTTTCGACGCATTCGTTTCAAGGTCACTTCATTTTCATCGATCAACGCGACAACGACGACGCCATTTTCTGCAGCGTCACAACGTAGAATAATGACTGTGTCTCCATCTAAAATTCCTGCGTCGATCATTGAATCGCCTTCGACTTCAAGCGCGTAATGATCGCCTCCACGTAACAGACTCGCAGGGACATCAACGGCAGTGGATTGATCTCGGATGGCTTCAATCGGGGTGCCTGCAGCGATGCGTCCATAAAGCGGTAAAGGCACGACGCTGTGAGAAACCACATTATTGGGGGGGGCAGGGGGCGAATAATCATCGTTACTGACGATTGTTGGTGAAAAGCCGCTACGTCCCCCGAGACCTGCGGATTCCGCATTTTCCGGTAATCGAAGGATTTCCAATGCGCGCGCTTTATGAGGCAATCTACGTATGTATCCGCGTTCTTCCAACCCGGTTATAAGCCTGTGAATGCCGGATTTTGACTTCAAGTTTAAAGCTTCCTTCATTTCGTCGAAGGATGGTGAAATGCCGCTTTCGTTCAGGCGTTTTTGAATGTATACGAGCAATTCATATTGTTTCCGCGTCAGCATAGGTCACCCTCGAAATTTTGTATGTGTCAAGAAGATGACCTTCGGTAAACACACCACATATAGAACAAAACAACAACATAACGCATGTTCTAGTTTAGTTCTCCGAATTGGTCAAGTGAAATATGGATAATTGCCTATTTGGCTTTAAATTCGCACCAAACCATGAGGCATGGGCAATATTTCAACAGCTGATCCGGTCTTCGCGGCAGGCGCATTAGGGGGCCTAACCAACAGGCAGTCGGCTTGAACCAAACGGGACAACATGGAACTGTCTTGCTTTGAAAAAGGCGTCGCCATGCGAGCGCCACTGTCATCGTAGCTTAAGCGCGCTCTCAGGTAATCTTCCCGTTGATCATTTTGTGCTAAATCAACGGCGAGTATCGCTGTTTCCAATGACGTCTCTTGCTCACTTATGCCCAACATTTTTTGAAGCGCGGGGATAAGAAAAATTATCCCACAGACAAGAGTGGACACCGGGTTTCCGGGAAGGCCTAATAATGGTGTTCCTTTAATATCGCCAAATATCAGTGGTTTACCAGGGCGCATGGCGATTTTCCAAAAATCGACTTCGAGTCCATTGTCGCCCAGAACGGACTGAATGAGGTCATGATCGCCGACCGAAGCGCCGCCGGTCGTCACCAACATATCCGCACCATGGGCGGCTGCCGCCATGGCGCTTAACTCATTGCTTTCATCCGGCGCAATGCCTAGCAATATAGGCTCCGCGCCAGAAGCCTCAATCATCGCTGCCAACGCCAGGCTGTTGGAACTGACTATTTGATTGGGGCCAATGGGATCACCGGGCATGACAATTTCATCCCCTGTGGCGAGGATCGCGATGCGCGGTTTCCGGTGCACCGACAGCCAGGGCGTATTCATTGCCGCCGCCATCCCGACATTTCGCGCTGTTAAAGCATCGCCGGCACGCAAAATGACATCGCCTGTTCGAAAATCTAGTCCTGCTGGGCGGATATAATGGCCGGCTGGAGACGATTCTTTAACCGTGACCGTTACCCCGTTCGTGTCGGTGTTTTCCTGAATCACGATAGCGTCGGCACCATCGGGTACGGGGGCACCCGTAAATATACGAACTGCTTCACCGGCACCAAGCACATCGTCATGAGAACCCCCGGCAGGAACGTGACCTGAAATTTTTAGCGTGACGGGAACCGTGGCGACATCTTGGGCGCGTACGGCATAGCCGTCCATGGCTGATACAGCCGTAGGGGGTTGCGTGCGTCGGGATGCAATATCTTCGGCCAGAACACGGCCCAAACCGTTCGACAGGCCGATTTGCTCGGTGGGCATGGGTGTAATCGCCGCAAGAATTCGGGTCCGGGCTTCTTCAACACTTAGCATTAGGTGCTCTCGTAGGTTCCCGACTTGCCGCCGGATTTGTGGATGAGTCGAATTTCGGTGATTTGCATGCCTTTATCGACGGCTTTGCACATGTCGTAAACGGTCAATGCGGCGACGGACACCGCCGTCAGCGCTTCCATTTCGACGCCGGTCTGTCCGTTCAAGGCGCATCGAGCGGTGATTTTAACGGCATTGCGGTCAGGATTAATGATTAGATCAACCTTGACCGACGTTAGAGCCAGCGGATGGCATAGTGGGATCAAATCCGGCGTCCGTTTCGCGCCCATGATTCCGGCAAGTTGAGCGACGCTCAAAACATCGCCTTTTTTCATAACGCCTTGTTGGATCAGGCGAACCGTTTCAGGCTGCATCACGACCGCGCCTACGGCGATGGCGATGCGTTCCGTGCTGTCCTTTGCGGAGACGTCCACCATGATGGCGTTGCCGTCCTGGTCAAAATGGCTCAAATCGGAAGACATGGCGTCGGTCCCTACGCTGCGACGGGGTCGGCGAGGATTGCTTCCGTCGCGGCCCTGACATCGGTTGGGCGCATCAACGACTCGCCGATAAGAAAGCATCGTACTCCGACAGCCGCGCAACGGGCTAAATCATCAGGTGTTCCCAGTCCGCTTTCACCAACGATAATCCTATCGCCCGGTACAGCGCCCGCGAGTGTTTCTGTCGTTGAAAGATCGACCTCCAATGTTTTCAAATCCCTATTATTGACACCCATAAGTGGTGATTTCAGCCGTAATGCACGGTCCAGTTCCGGTTCGTTGTGAACCTCGATTAAGACATCCATACCCAAATCAAACGCTAAGGATTCCATTTCTTGCGCGTCAGCGTCATCCAGCGCGGCCATGATCAGTAAAATACAATCGGCGCCAATCGCACGGGCTTCATAAATCTGATAGGGGTCGAGCATGAAATCTTTGCGAAGGACCGGTAATGAGGTCGCCATGCGCGCCGCGGTCAAATAATCATTTTTGCCCTGAAAATACGGGCCGTCGGTCAAAATAGATAAACATGCCGCGCCACCAGATTCGTAATCTCGAGCTAAGCTCGCGGGTGCGAATTCAGGCCGGATTAGCCCCTTACTGGGCGAGGCTTTCTTCAATTCCGCGATAAGGCCGTAGCCAACTCTCGATCTGTCTTTCAATTGAGTGGCAAATCCGCGCGGCGTAGGACCTTGCGTCGCCAAGCGTTGCATCTCCTCTAACGGGCGCTGCGCCTTTAGATCGGCGACATGGCGGCGCTTATCATTGCAAATGTGTTCCAGGATGTCACTCATGATGTGGTTTCATTGGTGATCGCGACAAGTTTGTCCAGGCAAGATTGGGCGCGGCCGCTTGCAATCGCGTCTGACGCAATGGCGACGCCTTCTTTCAAATCACTCGTCCTGCCAACAATCATCAACGCGGCTGCGGCACCATAAAGTACGATATTCCTGTAGGCACCAGGTTCGCCGGACAGCACGGCGCGAATGGCCGCAGCGTTATAGTCCGCGTCGCCGCCTTTCAGATCCTTGGAATCTGCAAGTGGCAAACCTGCATCTTCAGGGGTCAGCTCAAATTCGCGAATGTCGCCGTTGTCGTATTCGCACACGTGGGACGGCCCTGTCGTCGTTAACTCATCCAAGCCGTCGGAGCCATGCACGACCCAGACACGTTCGGCGCCAAGCCTACCCAGCGTTTCCGCCATCGGCCTCACCCATTTCGGCAGATAAGTGCCCACGAGCAATCGCTTTACGCCAGCGGGGTTGGACAGGGGGCCAAGAATATTAAAAATTGTCGGGGTCCCCAGCTCAATTCGCGCCGGCATGACATTGCGCATGGCGCCGTGGTGGCGCTGCGCCATCATGAAACAGATCCCCGCTTCCTGAAGTGCTTTTTCTAACAGTGGAAAATCCGCGTCCAGATTGACCCCAAGCGCGCTGAGCACGTCGGCAGCACCGGACTTTGACGTTGCGGCGCGATTGCCGTGTTTGGCGATGGGAACACTGCATCCGGCCGTCACCAATGCCGTGCAGGTGGAAATATTGTAAGTGCCGGACCTGTCGCCGCCGGTGCCGACAATGTCCATGGCGTTATCAGGCGCCGAAATATGAGTCGCCTTTGCGCGCATGATTGTCGCGGCGCCCGTGATCTCATCAACTGTTTCTCCACGGGTGCGCAGCGCCATCAACAAGCCGCCAGTTTGCGCTGGGGTCGCGTCGCCCGACATCATAATTTCGAAGGCGGATTCCGCTTCTTCAAATGATAGAACATCGCCACCGGCGACCTTGCCAAGAATATCCTTAAATTTTTCGCGACTGTCGCTCATCGCCCAACCCTAGTGTTTTGTCGTTTCCAGAAAATTCTTGAGCAATTGATGCCCATGCTCGGACGCGATGCTTTCGGGATGAAACTGAATGCCATGCACAGGCCATTCTTTGTGTTCAATGCCCATGACGATACCATCGTCCGTCTCGGCCGTGATTGTGACGCAATCCGGCAGGCTCTTCCGTTCAAGAATCAGGGAGTGATAGCGCGTTGCGGTAAAGTCATTGGGGATGTCAGCGAACACGCCGGATTGGGTGTGATGCATCACGCTCAACTTGCCATGCATGCATTCCGGTGCCGGTACGACCTGCCCGCCAAGCGCTTGTCCAATTGATTGATGGCCCAGGCAAACGCCAAGCATGGGAACTTTGCCTGCCGCCGCAGTGACCAGGTCGAGACAAATGCCCGCCTTGTCAGGGTCGCAAGGCCCGGGGGATATCACAATACCTTGCGGGTTCATCGCCATGGCGTCCTCGACGGTAATCGCGTCGTTTCGATGCACGTCAAACACAGTTCCGAGTTCCCCGAGAAAATGCCAGAGGTTGTAGGTGAAGCTGTCGTAATTGTCGATTAACAGGTACATAGACGTGCTCTAATTTTAGCCCTTGGATAATCCCACTACTCGAATGGGAATTGTAGACTCTTATAGCAGGCTTCTGATGATGAAGAAAGCAAGCAAGGCCGCGCATCGGTTCATGCTATATTGTTATATGCCGTCCCCTTTGCGCATACTGAAATGGGGTCGTTTCTCACTTGAAGGTTCACTGTTATGAATATAGGCGCGGCCTCACGGCAGTCAGGCGTACCGCGAAAAGCCATAAGAAATTACGAAAGTGTCGGGTTGATTCCCGAAGCGACGCGGACGTCATCTGGTTACCGGGCCCATGCCCAATCCGACATTGATACGTTGCGCTTTGTTCAAAAGGCGCGCTGGTTGGGATTTAGCGTACGTCATGTGGGCGCGTTGCTGGGCCTGTGGCACGACCGGGCGCGGACGCGCGGATGTAAAGAAACTGGCCTCAGTGCATGTCGAAGAGATTGATCAGAAAATTATAGAGCTTCAAGACATGCGGAACACCTTGGTTCATTTGACGGATTGTTGTCATGGCGACGATCGGCCTGGGTGTTCTGTTCTGGAAGAAGTCGTGGGGTGCGCATGAGCAAGTCGGCCGTTGCACGTGCTACTAAATCGCAGCGATGGCTACGTTTTTGCGGTACGTTTTTGGCGGTGTTTGTGATTGGCGTTGGTCTGGGTGCGGGATTGGAAGTCGAGTTGAGATCGTGGTTGCTCAGCAAGGAAGCGCCGAATGCGACAGTGGCGATCCCTGAGCCCAAGCCGCTTTATAAGGTTCCGGTTCGCGTCTACCAGCCGCCGGTGCGTGAAGTTGTTGAACTAGAATCAACGCCCGTCATTTTCGCAAAACCAGAGCCCGTTGCGCCGGAGCCAACCAAATTTGAACTTGTTGTTCAAGAACCGAAATCTCTGCTAGAATATTTGCCTACACTCGCGCCTTCCAAGATGCCTGAACTTCAGGGATGGCGCGCCCACGCGGTCGCTTCTGTGGCGCCGCCGGACCGGCCCATGATCGCCATTGTGCTGGATGATTTAGGTATTGACCAAAAACGAAGCCGAGCCGCCATTGCGCTGCCGGGGCCTTTGACGCTGTCCTTTATTCCTTATGGTTACAACTTGCCCGCCATGACGCAGGCGGCGCGCGAGGCCGGGCATGAGCTGATGGTGCACGTTAATATGGAGCCGCTGGACCATGGCGTGGATCCGGGGCCGAATGCGCTTCTGACGTCTCTGAAGTTACCGGAAATCCAGCGACGACTCGACTGGGCCTTGTCACGTTTCGACGGCTATACCGGTCTTAGTAATCATATGGGCAGCCGCTTTACGGTGTGGCCGGACGGTATGGAAATTGTGCTTAGAACGCTCAACCGACGGGGTCTTCTGTTTCTCGATTCTCTGACCAACACACGTTCGATTGGCCCTGCGCTGGCGCGCGCTTACAAGACTCCATTTGCGGTTCGCGATGTTTTCATCGACCATGACCGCACGGACGCGTTTGTTATCAAGCAGTTAGCGTTGACTGAAAGATTGGCGCGCCGGAATGGCCACGCCATCGCGATTGGGCATCCTCATGATGTGACCGTGAACCGCTTGAAACAATGGCTGGCGGTGGTTGAATCTCGCGGGTTTTCCCTGGTGCCAGTATCGGTGATTGTGCGTCGAAAGGCGGTGCAGGGGTAGCGTAAGCCCTCACCCGCGTCGATTATAGCTAGCGGAATCAACGGCGTCCTGCGCCGCGCGAATGAGCGCCCGCGCCTTGTTTTCGCTTTCCTGGCATTCCATTTCAGGATCGCTGTCTGCGACAATTCCACCACCGGCCTGAACATACATTTTGCCGTCCTTGACCACTGCGGTGCGCAGCGTAATGGCGGTGTCCATATCACCGCCTGCTCCGAAATACCCGATGCAGCCGGAGTAAATGCCACGCTTTTCCGGCTCCAATTCATCAATGATTTCCATGGCCCGCACCTTGGGGGCACCGGACACGGTCCCCGCGGGAAAGCCTGCCACCAACGCGCCCAGCGCATTATATTCCGGGGCAATTTTACCGATCACGTTCGAAGAAATGTGCATAACATGGGAGTAATTTTCGATAACGTACTGCTCTGTCACCTCTACGCTACCGATTTGACTGACCCGCCCCACATCATTTCGCCCCAAATCCAGCAGCATCAAATGTTCGGCGCGTTCCTTGGGGTCGGCCAACAATTCTTCGGCGTAAGCTTTGTCTTCCGCAGGCGTCGCGCCGCGCGGACGCGTGCCCGCAACAGGCCTAATCGTGACTTCATCGCCCCGCAACCGGACCAGTATTTCGGGACTGGAGCCAACAATCGC
>JAPKDL010000136.1 GCA_028822585.1 Alphaproteobacteria bacterium | reverse complement strand
GTCAACAACACGGGGGCTGAAAAGCCCCGCAACAGGGACGGCGTTGGCGCTTCCGGCACATCGACGAACCTAAATTTCTGTGTTTCCTCGGTAAGGCGCAGAATCTTGTTTCTACTCGCCGCGGCGGCCTCGCCCTCAAGGCGCAAGGGCAAGTCCTTACCCAAAGGTCCAATCAACCCCATGGACAAAGGAATGAGGCAGGGCGTTTTCTGTGGTTGCCCCGGCGTCGGGGGACACTGTTGCGAGACCGTTAAATCATAAGTCTTTGCGTCCGGGTCGTATCGGCCAGCCGCCATTAATACGGGAGTTCCAGCTTGATCGTACCAGCTCCGAAAGCCGGATAAATCGTCGTCGCTGGCGTCCGACATAGCGGCGATGAAGTCTTCCACGGTGGCCGCCTGACCATCATGGCGTTTGAAATACAAATCCATGCCTTTACGGAACGCGTGCGGACCGATCAGCGTGTGGATCATTCGCACCAATTCTGCACCTTTTTCATAGACGGTGGAGGTATAGAAATTATTGATCTCAATATAAGATTTGGGTTGTACTGAATGGGCGAGGGGGCCTGAATCCTCGGCGAACTGGCGCGCCCGCAACGCCCGGACATCGCCAATGCGCTGCACCGGGCGCGAACGTTGATCGGCGGAGAATTCCTGATCCCGAAAGACGGTCAACCCCTCCTTCAGGCTCAACTGGAACCAATCCCGGCACGTTACCCGGTTGCCCGTCCAGTTGTGGAAGTATTCATGCGCGATAATCGCTTCGATATTGGCATAGTCACCGTCGGTGGCGGTGTCGGGTAGCGCCAACACGTATTTATCGTTGAAGACGTTCAGGCCTTTGTTTTCCATTGCGCCCATATTGAAGTCGCTGACGGCCACGATCATGAAAATATCCAGATCGTATTCCAAGCCGTAGACCTCTTCGTCCCAGAGCATCGCCTTCTTCAACGAGTCCATGGCGAAGTCGCAACGGTCTTCCTTGCCGTGCTCGACGTAAATACGCAATGTGACCGCACGACCCGACCGGGTCGTGAATTGATCTTCGACACAGGCCAGATCGCCTGCGACCAGTGCGAACAGGTAGGACGGTTTGGGGTGTGGGTCACGCCATGTCACGCGGTGCCGTCCGTCGGGCATATCTTCGTGTGCGCCTAAATTACCGTTGGACAACAGGACGGGATACAGGGATTTATCGGCATTAATTTCAACACTGTAAACCGCCAATACGTCAGGGCGATCGAGAGCATAGGTAATTTTTCGAAACCCTTCCGCTTCGCATTGGGTGACGAAATTACCGCTGGATTTATAAAGTCCTTCCAGCGCGGTGTTGTTTTGCGGTTCAATCCGGGTTTCGATGTCTAGGACGAAGGTGGCGGGCGGATTGTCGATGATGAGCGAATCTGGCGTCACTGCATAAGTGGGATCATCAAGCGCCTGTCCATCCATTCGAACCGATTCCAGTTTTAAACCCTGTCCATCAAGGGTTAGGGCTGCGCCTTCCGGCGTGCCTTTCTGGCGGCGTATCGTCAGACGGGACCTGACTGTCGTGAAATCCTCCCCCAAGTAAAAGGCTAAGTCGATGGCGTCAGAGACATAGGGAGGCGGCATATAATCCGCCAGATGGATTTCGCTTGGTTTCGAGTCAGTCATGACCGCGTCATAACGTTAACCAGACACGGCGTAAACCGAATCCGGCCCTGCGTCGCCATCACAGGTCACCATGCCCTCGACTTTCATATGGATCAGATGCGCCAAAACCGAACGGCGGGCTGCTTTGTGGAGCTGCGGACGGGCGTTGATATAAATGATAGGTACCATGGCTGGAATAGTGTCCTGACCGTCGGTGATGCATTCGATAATTTGATCTTCACGCCGTTGTCGGTGCTGGATAAAGGATTCGACGAACGGCTTGGTGTCGCGAATTGGCGGCCCGTGGGTTGGCCAGAACACAGAATCATCCCGGTCCAACAGCTTGCGCAGCGACACCATATAACTCGCCATGTCGCCATCTGGCGGAGAAATGATAGATGTCGACCAGCCCATGACATGGTCGCCGGAAAACAGCGCTTTTTCTTCCCGCAACGCGAAACATAAATGGTTGGAGGTATGCCCCGGCGTATGTACTGCGTCGAACGTCCAGCCATCGCCTTCGATGACGCCGCCGTCCTTGACGACATGATCCGGCATGAAATTGAAGTCGCCGCCTTCTTCGACTTTCACGCCCTTTCGGTCGCCGCCATGCGGGCCATAGCCATATGTCGGCGCTCCGGTCGCTTCCTTTATCGGGGCGGCGGCGGGTGAATGGTCGTTATGGGTGTGCGTGACCAGAATATGCGTCACCGTTTCGCCTTCGACCGCTTTCAAGGTCGCGGCAATATGCGCCTCGTCCAAAGGGCCCGGATCGATAATCGCGACATTGCCGCGCCCAATGATGTATGTGCCGGTGCCTTTAAACGTAAACGGGCCGGGGTTTTGGGCGATGACACGGCGGATCATGGGAGAAACCTGATCCACTTCGCCATATTCAAACTCGATTTCTGTAACGAATGGTACGGGCATTGGCATAGGGGCCTCTTAGAATTAGATGTGAACCGGAAGATGTGCCGCTGACGCGATGGCGTCAAGGCGCTGGAAAATTTGTTTACGGCGTTTTGAAAGAGTACAGTTAGGCCAATATTCTTGGCTTAGTGGACTCCTACAGGAGAAATTGAAAATGTTTACGACGCGTCCGGAGATCCTTGGTACTTATGGCGTGGTGTCCTCCACGCACTGGTTAGCGTCGAGCGTGGCGATGAAAATGCTGGAAGCGGGCGGCAATGCCTTTGACGCCGCCGTCGCCGCCGGGATGACCTTACAGGTCTGCGAACCACATCTCAATGGCCCCGGCGGCGATATGCCTGGATTGATTTATCGGGCCGATCAACGCAAATCGCAGGTCATCTGTGGACAAGGCGTGGCCCCGGCGGGCGCGACCATCGATCATTATAAGGGCCTGGGGCTCGATATGGTGCCGGGCAGTGGCTTGTTGGCGACCGTGGTGCCGGGCGCATTCGACGCCTGGATGCTAATGTTACGCGACCATGGCACGATGACCCTGGAGGAAATATTTGAACCCGCGATTGGCTACGCCATCAACGGGGTGCCCGTGGTTCCCCGCATCACCGGCACGATCAATACGGTGCGTGAATTGTTTGAAACCGAATGGACCACATCGGCGGCGCTATTCCTACCCAACGGCCGACCGCCTGTGCCGGGAAGTCTGTTCTGCAACCCCAAAATGGCGGAAACCTGGCAACGGCTGATTGCCGAAGGCAAGGCGGCGGGCGGCGACCGCGTCGCGCAAATTGATGCTGCGCGCAACGCCTGGTACGAAGGCTTTGTCGCCGAAGCGATGGACAAGTTCTGCCGTGAAAACGAAGTGATGGATGTCAGTGGACGTCGTCATTCCGGCGTGTTGACTGGTGATGACATGGCCAAATGGCGTGCGTCTTACGATGAACCGCAAACCTATGATTTTCATGACTATACGGTGATGAAAACCGGACCCTGGGGGCAAGGGCCGGTCTTGTTGCAGACATTGGCTTTGTTGAAGGAATACGGTCTGAAGGCGATGGACCCGGCGGGGCCCGACTTTGTTCACGCCGTCGTTGAAGCAACCAAGCTCGCCTTTGCTGACCGGGAAGCGTTTTATGGCGATCCAAATTTCGTCGACACGCCTATAGAGACACTGCTGTCCGACACGTATAATAATGCGCGCCGGGGCCTGATCGACATGGACAAAGCGTCGCTTGATTTGCGGCCCGGTACAATCGAAGGGTATGGTGGAAAAATCGATTATGCGGCCCATGTTGCTGCGGGTTCACAGGATTTTGCCAAATTCGGTATCGGCGAACCAACAGTTGGCAAACAGGGCCAGGTACAGGGCGACACCTGCCATGTGGACGTCATCGACCGCCATGGCAACATGGTCGCGTGCATGCCCAGCGGTGGCTGGCTACAAAGTTCTCCGACCATCCCAGAACTCGGGTTTTGCCTCAACAGTCGCGCACAAATGTTCTGGTTGGAGGAAGACCGCCCCGCGACCCTGGCTCCCGGCAAACGCCCGCGCACCACATTGTCGCCGTCCATGGCGTTGAAAGATGGCGAGCCCTACATGGTGTTCGGTACGCCTGGCGGCGACCAACAGGACCAATGGCAGACCAGCTTCTTCCTGCGCCACACCCAGTTTGGTATGAACCTACAGGAAGCCATCGACGCGCCGTCCTGGCATTCGGACCACCATCCCAACTCATTCTTCCCGCGCCCGGCGCACCCTGGAAAATTGGTTCTTGAAGGCCGCTTTCCGCAAGAAACGGTGAATGAACTACGGCGTCGGGGTCACAACGTTGAAGTCGGCGAAGACTGGTCCGAAGGCCGCCTCTGCGCCGCAGCGCAGGAAGACGGCATGCTTAAAGCAGGTTCCAACCCGCGCGGCATGCAGGGTTACGCGGTAGGGCGGTAGGGCTGGCCTGTCCAACAGGTCCCTATTCGGATTCGGCGTCAGCTTCAATTTCAACGCCGTTGTTGCCGAGAAGATTGGCGGTGTGCAGGGTGGCGGATGCAAAAATGGGCCGATCAATTCCGCGTCTCTTAATTTTATTCCGGTCAGGTCGACGGAACGCAGTTTTCGGTTAGATAAATCCAAATTAGGACAGACCCATTATTTTAAACATGGTCCGTCGGCCATCTTCGTTATCCAGAAATTTTTAATGCCGAATCAAAAATTCCTCCAGACCGTCGTGGGTCAGCCGCTTTCTTTCGAACTCAGGCGTGTCGGCTTCGACTTCGACATGGATCTCGCTTATTCGGTTAATGGAGTCGCGATGGAGGTGGACCGCATCACTTGTCGATGACCTTATACACCACCGGGCCGTATAATTTACCGTACCCAGCCGCATCCGCGGCTTTCAAGCGGTCTTGCGCGACACGTGCGCTGGCGGCATCAACGCCGGTCTCCTCCGCCAACTTTAAAGCATATCCTATGTCTTTCAGCGAGTATGTGACCGGGAATACATCATCGGGAAAATTATCCTTCACCATGTACTCCATGCCGTGTTTGCGGAGAACGAAACTGTCGGCCGATCCGCGCGACAATGTTTCGAACAGCACCTCACCATCCACGCCCGCACGACGGCCAATCGCTAGAGCTTCGGCCAGGGCGGCGGTGTTGGCGAACACGATCATGTTATTCATCAATTTCATCACCTGGCCGGTCCCCACGGTGCCGCAATGGGTAATTTCAGTTCCCATGCATTCCATGACTGGTTTGATGCGATTGAAGACCTCTTCGGATCCCCCAACCATAATGCTCAATGTGCCGTCCTGGGCTGAAGATACACCCCGCGCGATGGGTGCATCTGCGAAATTGACGAATTTCGCCTCGAATTTCGCCGATACCTCGCGGGCGACCGCTGCCGTCGCTGTTGTCATATCAACAATGGTTTGCCCGGCGCGAACATGGACTAGCAAACCGTCGTTGCCACCGTCGTTTTCGCCAAGGCAAACGGCGCGCACTTGTGGCTCGCCCGGCAGGCACATTATGATGAGATCGGTTGCGGCGGCGACTTCTGCAACGCTGGCCGCCGCTGTGACGCCAACATCGGCCAGGGCGGCGACGTTATCCGAATTGATGTCATAGGCGATGACAGGGACGCCAATGTTAATGGCGAGGTTGCGGCACATCCGACCGCCCATGACGCCTGTGCCGATAAAGCCGATTTTTTTGAATTCTGTCATGATTTGTTTCCCGTTGCGGACGTGCAATGTTGTATGTGTCTGATATTTAAAGTGACGTTACCATGCTGGCCATGTTTTAGGCCGCCCTCAAGTAAATATTTCCCGCAGCGTCGAGCCGTTACGTACGGGCATTTTACTTGCGTCGCGACAGGGGGGGCGTTATTGGAAACGTCTTTATTTTAGGGATCGTGGAAAAGGCGTGGACATATGAGCGAACAACACCATAGCAAGGTTCTTATTATCGGATCGGGCCCGGCTGGTTACACGGCGGCGATTTATGCGGCGCGCGCCAATCTGGCGCCAACGCTGGTAGCGGGTTTGCAACCGGGCGGACAATTGACCATCACAACGGATGTGGAAAACTACCCGGGATTTGCTGACGCCATCCAAGGTCCCTGGCTTGTTGAGCAAATGCAGAAACAGGCTGAACATGTCGGCACTAAGATGGTGAGCGACATCATAGACAGTGTGGATTTTACTAAGCGGCCTTTTGTTTGTGTGGGTGACACGGGGACGGTTTATACCGCGGATGCGGTCATCATCTCAACGGGCGCGCAAGCTCGCTGGATAGGCATTGACTCCGAGCAAAAATTCATGGGATTCGGTGTGTCCGCCTGCGCGACCTGCGACGGGTTCTTCTTCCGAGATCAGGAAATCGTCATTGTGGGCGGCGGCAATACCGCCGTGGAGGAAGCGTTGTTCCTGACGAACTTTGCCAGCAAGGTTACTGTTATCCATCGGCGCGATCAGTTTCGCGCTGAAAAAATCATGCAGGACCGTCTGTTCAACAATCCCAAGGTTGAAATTATGTGGGATCATGTGTTGGAGGATGTGTTGGGCGATGATGACCCGCTGGGCGTGACCGGGGCGCGGGTGCGCAACGTCAAAACCGGACAAATGACCGACTTGACTGTCTCTGGCGTCTTCATCGCCATCGGACACGACCCTGCTACGGCGGTGTTCAAAGGCCATGTGGAGATGGACGAAGAGGGATACATCCTGCACGCGCCGGATAGCACAGAGACTAATATACCCGGTGTTTATGCGGCCGGGGACGTTATCGACAAGGTGTATCGCCAAGCGGTTACGGCGGCGGGTATGGGATGCATGGCGGCGTTGGAGGCTGAGAAATTCATTGCTGGACAAGAAGATTAAATATTTCAAGCCGTTGAATAACGTGGTTTAAACCTCCGAATCTATTTCGTCGAAGACCTCCCGGGCCACATGAAATGCGTCCAGGGATGCGGGTGCACCGCAATAGGGGAAGGTGTGTAAAAGCGCCTCGCGGATTTCATCGCGGGTAACCCCGTTGTTTAACGCGCCTCGGATATGGACCCTTAACTCGCGTGGACGGTTCAGTGCGGTCAGCATGGCGAGGTTCATGTAACTGCGAGTTTTTTTATCCAGACCTGGGCGGGTCCATACATCTCCCCATGCGAAATCCGTGATAACGTTCAGTAGGGGCAAGGCGTCTACGTCGGCGTTCGCTGCCGAGCGATTCACATGCGCGTCACCCAGTACGGCACGACGCATGGCGTCGGCTTTTTGATGAAGGTCGTTACTCATGTCTCTTCTCCTAGGTTAGGTCAGGTTAAAATGAATTGGCTCCGAATGTCTGTGTTGGCCGGTGATGCGTCAAGGTTGAACCCACAGCTAAGGCTTCTTCGTAATCTCAACAAGCGTGGACGAAGCCCTGAGCCTTCGATAGTCTGCGGAAACACGGTTACATTACGGAAGTGCCGTCAATAACCTGACCGGTGGCATTCCAAATGGGAAATGT
>JAPKDL010000135.1 GCA_028822585.1 Alphaproteobacteria bacterium | reverse complement strand
TTTTTTACTTCGGGGTTAACGACGGCTACTGGAGTCGGTGGTGGGGTAATGATGCTTGCGCTGATGTTACAATTTATGGCTCCCAGTGCAGCAATTCCAGTTCACGGTGCAGTGCAGTCTTTAGCTAATGGATGGCGGCTTTGGTTGCTGCGCGAGAAGATGATTTGGCCGATTATATTACGGTTCGCTTTGCCAATGCCATTTGGCATCGCTATAGGATTGTGGTTTTTTCAGGGATTGCCAAAAGAATGGGCGCAAATTCTGATCGGCTGCTTTATTTTTTTTAGCCTGTTCTCACAACATTTTAATAAAATTAATCAGAAAGAGCTGCCACTTTGGTCGTTTGTTCCTGCTGGACTGGTTGTTGGCATCCTCAATATCGTTGTTGGCGTCGCAGGGCCAGTATTTAGCACGCTTCTTGTGGGTCGTAATTTAAGTCGCCAAAGTATTGTCTCCACAATAAGTATCTTTTCTTTCCTTGGCCATACCTTCAAAGTTGCCGGCTTTACATTGGTTGGGTTTAATTTTTTTGATTATGCTTGGGCAATTGTAGCGATGTTACCTTCAATCGTCATTGGCACTTACTGTGGGCGTTACTTGCTGGGGAAGATCAGCGATCAGGTCTTCAAGAGATTACTGTGCGCGGTCATGGCGGGTCTTGCAATAAAGCTTGTCATTTGGGATGGGTTAATGGGGGGAATATTATGAGGAAACATCTATTAAGCCTCCTCAATGTTAGTAGTGGGTGCCAACGCCGCGATGCTATTGTCCTCGAGAGCTCGAACGCGAATATGAAGTTTGATCCGTAATCACCTAAATCATACAATGGGAGGCCGGATCCACGAGGGTATAGCTATTTGCGAATAAAGAAGTAAGCCGGATTAAATCGGAGAACAGTCGGAAGGTGGGGTTTTGGAGTTTGATTGGCGAATTAAATTAGTTCATCGCTGCAAATGGCACTTATTACTGCCTATGAGATTAGTCGTATCCAATAAACCCAGTTACTTAGGTGCCTCTAAATTCATCCTCATAACCTGAAGGCCGTTAGTTTAAATCGAATCTTAGAAACCAGTTAAACGGCCTTAAAACAATGGGTTATAATTTTTTGGTTCAGTTTTTCCCGCCCCAGCCAATCCTATAGAAGCACCATGGACTCATGAGGGAGAGATAAACACCGTAGCTCAATGTGTTATTTCGAACGTAAGCGATTGGGGAAGGCTACCGACCACCAGCTCCAGAGGCCATTATCTCGATGGCCACAAGGCAGTTCATGCACTAACATTCAAACTGGAGCACTCAATGGGGGCCGGTCAGTGAGCCAGACCCTCCAACAGATCATGCTACTAATTTTTAAAAAATTTGGCGACGCACAAGATTCATACCACAAGTAATCACTCCAGAATCAAGCGGCCGGCAGTTTAGGACAACTGCGAATTCGTGTTAGATATCGCTGAGAAAGAAGTGGACACTTATTGTGGACAATAAAAAATTGTATGAATCTGGCCTGTCAGCTCAACAGGAAATGGCCCGAGGGCCTGGTTGCAGCGCGATATGAGCGAGAATATTCCGACATACGATGCAGTTGTCATCGGCGGCGGCATCTCTGGCATGTACGTCACCTACCGCCTCCGAGAGCTCGGAATGTCCTTTCGCGTGTTCGAGGCAGGATCGGACGTTGGTGGTACCTGGTACTGGTGCCGGTATCCGGGCGCTAGGTTTGATTCCGAAAGCTGGTCCTACGGCTATTTTTTCGACAAGGAGCTGTTGCAGGAGTGGGACTGGAAGGAGCATTTTTCGCCACAGCCTGACACGCTCGAATATCTCAATCTCGTCGCCGACAAGCACGACTTCCGCCGCGACATGGCCTTCAACGCCCGAGTAACCGCCGCCGAATTCGATGACGCGGCGGATCACTGGACCGTAACCTTCGAAGACGGTAGCCGGGCCCGCGGGACGCTCCTGATTACCTGTCTCGGCGTCCTTTCCGCCCCGACACTCCCCAACATTCCCGGCCGCGACGATTTCGAGGGACAGGCCTTCCACACCGCTCGCTGGCCGCACGAACCAGTGTCGTTCGAGGGCAAGCGGGTGGGCGTCATCGGCACGGGTGCCACGGCGATCCAGGCGATCCCGGAGATCGCCAAGACGGCGAAGCATTTGACCGTGTTCCAGCGCCATCCCAACTGGGCGGCACCGCTGCATAATTCCCGGATCACCCCGGGCGAGCAGAAGGACATCAAGGCCCGATACGACGAGATCTACGCCCGCTGCTGGGAGACGGCTGGCTGCTTCATCCACACCCCGGACCCGCGCAGCGCGCTAGACGCCACGCCGGAAGAGCGGGAAGCTTTTTGGGAACAACTCTATTCCGAACCAGGCTTCGGTATCTGGATAGGCAACTACCGGGACATCCTGACCGACGAGCGGGCCAATGCGCTCGCCACCGATTTTATAACCCGCAAGATTCGGGAGCGGGTCAACGATCCGGCGATCGCCGAGAAGCTGATTCCGAAGAACCACGGCTTCGGCCTCCGGCGGCTGCCGCTCGAAAGCGGTTATTTTGAGGCCTACAACCGTCCGAACGTCGGGCTCGTCGACTTGAATGAGGAGCCGATCGAACGGATCACGCCCAAGGGGGTACGCACGACGGTGGAGGACCACGAGCTCGACATCCTGATCTATGCCACGGGCTTCGACGGAGTGACCGGTGGCTACGACAGCATAGACATCCGCGGGCCCGGAGGAAGGCGGCTCAGGGACGACTGGAAGGACGACCTGCCAAAAACCTTTTTTGGCGTCCTCAACGACGGCTTTCCGAATCTGCTGATGGTGCTGGGCCCGCACACCTCGCGCGGCAACATCCCGCGGCACATCGAGAAAGTTGTCGACTTTAACGTCGGCATCGTCCGGCACATGCGGGAGAATGGGTATAGCCGCGTCGAGGCCCGCACGGAAGAGGCGGAGAAGTGGCTGGCCGAGGTCATCGAAGTTAATCGCGGACGCCTCGCCGGCAATATTCCGAGCTGGCAGACCGGTGTCAACGCCAATGTCCCCGGTCGCCAGACCATCCGCGTGCTAGGCTACTATGGTGGCGCCATGCGCTACCGCGAGCTGACGGAGAAGGTTGCCGCCGGGGGATACAAGGAGCTGGCATTCCGCTGAGGTCCTGCGCCACCGTCGAGGCGCTTCTTACCAGCGTTAAGGAACTTCTTCGTCTAGTTGTAAGGCAGGGTCGCCGTGATCCTCTCTTGGCGATACAGATGGCGGATACGTATGTCTGAGGGAAATGGGATCAATCTTGGCACGTGGGTGGTTGATAACATGATTGCGAGGCCTCTGCATAAGTCTCGGACATAGGGCTGAGATTTGTTATGTTCGTGTCATGAGAAATTTCCTTGAGATCCAACTAGCGCTGTTTGTTTCCACCCCAGTGCCTGACCACCCTTTCTTATAAGGTCAACATATATATCTATATTATAGATCAATGTATTAGTTAAATAATCCCAGCATAATTATTGAGGAGGCGGAGAAAAAATAGCCACGATTTCGAGGAAAAACCAATTACCAAAACTCATCACTGGCGTCAAATTCAATGATGGTGTCGAACAGCAAAATCAACATAATCAAGACGCCGCCTGACGACGCCGTCACCAAAATACCGGTTAGCTCCATATTTGTTGTAACGTTTATGTATGACTTACTTCCCCTGAAAACGTGCGTAACTAGACCTAATTCCATGAGATAATCGATGAGAGGTGTCATACAGAATATTAAAGATGGTGGTGTCGTATTCAATTTGGAAATCGGTTCTGTGTTTTCCCCGTTTGATCGTGCCGCGCACTAACCTTGGCTGTTTGCCGTTCCTTCCCGTCCCTGACCTGTTAAACCCCGCGGCCATCGCCTAAACTGTACCCAAATTTCACACGGACATTGCAGGACGAAGGAACATTATGGCGGATGCAGAGACAGAGGTTGTGGAGGCGAAGCCCGCTTCGACAGTTTTGATGGTGCGGGACGGTGTGCAGGGGTTGGAAGTATTCATGGTGGTGCGCCACCGGAAGATTGATTTTGCGGGGGGCGCCTTGGTGTTTCCCGGCGGAAAGATCGACCCCGAAGACAGCGGTCCGGCCTTGATTGCCAGATGCGCGAAGGTGGACGGGTTGGACACCGCCGCCATGGCGTTGCGGGTGGGGGCCATTCGCGAAACATTCGAAGAGGCGGGCGTGTTGCTGGCGCGCCGCCGGGGTTCGGCGGACTTGGTGTCCGGTGCCGACTTCGAGGCGATTTCAGCGAAGTATCGGGGCGACCTGCACGGTAGTAAAATAGGTATGATCGAGATCGTGGAAGCCGAGGATTTGGAGCTGGCATGTGATCTGTTGGCGCCGTTCGCCCACTGGATCACGCCCGTTCAGGTGCGCCGCCGATTCGATACGCATTTCTTTGTCATTCCCGCGCCCGTGGCCCAGGCGGCGTTGCATGACGGTAGCGAGTCGGTGGAGTCGGTTTGGATCCGCCCTGCCGACGCAGTGGCCGAAGCCGAAGCCGGGGAGCGGTCGGTTATGTTTCCAACACGCTTGAACCTGAACAAGGTGGACCGGGGCGTCACGGTGGCGGGCGTACTCGCCAATGCTGCGGCGGAACCGGTCGTGACCGTGTTGCCTCAGGCGGAGCGGCTGGAGTCCGGTGAACGGCGCATGAAAATTCCCCTTGAGGCGGGATACGGCGCCAGCGAATTCGTGGTTGGCTATAGTGGCGCCTAATTCAGACGCATGATACGCTCAGGACAGAATTTTAATAGGAGAGACCAATTATGCACGCACTCGAAGTTTTTGACCCGAGCGGCGCGACGGAGATCACCAAACTCCACGCGGCACGGTTGGGCGGATTAGATGGCAAGACCATCGCGCTGTTATCCGATGACATGTGGCAATCACACCGCATGTTGCCATTGCTTAAAGAGCGCCTAGAGGCATGTTATCCCGACATCACGGTCATTCCGGAAACCGAATTCCCCATGGGTAGCCGCGCGATTGATGCGGACGAAGTGGCCGAAATGATGGCCGCGAGAGGCGTCGACGGGGTCATTGTAGGCAACGCTTCTTGAGGCGCCTGCGCCACCGCATGCGGCCGTGCTGCCGCTCGAATTGAAAGCAGAAATATTCCGACCGTTGTTTTGACCCGCGAAGATTTCGTCGGTGTCACTCGTAACGCCATGGCCGGCCTGGGATTTGACCAGGACGTCTCCATGGTGGTGTTTCCCATCGACCCGTTCCTGGTTGATAGCGATATCTCGCCTATCGGCGAAGCGTTGCAGGATTTTGCCGATGGCTTAACCACATGGAAGCCCGCCGCAAACGAAATCGGCGTGAAATCGCCGCCGCCGGTCGCCATTGAAGCCAATGGCTATGAAGCCGCCGTCGATAAGATGAACCGACAGTTTCTGATCAACACCTGGGGCGACGGGTTGCCGCTCAATCCGCCTTCGATGGAACGGGTAGACTGGATATTGAGCGGTACGGATATGGCGCGCGACGAGATCATTGGCAAATTCATGCCGCGCGGTGGCGTCGCCACAGTGGAGACAATCGCCGTCTCACTGGCGATGGCGGGCGGGCGCCCCGAATATCTACCGGTGCTGATTGCGGCGGTGGACGGGTTTCTGGACCCGGGTCTGGAACATGACAAAGTGCAGGCGACGTCGGGCAGCACCTATCCTGTTATTATCGTCAACGGGCCCATCGCCGATGAAATCCGGTTGAATTCGGGATTTGGCCTGTTAGGCCCGGACCCGCAGCATCCCGCCGGGGCCAGCATTGGCCGCGCGCTGCGTTTGTTGCAGCAAAATGTTGGCGGCGCGTTACCTGGTGTTGGCACCATGTCGATTTTCGGCGGCATGCGCTACACTAATGCAGTGTTTGCCGAAGATGAAGCCGGGTTGCCGGACGGCTGGGACACTGTCGCCAGGACGCAGTTCGGGTTTGAGAATGGCGAAAACGCGGTCACTGTGGTCGTCGCTACGGGTGCGAGCAACATCGTGCGGCGTGGCGTGGGCAAGGAAACCGCCGCGGTCGAGGCCGAGCAGGGTCTCCGCCGGGTGGCGTCCTATCTGGCCAGTTCAAACCCCCACTACACCTGGGGCCATGCGGAAGGAACGCCGGGCGTATTGTTGATGCCGCGCGTGGTGGCGCGCCAGATGAACAACCTTGGTTGGGACAAGGCACGCATCAAGAAGTTCCTGTGGGAAAATTCAAAAATCCCCTGGGCCGAGGTCGAAGAAAGTGGTCTGAAGCAGTGGATTGAAGCGGCACCGCATCCCGATACCGTAGCGTCTTCCGGAGAAGATCCCTGGGCGATTTGCCGGAAACCGGAACAGTTGATCCTCACTGTGGCGGGCGGCGAACATCCGACGCATAATTTCTGGATGCAGGCGGCGTCAGCCCAAATTGCGGGCCGCAGAATTGGTCTGCCCAAAAATTGGGATGCTTTGATCAATACTGCGGACGACGAACTCGGCCCGCGCGGCGAGATGTGTGTGATTTAAGTTTCAGGCGAGGGGCCGCGCGCGTTTTTCATCATTCCCGCCTTTGTAGGGATGACGACGAAGGGGTCGCTAACCGGGAACATCAACCGAAGGCAGGGGTTGTTTGTTACGAATCATGTCGGCGGCTTTTTCGCCGATCATGATAGTGGGCGCGTTGGTGTTGGATGATGGCATCATCGGCATGATCGACGCATCGGCGACGCGCAGGCCCTCCATCCCGTGCACGCGCAATTCATCATCGACCGCCGTGGACGGGTCGGTGGCCGGACCCATGCGGCAGGTGCCCATCAAGTGGAACGCCGTAGTGCCGCGTTGGCGGGCGAAGTCCAACAATTCGTCGTCGCTTTGGATGTCGTCGCCGGGCGCTTCCGCGCGGTCGTAATAAGGTGCCAGTTCCGGGGTTGTGATCAGTTTTTTTGCCAACCGCATCGCGCCGATCAATGTGGTGCGGTCCAGTTCCTCGGCCAGGTAGTTCGGCTGGATCGCAGGTTTTTCCATCGGGTTGGCAGATTTTGCGCGGATATAGCCGCTGCTTTCCGGGCGCTGCTGCCAGGGGGCAACGGTCATGCCGGGGAATTCGTCAAGCTGCGACTGCACCCCTTCGTTATAACTGGCCGGGGTGAAGGTGATCTGCACATCGCCATTATCCAACGCCTCGTTCGACCGCCAGAACACATAGACTAGGGTCGGCGATAGCGACAGAATGCTTTTGCCGCCCAGGAAATATTTTGCGACTTCCTTGACCAATGGCAACCCGCGCGAACGCTCGTTGAGCGTATCGACCCCCTTGACCCGCGCGGTCATGCGCACCGGGTAATGGTCGCGCAGATTCTCGCCGACAGAGGGGAGATCATGCACCACCGGCACGCCGATTTTCTTTAACAGCGCAGCTGGGCCGATGCCGGAAATTTGCAGCAATTGTGGTGAATTCACCGTGCCACCACACAGAATAACCTCCCGCCGGGCGCGCACGCTTTGCGTCTTGCCGCCGCGCAAATATTCTACGCCGGTCGCGCGTTTGC
>JAPKDL010000134.1 GCA_028822585.1 Alphaproteobacteria bacterium | reverse complement strand
TCACCTCAATTCAATCTTCGGTCCACAACCATTTTAACTAGAAGCGTCACCTTCAAAGCCAACCGATTGGCCACCCTTGCGGAATGGCGTCGAGTTCTCGTCTGAGATCGGAGCTATATAGTTTTTTATGATATGCTTCTTTTACTCTGACAACGCCCAACTCCGGTATAACGTGACAATGTCTAGAGAACTCCTCCAATCTGTCCCTCTATGGTCAGGAGATGAACCAAGGCACATGGGCGAAAAAAACGCCACCACGAAATAACCATACTGGAGATCTGTTATGAAGGGCATTGTCGTATGTCCGCAGCCGCGCGCGGCGGATGTGGGCGTGGAGATTTTGGAATCCGGCGGCAACGCTTTCGACGCCGCCGTTGCGACCGCATTTGCGCAAATGGTTGTTGATCCATTTATGTGCGGCCTGGGCGGCATGGGAACGTTTCAATTCTACGATCAAAAAACTGGCGAAAACGGCATGATCGATTTTCACGCCACCGCCGGTGCCAAGGTCACACCAGACATGTGGGCGGCGGCAAGCCAAGGTCGGACGGAAGTGTCCGGGTATTCGCTGTTCGATGATTTCCGTAGCGAATTAGGTTACACCTCGATCCTGACACCGGGAACTGTCGCCGGCTTTGCGGAAATCCACCGCCGTTTCTGCGCCAAGCCCTGGGGCGTTTTGTTGGCGCCAGCTGCGCGCATGGCCTACGACGGCGTGCCGACCACCAGCTACGTTCATGATTTTCTAACGCGAAAGATGATGGCGGGTATTCCCGAAGGCCTGCAACGAATTTCGGTGACGGAGGCATGCAAGGCGATCCACCTGCATCCAGAAGGGCGCATTTATAATGTTGGTGAATTGCACCGGAATCCTGATATGGCGCGGACGTTTGAGCGCATCGGCGACGGCGGCGCGGAGACTTTTTATCACGGCGACCTAGCGGAACAGATCATAGCTGATTTTGACGCAAACGGTTCGTATGTCACCGCGGATGATATGGCGGCGTACGCGGTGAAGTCGTCGGCGCCGGTGAAGGGGCGCTATCGCGGATTGGACGTGACGTCGAATCCACCGCCGGGCAGTGGGGTTACGTTGATACAAATGCTCCAAATTTTAGAACATTTCGACTTGGGTGCGTTGGGGCATGGGTCGGCGGCGCATATTGACCTGGTCGCACGCGCCATGTCGGCGGCGCATCGGGACCGAAATGAATATCTCGCCGATCCGGACTTCGCCGAGGTGCCCGTCGATATGATGTTGTCGCATGACCGCGCGGCGATGTGGGCAGACCGAATTCGCGCCGGTGAATTCCTAGGCGATGGCAAACACGCTCCGTATTCTAGCACCACCCATGTTTGCGTTTATGATGAAGCGGGAAATGCGGCGTCGTGCACGCACACATTGGGCACCGGGTCGGGCGTTGTGACGCCGGGGTTGGGCTTCATCTACAACAACTCCATGAAGCTGTTCGATCCTATTCCCGGCAGCAGTAATTCCATTGAAGTCGGCAAGGCGCGCACCACGGGCATGGTCCCCACCATGGTGCATAAAGATGGCGCGCCATGGCTGGTGGTGGGCGCGCCGGGCGGCAGCGTCATCATTAGCGCGGTGCTGCAGGCCATCCTCAATATCGTTGATTTCGGCATGTCGCCGGTAGAAGCGGTCACTGTGCCCCGCCTGCATTGCGAAGGCGCGGCGGTTCATTTGGAAGCACGTACGCCGGAGAAAGTCTGCCGGGCACTTCGCGATATGGGGCACGCGGTCAAGCAAAGCGCGATCAGCTTTGACCCGGTGATGTCGCGCGCCCATGTCGTGTTGAAGGACGGCGATACGTGGCGCGGCGGCGCCGACCCACGCGGCGGTGGCGGCGTGGCTGTTGCCAACTAAAGGGGCCGGGCTAAATAGAGACGAATTAACCGCCTTACGCCTCGCTGCGCGCGCTCGTTACTCTCGCGAGACGGAATTTGAATCTAAGGAGCAAAGGGCGCTGTCAGAGTAAAAGAAGCATATCAAAGAAATCTACATCGCACCGAACTCAGGTGGTAATTTAGCGCCCTTCGGCAAGGGCGACCTATCCGCTAAGTTTGAAGTTATGGCAGCAGTGAAGATGATGGTTCTGGTTGAAATGAATGTGAACTAGAAATTGGATCGGGTGAACTTCTGTAGCGATTTCGCATACCTGAATTTCGCCACCCTGCGCTCTTCTCGTCGGAACGGCTAACGTGAATTCTCGGCTCGAGAGCTCTTCCAGAGATAGGTCTCTTGGCACCCGACAATGCCGATTATTTTTTTATTTCGGCCAGGTAGGACCGAAGTAGATCCGACACAATCACTTCCAGTCGACCGTGTCGCTTCATCATTTTACGTATAAACGTATCATTTACTGCTTTACGTATAAATGTCATAGCTAATTTTCTACCTGCCGCTGCAAAAACGGAACCTTCGCATACCTCATCATCGTCAAACGAATGATCTCTGGCGATGTCTTGAAATGCCAGGACGGATTTTTAATCTGGAAACGGTACGAAAGCCACGTCGTCTCAAGCCAAATTTCGCTGACAACGCTACGGTTGTATCTAAGACATGGAAAACGCCGTTGCGCTAAGGTTTATGGCCTGTCATCTCCCCACGTTTCATTTTTCGCAATGGCGATACCATACTCGCCAGAGACTGTGTAAAGTAAATAATATTTATCGTCGAAATGCAGAAATTCAGGGTCGCGGAGTTAATTCACAGGGTGAAGATTTGTACTGATTTCTGACAGTTCTACAGGATGGTTCGATCATTCAAAATAAAATTCAGGGCACAGATTTTTGGTTGACGGACCAGCCTCCCAGCCCCGCCAATCACCTCCCAATTTCATTGTTGTGTGATATAGGCGTTCTGGAGCGTCGCTTATACAGCTGCAATCGATATGAAGGACATCATCGCGCAAAGTTGTGGCGACATGTCGGACATTTGGGGGAAGCCGCGATCTGGTTCTTTTGAAAATGCTTGGATGCGGTTTATCGAGCGCGAAAGCTTTCCTAAGCGGGCCAGAGAATAGGCTGCACCTTGCCAGTGGCATACCCGGAAATAAGGTAGTCCACATAAGCTAACCAAATATATGCGCCAAGATGATGCGCGAAATAGAGGTAATATCTTCCAAGACGATTTGGCAGCCATTTGAACGCTTCAATGATCGATGGGCCTTTGATGTTCTAGCCGATCCATCAAGGAACGTTTCGAAATCCGCCTCCCGGCATCAAGCCAGTTTCCCCTGATACCGCCTATTTGCATCATTGGAATGAAAATGCTATCATGAATTGATATTTTTACTTAAGCGATAGTAGATAATATGCAATATGAGACGATAAAGGTCGATCCGCTGAACCCGAAGATCGGGGCTGAAATTACTGGTGTGAATCTCTCAGAACCGCTGGGCAATCAGACATTTCTGGATATCCAAAAGGCCCTGATGACGCATCAGGTTATTTTTTTTCGGAATCAGGAATTAACACTTGATCAGCACAAGGCGTTTGGCCGTTTATTCGGCGATCTACATATCCATCCGGCTGCTCCGGGACCCGAGGGGCATCCAGAAATTCTTGTGGTCCATGCCGATGAGAATTCAAAACATGTTGCGGGAAACGCTTGGCACACCGATGTGAGCGCCGACGAAGAACCGCCGATGGGTAGCATCTTGCACCTGCATGAAGCACCGAAAGTTGGCGGCGACACCATCTTCGCCAGCATGTACGCGGCATACGATGCCCTGTCGGATACGATGAAGGAATTTCTCGGCGGGCTCAGCGCGCTGCATGAGTCGGAGCATGTGCACCGCCGCGGTTATGTTAGCCGCGCCGGAAAGCTGCGCGACGGTGAAAATGTCTATCCATCGGCTGTCCACCCCATCGTGCGGACCCATCCCATGACGGGCCGCAAGGGGATCTATGTGAATTCGGGATTTACGGTCCGGGTCGAAGGTCTTGCGGCAGGCGAAAGCCGCGCCCTGCTCGATTTTCTGTTCGAGCATATCTCGACACCGGAATTTCAATGCCGCTTCAATTGGCAAAACAACTCCGTCGCCTTTTGGGACAATCGCTGTGTCCAGCACCGCTCCGTATGGGATTACCATCCGCATGTGCGGAGCGGCCATCGTGTCACGGTAAAAGGCGACCGACCTGTATAAGTCTGCGACCGTTGACCTGAAAGCGCGTGGCCTTGCAGATCCACCTTTGCTAGCCATTGGCGACGGCGCTTTGGGTTTCTGGCCGGCGCTTGGAAAAGTCTTTCCGACGACCCGCCAATAGCGTTGTTGGATTCATAAGGCCACCAATATTATGAACGGTATGCCGAAAGTCATGCAGGGTTAAGGTCAAGGCCAATCTGCACAATATGGAGGGTCGAGAGCCGCCTGGAAGCAGAGAAAGCGCTGTCGGTGTTCAACGAGAAATACCAGGCGAAATATCCGAAGGCGGCGAAACGACTGACCAAGGACGAAGATGAATTGCTCGCCTTCTATGACTTCCTGGCGGAACATTGGGTCCACATCCGCATCATTTCGCGGTAAATGTCACCGTCGGTAATAATCCAAACGAACTTTACGAAGAGTACAGGCCATAAAATTGGAACCTATAATTAGCGCGTCGCTTTGGCATGGCGGCGAATTGTCTAAGACGAAGGATTGGGTCCGAGAATTCTCGCCAAAGGAAATTGCTGAAGTCGAAGCGGCAATCGACCTTTGCCGACCACAGGCGATCCAAGACATAGAACTTAAAGACTTTCCCCTTCCAACGTTGGCACCGTTGTTGGTCAACCTTCGACACGAATTGATCGATGGAAAAGGTTTTGCCTTGTTGCGTGGTTTACCAACAAACAATTGGTCTAGGGAAGATGTAATCCGAGCCTATTGGGGTTTAGGCGTCCATCTTGGTCATCCCGTGTCCCAGAATCCGGAGGGACATCTCCTCGGTCATGTGCAAGATATTGGCGGCGATTTTAACGACCCTAACAGCCGTGGCGGTTACCTATCCCATGCGCGTCTGCCGTTTCACACCGATGTAGGGGCGGACATAGTGGGCTTGCTCTGCCTACGTCGCGCAAAGGCAGGCGGTTTCAGCAGTATCGTCAGCGTCGCCGCGATTTATAACAAAATGTTGGTGCAACGACCCGATCTTGTTGAAGAGTTAACGCGACCTATCTTCCGTGACCGGCGCGGTGAGATGCCGCCAGGCAAAGCGCCTTTCTATTCCGCTCCAGTATATTCCCTGCATGAGGGACGCCTGACAACGACATTTGTTCGGCGCTTTATCGATTCCGCGCCACGGCATACCGGTATCCCATCTTTAGCCCCAAAACTGATCGAAGCGTTGGATTTGTTTGAGAGCCTCGCTAATGACACGTTTCTTCGTCTAGACATGGATTTTCAGACAGGTGACATTCAACTGATCAACAACCTGACGCTGCTCCATGCGCGCACCAGCTTCGAGGATTTTACTGACCCTGCAGATAAACGCCATTTACTGCGACTCTGGCTCGCCGTACCCGACGGCTGGCCCCTTCCAGACTATTATTTTGAACGCTTCGGTTCACTAACCGACACGGGCCGCCCTGCAGGCATGGCGTTCCCGGGAGTTGCACCGACTGTCCCGCACGACGTTCCATAACCTTTGAAGGGGACGGGCAACGTCAAAGGAATTATCTTGTCAGAAGAAAAGACACATATCATAGAAATCCATATTGCGCCGGGTTCGGGCGGTAATTTAACGCCATTCGGCAATAGCGCCCGTTCGGCTGCATCTGAATCGATCGCGCCTCCAAGATGCATCAGATTGTTGGCGATGACGCCGAGCGGACGCCCCTCAACTCGAATGAACGCCGTGATCATGCCATGACCAAAACCTCGACGAATTTCGAGCATGGAGTCGTCGTCGGCTAGTGTTTCAATCACAGTTCGCATGTCGTAGCTGCGAAGACGATTTTCCGGCACTACGTGACGAAGTTCCCGTTGATCGGGGCAATTCCATTCGTCGATGCGCCCTTGGAAATAAGACATGTATTGGCGCGCGACACTGACGGCCTCGGCTTCGTCCTCAACCAGGATACCGATGACACCATTCGGCACCTGCACCGATATCGGCCCGACTTCTTCGGGTCGGTAGACGTGTTGGAAATATCCAGGAGATAGCAATTTAATCTCTGCCGAATGGTAGTGTCACCGTTGTGATCGTACCATCGCCATGCTCGAATGGTAGCAAGATCACAAGGCAAATTGGCATTACACCGCGCCAGGCAAGCCAACGCAGAACGCCTTCATTGAAAGCTTCAATGGACGCTTGCGCGATGAATGTTTGAATGAAACGCTGTTCTCGTAGCTGCATCATGCACGCGAAATTCTGGCCGCCTGTCACAGAGACGGCAATAACATCAGGCCGCATTCCGCCTATGGTGGGAAAGCACCTACCGAAGTTGCCGCGCAATCTAACAACAAAACACCGCATTATCAGATTGCGTTAAACGCCCTAAAAGGGCATCAATCCCAACCTAAGGACTCTACCTTTGAATGGATAAAATTTGGGGCTCACCGCAGAAATCAGAAATTACGCAAATGTCGGGTGTCGGCATGACAATCGTGACCTAGTGGCGCAGCTTGAGACAACGCAACAGGATAGAGGCTGGAAATTCTATGTTTAATGTTGGAGACACAGTTCGAAATGTCACAGCCAATGTAGTTGGCGTTGTGGTGGAGTTGGACGGAGATACGGTTTACCTCGAACAGTCCAATGGCTGCGAAGTTGACTTCGATGCGTCCTCCTTGGTTTTGGAAAATGATTTTCAAGCTAAACACGGGACGGATGTGCGCAAAGACGCCGGATCGCGCGAAAACGACGCAGTCTATAGCGCCCTCATAGATAATTTATACCCCGCCATTGTACAGTTGGGTCAGACGGCGCACGCAAACGAACCTCGCGTTTCGGGAATCGTTCCAAAAGGCTGGCACGCGCTTAGCTCATTGCAGAAACTCAACGCCATTTCCAAAGCCGCTAACATTCCCGTAAAGACGTGGCTTGATTCGAACCAATCGGGCGCTAACACGAATATCGGAACGCTACAACTGTCGGTCCTGGCGGCGGCGTCGAAAAAGGCGCGGCCTTAGCAGACACTATGGGCCGACCAAAACGTCGGCTTGACGCGCGAGAGGCTAGCAGCTTATCTGGTCAATTTCTGAATTCCGGGACATCGAGAAGCTCCAACAGATCTTTACGAACTCGAAGCGCGCCGGCTTCCGCATGGCCTCATGCATCCACCCGAACCAGGTCAAGGTCTGCAACGAGATCTATGGCCCATCCAAAGCCGAAATTGCCCAGGCCCGCAAGATCGTCAACGCCTATGACGCGGCCCTCACCACCGGCCAGGGTGCGACCACGGTGGATGGTGTCATGATCGACGTGCCAATTGCCGGCCGCTCCCGCGCTTTGCGGGAATTCGCTGATGCGTCAGCCATGCTCCCGGCGAAACTTTGGAACAGGCGCACTAGCCCCCGCCTGCTTCGGAATATTGATGATCTGACTGTCTGTCTATCGTGATTTCTTC
>JAPKDL010000133.1 GCA_028822585.1 Alphaproteobacteria bacterium | reverse complement strand
CCCCTCCGGCGTCGCCCAGCCGTTATCAAAATCAACGGCGTGGAATTCCTTATGTGTCTTGGTCACGGCCATGGCTGCAATTCCTAAGTTTAAGGGTTTAGGGATTTAGTGTTGGTCCAAACTGGCGATCATTGACACGCGGCGTAGATAGGCCCGCGTCTTATCCTTGTCCGCTTTGGTGTCGGCGAGTTCCTGCCGGAATGCGATCTTTCCGCCGGGAACGGCGACAAGCGGGTCTTCTGGTGCGGATTTATTCGGGATCAGGCGAGCCAGCGTTTGCGGCGCCGATAATGCTTGGTGTCGCTGAAACTGACACGGTCGCCTTGACTGACGCCTAGGTAAAATTCCTTCACGTCTTCGTTTTCGGACAACGCCTTGGCCTCGCCTTCCATGACGACGCGACCGTTTTCCAGAATATAACCGGTGTCGGCGTAGGTTAAAGCGATGGAGACATTTTGTTCCGCCAGCAGGAAGGACACATTTTGTTCCTTGTTCAGCCGCGCGACGATTTCGAAAATTTCCTTCACCAATTGGGGTGCCAACCCCATGGAGGGTTCATCTAGCAGGATCAATCGAGGGCGGGCCATCAGGGCGCGGCCAATGGCGACCATTTGTTGCTCGCCGCCAGATATATAGCCTGCCAAGGATTTGTAGCGTTCGCGCAAACGTGGAAAATAATTATACACCATTTCCAGGTCGTCGGCGATGGCCTGGCGGGCCCCGCCTCGTGTGTACGCCCCGGTTAATAAATTCTCTTCAACGGATAAATGTTCAAAACAACGCCGTCCTTCCATCACTTGGATAACGCCGCGCTTCACCATGTCGGACGGTTCCAGACCGGTAACATCGTTACCGTCGTAGGTAATAGAGCCTTTGGTGACATCGCCCCGTTCGGCCCCTAGCAAATTGGAAATTGCTTTTAGCGTGGTGGTCTTGCCAGCCCCATTGGCCCCGAGAAGGGCGACGACGCCCCCCTCGGGAACCGAAAGCGACACGCCTTTCAACACCAGGATAACGTGATCGTAGATCACCTCGATGTTATTCACGGTTAAAAGATCGGACATGTCACTAATGGTGCCTTATTGTTGTCTTGATCACGGGTCACAGTTTTATCAGGATTGCGTCCCGATTAACTGCAGTTGCGTGGCGTGATATTGTTTTCCTTCGCGTATTTGGCCGCGTCGGCTTCCATCATCGGGCGAACGATGTCCCGCATGACTGGAACCCAGTCACTGACGCTATTCCACTTTTTGTTCTTCGCATCCCATTGTTGGAACAACACGCCCTTTGCACCCTCATGATCGTTGCAGGTCACATCGATATTCGGGAATCCGGTCAGACCAAGCCGTTTCCAATCGGCGTCCTTCATGGTCAAATTTTCAAACGACCACCGCATTTGATCGCCATTCGGCACCTTGACGCTATATTTTTTCTGCGCCCGGCTGATAGCTTCGACCACCAAGGCGTGGTTGATCATACCGCGAAGATACAGCACTTCACCGATCCGGCTTTCCTTTCCGGCACCCAGACCTTTCGCATAGACATGTTTACGCATGTCGGCATGCATTTTGGTGTCGGAGCCTGCGGGATGGAATGTTGCGGATTTATACCCATTCGCCCCCATGCCGGCTGGCACCACGTCGTTTTCCGAACCCGACCACCAGTTTCCAATGAAATGATCCATGGGAAAATTATTGGCGGCGGCCTCTTTAATCGCGACCTGATTCATCACGCCCCAGCCGGACATGAAAATCCAATTCGGCTTTTTACGGCGAATTTGAAGCCATGTGGCTTTCTGTTCCTGACCGGGGTGATCCACCGCCAGCAAGGTCAGTTTGAAGCCATATTTTTTGGCCAACACTTTCAGCGTCGGGTTGGCTTCCTTGCCATAGGCGCTGTTGTGATAGATATGGGCAATTTTCTGACCCTTCAGCTTGTCCATGCCGCCGGCTTGATTACCAATATAACGGATAACGGCGGTCGCCTGGCTCCAATATGTCGCGGGATAATTGAACACCCACGGGAACACGGAACCAACTGCGGCCGATGTGCGGCCATACCCAATCGTCAACAGCGGAATTTTGTCCACCGCCGTTTTTGGGATGAGCTGGTAGGTAATGCCCGTCGAGTTGGGTATCACCACCACGGGATTTTTGGATTTCATTTTTTCGTAGCATTCAACGCCAACTTTAGTGTTGTAGCCAGTCTCGCATTCTTCGTAGACAAGCTTGACGCCGTTGACGCCGCCGTCCCGTTCGTTAATCAGCGTGATATAGTCCTTGAAGCCATTCGCAAATGGCACCCCGTTAGGCGCATATGCCCCCGTGCGGTATACCAGACCTGGAATGAAAAGCTGGTCCGCTGCTACTGCGACATCGACAGCCGTGACGCTCGCCATCATGGCGGCGGCGCCGAGACCGAATGTTAATTTCTTGAGTGTCATCAACAGTCTCCCTTTGGTTTCTCTTTTGTGAAAACGTTCTTCTCGTGCTTTCTTAAACCTAGACAACCACTACTCTAACATGTTTTCGATGGACGAATACTTCTATATAAAACCGCGCCACCGTCGCGATTGAATTAGTATGGGAACGGCCACGAACGCAGCTTTTCTTTTGTCAATTGCCACAATCGCGCCATGCCTTGCGGCTCCACGATCAGGAAGAAAATGATCAGGCCGCCGAACACAATGAATTCTATGTGCTTGGCGGTGACGGCCTGCATATCGAAGATGCCGACGAAGACATTCGTCAAAATAATAGGCATCAAAACGATGAACGCGGCACCTAAAAACGACCCTAGAATGCTGCCAAGGCCGCCAATGATGATCATGAAGAGGATCTGGAACGATTGGTTGATGTCGAACGCTTCGGCGGTCTCTACACTGCCGAGCCACAAAGCGAACGCCATCGCGCCGGCGAAACCGACATAAAAAGAACTCACCGAAAACGCCATTAACTTGGTTTGAAAGGGCCGGTAGCCGATCAATTCGGCGGCGATGTCCTGATCACGGATCGCCATCCAGGACCGACCGATTGGACCGCGCACAATATTCTTGGCGGCCAAAGCGAGAATTGTCACGACAATGGCGCAGAACACAAATCGGGCTTCGGCGCTGGCGTGGGCGCCGGTGATAACGAACCCAAAGACTTCGCGCGGTGGCATAGTGATAGTGCCGGACGGCGCGTAATTCTGAAACCAGGTGACCTTATTGAATAGCCAACTGAGGAAGAACTGCGCCGCCAAGGTGGCCACGGCCAGATAAAACCCCTTAATCCTCAAACTGGGAATACCGAACAGCAAACCGGTACCCGCCGCGACCAAGCCAGACAGGACAAAGACGATAATCAGGTTCATTTCGGGAAACGCCGTCGCCAGTTTAAAGCACGCGACCGCACCAACCGCCATGAAGGCACCCGTGCCCAACGACAACTGACCACAATACCCGGTCAGCAGATTTAGGCCAATCGCCGCCACGGAATACACCATCACCGGAATGAGGATCGCTTGATAAAAATATTCCGTTCCAATGAAGGGCAATACGCCGAACACGAACAGCAAGAGCACGGCCATCGCCCATCTGTCTTGAACAATCGGAAATATCGCCTCGTCGCCGGCGTAACTGGATTTAAGCTGCCCAGCTTCACGATAGAACATTGCTTTAAACCCTTTCGATTATCTTATCGCCGAACAGGCCCTGGGGCCGGAACAACAGAAAGACCAACGCCAATACATAGGCGAACCAATTTTCAATCGCGCCATTGACCATGGGTCCCCAATACACTTCGGCCACTTTTTCCCCGACACCGATGATCAAGCCGCCAACAATGGCGCCCGGCACTGAGGTGAAGCCGCCCAGGATCAACACCGGCAACGCTTTCAGCGCAATCAGCGACAGCGAAAACTGCACGCCCGATGATGACCCCCACATAATGCCTGCGACCAAGGCGACAAAGCCCGCCACCGCCCAGACGACAATCCAGATATTGCGGAGTGGGATGCCCACCGACAACGCCGCCTGATGGTCATCCGCGACTGCCCGCAAGGCGCGGCCCAGACGGGTTTTTTGAAAGAATACCGCCAGAACCAGAACCATGAACGCGGCGATGCCCGCCGCCCACATGTCGAAGACCTGTAGTTGGATTTCACCAATCAGGAAATTCCCTGTCGGAATGCCGACATCCAGCGCTTTAACCTCACTGCCCCACAAAATATCACCGAAGCCTTCAAGTACGAACGCCAAGCCAATGGTCGACATGAACAAAATGATTGGATCCTGGTTAACCAGCGGGCGCAACACAATCCGTTCGATCAAAAAGGCCAAGCCCACCATCACCAGGCCGGTGACAATGATCGCTGCCCAGGCTGGTAGGGGAAATCCCGAATCAATCAGCAGTATCGGCACGGTACCGTCCATGAGCCCGACCAGGGTCAAAGCCGCGAACAAGGCCAGCACGCCTTGGGAAAAGTTGAACACGCTGGACGCTTTAAAAATCAACACGAAGCCGAGCGCCACTAACGAATACATAACCCCGGCGACAAGCCCGCCGATAATGACTTCAATAAAAAACTCCGGTGAATCCACCATATCCAGGATAGGCGCAAACAGCACCATTTCGATAAATTCCATCGCAACTTTGCCCTTTCGCCTAATGCGGGACGCCAAGATAGGCGTCGATTACATCCTGGTTTTTTTTTACCTCATCAGGCGTTCCATCGGCGATCTTGGAGCCGTGGTCCAACACCACCACGCGATCTGAAATATCCATCACCACGCCCATGTCATGTTCGATCAACGCGATCGTGGTGCCGAATTCGTCGTTAACATCTAAAATAAAGCGGCACATGTCCTGTTTTTCTTCCAGGTTCATGCCTGCCATCGGTTCATCCAATAACAATAGCTCCGGTTCCGCCGCCAACGCCCGGCCCAGCTCCACCCGCTTTTGCAATCCATAGGGCAGGCGGCCCACTGGCGTTTTACGTATTGCTTCGATTTCCAGAAATTTGATGATTTCCTCGACGAACGCGCGGTGCACGCGTTCCTCGTCGCGGGTCGGACCAACAAAGATCGCTGCCGCCAGCAACCAGGTCTTCCATTTGTTAATTTTCAGATTTCGCCCGGTCATGATGTTGTCGAGCGTGGTCATGCCGCGAAACAGTGCCACATTTTGAAACGTGCGCGCCACGCCGTTGGCCGCGGTTTCATGTGGCTTCATCTGTTTTCGCACCGCACCTTTGTAAACCATTTGACCGAGTTGCGGGTGATAAAAGCCATTGATGCAATTCAGCATCGATGTTTTTCCGGCGCCATTTGGGCCAATGATGGCGCGAATTTCACCCTTCTTGATATCGAAACTTACATCGCTAATGGCTTTGACCGCACCGAAAGACAGCGAGATATTTTCCACCGATAATAACGTTTCGTTGAAGACACGCTCTTGAGCGCTCATTCGCTGTCTACCTTATCTTTCATTGCGTAATGTCCGTGTGTAGCGTCCGTTAACCAGCCTCGCGCAGGGGCGTAAAAGTCTGCACATCGCGGATTGCCAGATCCGCCCTGATCACGCCTGTGCGGCCGTCTTCGAAGGTCATCTTGGCTTCAACGGATATATGGTCGCTGTCTGAATACAACGCGTTGATTAAATCATCGTACCGTTCCGCTATGACGCTACGACGAATTTTACGGGTCCGGGTTAATTCACCGTCATCGGCGTCCAGTTCCTTGTGCAAGATCAGGAAACGGCGAATTTGCGATGACGAAAGTTCCGAATCAAACGCCAGGCCTTTATTGACTTCGGCGATATTTTTTTGGATTAGGTCATAAACGCCCGACTGACCCGCTAAATCCGTATAGCCCGAATAGCTGACGCCATTGCGTTCGGCCCAGTCGCCAACCGCTTCCAAATCAATGTTGATAAAGGCGGCTACATGGTCCTTCCCCGCACCATGGACCACGGCTTCGCGGATAAAGGGGAAGAATTTCAACTTGTTTTCAATATACTGCGGCGCAAACAGCCCACCATCGTTCAACTTTCCGACATCCTTGGCCCGATCGATCACCTTGAGATGGCCTTCATCGGTCATGATGCCCGCGTCGCCCGTATGCAGCCAACCATCCGCATCCTTGGTTTCCTTCGTGGCCTCATCGTTCTTCAAGTAACCCATGAAATTCCCGGGGCTCTTGATAAGCACTTCGCCGCTCGCGTCAATTTTGACGTCGCAGGCGTTGGCGGGTGGACCGACTGTGTCCGGCCGGACATCGCTGTCGCGTTGAATGCAGGCATACGCCGAGCATTCGGTTTGTCCGTATAACTGTTTCAAGTTAATGCCAATACCGCGATAGAAGTTGAACACTTCCGGCCCTAGTGGTGCACCGGCGGTATAGGCGATCCGTACCCGGCTCAGTCCCAGATTATTCCGTAAAGGCCCAAAAACACAAAGATCCCCAAGCTTGTAGAGCAGCCGGTCGAAGAGGGGCACAGGACGCCCTTCCAGGATGTCAACGCCAACGCGTTCGGCGACGGATTTGAAATAGGTGAACATCTTGCGCTTCCAGGCTCCGGCGTTTTCCATGCGGATCGTCATACTGGTCAACAGAGATTCAAAAATTGCGGGAGGTGAAAAATAATAAGTTGGCCCGATTTCGCGCAAATCGCTCATCACCGTCTCGCCGCTTTCCGGGCAACTGATGGTGAACCCAAGTACAACGCCTTGAACGAAGAATAAATGATCGCCCACCCACGCCATCGGCATATAGCAGATCATCTCCTCCTTCGACGTCAAATTCTCCATTTCCGCCAAACGTAGCGAGGATTCGATGAAGTTGTCCGCGCTCAGCATCACGCCTTTGGGGCGTCCCGTGGTGCCCGATGTGTATAGAATGACCGCCATGTCAGCGCCGGCGCCCTTGGCGATTTCCGACAGATAGAAATCCGAATTTACGCGATCAAATTCACGGCCCTGTTCTTGAACATCCGCATAGCATAAGACGAAATCCTGTTTGTAATGGCGCATGCCGCGCGGGTCTTCGTAAATAATTTTTTCAAGTATCGGGCATTGATCCATCACCGACAGCACTTTGTCGGTTTGTTCCTGGTCTTCCACAATGGCGAAGCGCACGTCGGCGTGTTGGAGGACATATTGCATCTCTTCCGCAACCGAATCCTGATACAGCGGTACGGGCGTCGCGCCAATACTTTGAATTGCGAAAAACGCCCAGTAAAGTTGCGGTCGGTTGTCGCCAATTATGGCGACCCTGTCGCCGCGCGCCAGGCCCTGTTTCGCCAACCCGCAGGCCAGCGCGCGAATTTGTTCAGCGGTCTCGAGCCAAGTGTAGGACTGCCAGATGCCCAGGTCTTTTTCCCGAAACCCGATTTCGGAGCCTCTGACTTGTTCATTATGCAAGACCCGCTTGGGCAACGTGTCGTTGCGCGCCAACGAAGCTTCAACATCGGACATTAAGATTGGCCCTTCCCCAACGGTCTCGTTTGCCAGTCGAGAGCAATGTTCTGTATGCTCATGAAAGAGGCTATAGTCAAAAATAGACCAGTCGTCTATAACTTATTTTAACCAACTGTTCTCTATTCTAACTAATTTTTTCCGTGATTTG
>JAPKDL010000132.1 GCA_028822585.1 Alphaproteobacteria bacterium | reverse complement strand
TGCGGGGGTTTCCTTTCAGGGAAATTTCGATGGTTTTCAACGCGCGGTCCATCTGCCCAGCTTCGATCTGGGCGAATGCGTACACACTGCTAAACCACCAATCGTCTCCATAATGCTGTGCGAGGCGCGCTAAAAAATCGAGCTGTTCCGCTTCACGACCGGCAATGCCGCTAAAACCAATCAATCCGAAGACACCTGTTAAAGGCTGGGCGACCACGGCATCCCGAGGAAATTCGCGGAGATGTCGTCGAGCCGCCGCATAGGCGGACGGGCCATCGCCATCGATAAGGTGGCCCATCATGGCGACATGCCCTTTTTCTCGATCCGAGAGACCTGCGACCAATTCACGAGCACGTGCAATAGATTTCGCGGCATCTGCGCCGCGCGCAGATATCTGATAGGACCGCGCCAAAGCGGTGTGCGCTAACGCAAATCCATCATCTGCGAAAATCGCTTGATTTAAGCACTCTTCCGCGCCCGCGCTGGCGGACAAGATCGCATCGGTTCCGGAAATATAAGCATCACGAGCGGATGATGATTGAGTCGTCAGGTGATTGTCATAACGATCGGTCAGCATTTTGAGGACCTATTCGGCAAACGTTGGAACATACAATATATATTTACAGAATATGCTGGGTGAGAACAGTCCTCACACGTGCTTGGATCCTGTGTAGCGTCGTGGGGTAAATCAGGATTCGGGGCAGGATCTGAGCAGTACTTTAACCATGTATTCTCGCGCATCGATGGGCGAATAGGGCTGCATTGTTGATTTTGGACTAAGCGGTGGACGCAGGAGTGGAATAGAGGGTAGAGGTGCTCTGCCCCTTATATCATCACTGCCGATGCCGTCTGGCCGGCCAACGTGAGGGGGGGTTGATCAGAGGCGCGATGATTAGACAACATTCTTTAACAGCATTTAGCTACAGAGAGTGAATTACAGAAGTGGCTCGGGAAATCTGGACACCTGAGATAGGTGGGTTTTCGACTCGTAACGGGCATAAACTACCCTCAATAGGAGACCCAACATGACACGAGGTCCCCGCCGGAATCAAACACCTCCTTTCAAGTCGAAGGTTGCCCTCGCCGCTATTCGCGGCGAACAGACCCTTGGTGAGCTTTGACAACAGTTCGATGTTCACCCCAACCGGATCAAACAGGGGCGGGAGATGTTTCTTTGATCGGAAGACGAAGCCGTCTTCAGCTGCGCCGAGTATCGACGTTACCAAAAGCCTGCCCGCAACAGGGTAAGCATGGGCTGCGAGAGTGTTGCGCCACTGGGACGCGTGCTTGGCACTTTTCCAACCAGCTTCATGGGCGGCTATATAGGCTATTTGCCGCTTCCTCGAAGGTAATCGTCTTCCGTTCCGTTGCCGAACCTCGACCATGAACTGTTTTACGGGCTTCAATCGGGTCAATGTCGTCTGCTAGTGAGGAACGGCAGAACGTCACCTTTTCGCGGGCACTGGCCAAGCTGACGGCTTTCAACGATCCAAGGCCCATCTCCCGTGCACGGCCATTGAGCATGAATTTAAAGAGTCACGATTTGGCTCCGGCCCAGGACACTTGCAGGTACAGGCCGCCCCCGTCGGCGATCCTGGCACGGGGGAAATTCATCGGTTCCTGCTGGGACCGCGCGGATGCGAGGTGACGGGACTTTGTTGGAGCGAGGAGACAAAACCATGTTCGTGGGGGTGCAGCACCCAGGCACCGGTGGCGCTGGCCATTTCCCTGGTGGGGGCGACACCATGCCACGGTCATCCATAATCGCTGGCACCAGGGAGGATGGACAACGGATTGAGTAGCTGTCGTTTATCACCTTGAGGAATCGTGGGCTATTGCGCCAAGCGGTTTTTCTCCAACCATCCATCAACCAGGGCAACGATTTCATCGACAACGTCGAGTTGTTTGCCCTGTTGCGCCGAAATTGTCTTCACAAGACAATCGACCCGTTCGATATTTGGCACACCGGCCGCCAGCGCCCGTGCTGCCGAGGATGGATTTACCAGGCTGTTCGCGGCGTTTGCATATTTTTCAAACGGCACCTGGTCCGCGGCGTCCGCGCCAAGGTCACGGCATAATTTCGCCACCCATTCATAGACCGAGCGCGATTTATCTATATCGCTGTGGACCGAATCCTTGATGGAACGCATATCGTCTTTCTGGACACAACGGTAATTGCCCGCGACCAGCATGCACCATTTGGCCAGCGGCACAAAAATCGAATCATGGACCTTCAATTTAACGGGCAGCTCAATTTCGCCGCGGCCATCGCCTGGATCAAATCGGATTGCTTCAATATCAGCCTGCATCTGACGCAGGATGGCGGTGTGTTCGTCGGAATCAAATCGCGCGGCTTTGAAATTTGTCGGCAAGGCGACTTGAAGGACGTTCGTTGGTTCTTCCGGCGGGCGGAAGGCTTGAGGATCGGGGCTGCACAGCGTCAATAATCCTGGCTCAAAATTGTCCCAAACCGTGTGATCCGTATAGCATTTGGTCAATTCATCGGTATTGAGACCCGGAATCCGCTTCAAATACGGCAGCGGCGGCATATTCATAATCGACATGCAGGGCTTTTTCGACTTGGCGACCTTGTCCAGCAATTCCCGCACACCAGGGGCGCGGAATTGCGGTTCCTGCATCGCAAGTGCTATAAGGTCGTAATCAGCAGGGTCTACGTCATTGGGACCCGCTGCGGACAATGTGCCCGGCAGGTTGCGGGAATCGATTTCCACAAGTTCGTCACGACCACGGATTGGCATCCGGACGCGCGCGCCGTCCTTGTTGAACAAATCCGCTTCGTCCGGCAGACAAACTAATTTAACCGAATGACCGGCGAGCAATAATTTGATCGCCAATAGCGATCCATAAGACGCGCCCATAATGAGTGTATTATATTTAGCAGACATGAATTTCCACCCCGTTATTATCTAGAGACCTCTGCATAAGCTGACATTCCTCAAGTAGAGTGCCTTTACCTGCACCTTGTCGCTATTTTGTGCTCCAATCAAGCCTCTTGGATACGCGTTGCCGTGATACGGGAATCTGACGGGTGACGTGAGGACGCCTTCTGGCCATGCGGCCAGGGTTGAAACAACTTTTGGTCTGGTCGACACCCATGTGGTCAAACCTGTGGAGCCCCTTTCGCCCAGGTTTTATCGCTGACGACGTCATACGGGAACCGGTGGAGCGCGGAGCCGGTGGGTGGCGGGCAAGGATGCCATTGAACAAATCCCCGCCGACCGCAATTTCTGCAAGCTGGAAGGTGATTCTACGGGCGTGGCGGACTACCCTTGCGCTGATTTTAATCAGCCGAGATTGTAGTCCAGAGCGTGAAGCTGAGGCCGTCGTTGAATGGGAAGCGGAGAACAGCCCAGTAGCGGATTATCAACTCATATTTATAACTTCGTATGAATCCCTGACTGTTGGCTTATAAGCTTTTAGAGAATTGATGACCTAGGCCGAAGCCCCAATTCCGCCTTGTTCGTTCCAGACAATCCGTGAGCTCATTTCGACGGCAAACAGGTTCTCTCTCCAGTACCGCCGCAGGTTTAGCAGTGAGGCTGGCGCAGAAACCGAATCTCAACTTGACCGAGTGCACCGAAATCCGCGACCACATTATCGCCGGGTGCCACGGAGAGAAGGCCAGTGCAGGTGCCGGTGGAGATGATTTCACCCGCCAATAACCCACGACCGGTTTGCGATTGCTTATTGGCGAGCCATTGCAGCACGTTGACCGGGTGACCAAGCGCGCGGGCGCCGATACCTGATTCTCGTACCGTACCATCAAGTGATACGTGGACCTCGTGCGCGGCCAAGTCGAAGCCTTTCCAATCACTAGTCCAAGGCCCGACCGCGAGAGCGATATTCGCGCCAAAATCCGCCGTCGTCAGCAATCGGCCTTTCCCGGCGAGCCCGCCCACGAATCTGGAGCCGACAACTTCAATCGCCCCCGCTACACCTTCCACCGCGTCCCAAACATCATCGAAACTATATTCTTCATCACGGGGCGGCAGGTCGCGCGCGAGCCGCAAAGCAAATTCACCTTCGACCGCTGGCTCATGCGCCACGTCAACGAGTATCTTAGCCGGACTTTCAAAAAAATAATCGAACAGGACAGGGCTCGCACCCGGTTCCGTCGTCCCGAGGACTTTCTGCGCTTCGGCGCTTGTCGAGCCCACCTTAAAGCCGACGCTGCCCAAACCGGAGAGCGCGACGGCTTCCCGTTGAATTTCCAAGGCCGCGCTCACATCGGAGGGACCGCCATCCGCCGGAATGTCGATAGCGCTGCCGTCCCGGCGACAAGTCCAGAGTTGTTCTGCAAGCGTAGTCATAAGTTTTCCCCTGATTGAATCTCAATAGCCAAACGGCCCAGTTATTATTGCGACGCATAAGGATAATTAACCATTCCCTTTTTGAATTAAAAAAATGAAAACCTGTCATAACATGACCGAAGCGCCAAAAATTTCCTGCCTCAAAATTCTAATTGTCAACGACGAAACAAATATTTTTACGGTAGTAAAATTTGCTTTGCATCCTCATTGGCTCCTCCAACATTCGCACAACGGAAGATGGCCAAAGTGCTTGGGACATCTTCCAATAAACTAGGGAAACCTTTGACCTTATCGTCAGCAGTTGAATGATGCTAAATACGTCAGAATTGAAATTCTTGCGACAAGTGTGTGAACCAGATTCATAAATCCTTTTTGTCATGCTGACCGTTATGAATGACACGGGATATATCGCGCAAGCTGCGCAAAGCGGCATGACGGGCTTTATCAGAAAATCATTCACGTTGACTGATTTCCAACAGCATATCCACAAGACCGCCGCTTCCATCAAAGCCACTTAACGGGTCATGCACTGCCGCGGAGTTGTTCGGTTCGCGCGCCATCCACTTCCAATTTTTCCGTCAACGCTAGACCATACACCGCTTCGGCAGCCGCCCAAACCCTTTTACAAGCTTCCTACCGGTCAGTCATCAGGCGCTGTTCACCTAATATTATTGCGTATTTGGCATAGGCTCATTTTATTTTCCCCAAACGTTATTCCAACACATTTCAGATATCTAAGTAGAAGGATACACCAAACGATCTGGGCAATCATTTAATATGCCTCCGTGATAGTGCGAGAACAGACCGCAATGGAATTCCTCTGGATTGGTGCAGAGGCAAGGGTCCGAAAGTCACTCCCGAAAAAATCGGGTGGCCGTAGGACTTGAGTTACCACCGAAGTTAGATAGGGGTACCTAAATATTACTCTGTGAGAACAAATTATAGTCGCGGTAGCTTGTTCCTCATCAATTTAGGGGTTTCAAATACGGCACAAACAAAAGGTGATGCTGAAAACCTAGGGGAAAGGCCGATGTTCAAACATTCACCTTATTCTTACTCCATTAGTTTTGCGCAGGCTTGGTATTGAGCGGGCAAAGAAGTTCGGTCATCAAACAGAATATCAGGATCCGCGGCAGCGTGACGACAAGCCAAGGCACGGTCCATCAACACCATATCAAGCCCTTTGACCGGATTATTGTGAAGATATTTCAACGCCGTGTCGTTTGATCCTATCTGTCCGGTTAACCAGCTAAAAGCAAATCGCGCCGGATAGAGATGAGTTTTCAGAAAAGACTTCCGATCATTTATATCTAGCTCCGATTGCCTCGAAAAGACAGTTCCCCGGTTTGCCCATTGTTCAAACGGCGCACCACGCAAATAGTCTCTAATTTCCGCAGATTCCGGTTTGGGCGCGATAATTTTTTTATCTTCCCTTAGAGCAATAGCGTGCTCGATATAGTCTAACCGGTCGAGTGGTGGAAAACGGCCAACAGAAAATTTACTATCAGACCAAAACAAGGAGACCTTGTAAGCAAGGGCCGGGTCGATTACTTCAGCTTCCACCTGCAGGACTTTGAGAAAATCTTCATCAACTCCGTTTTCGGTTATCAACGCAACATCAATATCACTGTAGCGACGGTTAAATCCGCCATGAGCAAGACTGCCTAGCAAATAAAAACCGATAAACTCGTTGCCTAACCGCCCGGCCGCAAAAGCGCACAGCTGATTGGCAAGATCAATTGCCGCATCGCGAACGTCATCGTCACCCAAATCCAACTTACACCTCACCTAGCTAATTATAACGTTGATAATCGCGGTCTTGCCGCCTTCAGAGAATCCCATACCCGCCTCAAGTGCTGCATCCAGTTCATCAGGGTGCTCAACCTTGATGCCAAATCCACTAAACGGGACGACCATTTTGGAATAATCGTCACTGTTGATCTCTGCGGCAAGGAAAATGATGGGTAGGAGAGATTGCCCACCACGCAGAACATTCGCACGGCGAGTTTAACAACGAATGTAACGCCTGGAACGTTGCTAACGGTTGATGTCCTACAACATTCGAATGGGCGTCGGCAGTCAGCGAGAATCGGGCTCCGTTTACTATATATTGCAAAATTGATGACCCCATCCCAACTGAAAAAAGCGTAGAAACTCGCCCGTAAATGTGTCCGTAAGGAATTCAAAGGGTGTTGAGTGAAACTCCACCCAGACCCCATTTTACCTGTCCGTCGCAGATATTCCGCCCTAAACTTTCCCTACGAAAAACCTGACCGCCACCACCTGCCTTACGATTGCCGTGACGGGGAACAGGCGTGCCCCGTTGATACGTCAGAAGAAACCCAGCAAGAAAGCACCTGCCGTGTCGCGATAACCACTGCATGTTGCGATAGGGCTTGCCAAATGGCCGCATTTGGCTGATCTAGTTTTTAGCGTGAACAAGAATGGGTTGAGACGATGCCAACCTTCGAACAGCTGCACCCACGATTTGCCGCCCGGGTTACGGATGTTGATCTACGAGACGACCTGGATGACGAAACTTTCGAGGCGCTGCGCCAAGGATTCGCAAAATATTCCGTCCTGGTTTTCCCGGACCAGCCACTGAACGATGAACAACACATTGCGTTCAGTCGACGTCTCGGACCTTTGGAGGCGACGAAGGTCGGCTCTTATGGCGCCGGAACACCGCTGGTCATACTTTCCAATATTGGCGAAGACGGCAAAGTCGTGCCAGAAGCACACAAATTAAACCTCGTCCACAAAGCGAATTCCCTTTGGCACAGCGACAGCTCTTTCAAGCCGGTCACCGCGCTCGCCTCTATGCTCTCAGCCAAGATTGTGCCACCCGAAGGCGGCGAGACCGAATACGCCGGCATGATTGCCGCCTGGGAGGATTTACCCAAAGAAATGAAGGTCAAGATCGAAGACCGCATTGCGATCCACCACTTCGCGACATCACGAAACAATACAGACAAGCGGCTGATGACTAAGGCCGAGTACAACGAGCTACCGCCAGTCGAACACCCGTTGGTGCGCGACATTCCGGAGACAGGTAAACGTGCCCTCTATGTCGGCTCGCATGCAGGGGCGATCATCGGCATGTCGGAAACGGAAGCGAAGACCTTGATCACCGAGCTGATTGGGTTCGCAACGCGGCCCGAAAACGTCTATACTCACAAATGGTCTGAGAAGGACGCCGTGCTCTGGGACAACCGAGCGGTCGTCCACAGGGGCCGCCCATTCGCGCGCGACAAGCATGCTCGCGTCATGATCCGCACAACTATCGCCGGCGAAGGATCCAAAGATATAGTTAAAGTGGCCTAGGTGCC
>JAPKDL010000131.1 GCA_028822585.1 Alphaproteobacteria bacterium | reverse complement strand
TTCAAGACGACATCTGGCGATCCGCACGCCATGGTTCGGAGCGTGATTATGCAACATTTCTTCAATCATCAAATGCACCATCGCGGGCAGGTGCATGACATGTTGTGTCAAGCAGAGGTGGAGGCACCGCCGCTCGATCTACTGTATTCCATTCTCGGATAACGTACGCCACGCCGTGCTTGCGTGAAACTAGTTGCGTCGAGTCGTGGAACAGCTTACTGCGCGGCGCATGACTATGTCTGCGTCGCCAAACGGCGAACAAGAAGTTTCCGACCGCTCCATCGCGGTACGGATGAGCGTGTTCTATTTCGCCGTCTTCCTATCGGCAGGGTTGTATCTGCCATTTTGGCCGGTCTGGCTGGAAAGTCGGGGCCTGGGGCCGGTGGAAATTGGTCTGCTTTATGCGATTGGACGGTTTACGCGCATTCTGACGAACCCTCTAATCGCCCATGTGGTGGACCGGCGTGGCGACCGGAGAAAACCAATGGTGCTGCTGTCCTTGGGCGCAACCGTCGCGTTTGCCGCCTACGAACTGTGTAGCGAAATGTGGCAATTCGCGTTGGTCGCCGTTGTTGTTGGCGCGATGTGGGGAACGATCAATCCTTTGGGCGACAGCCTGGCGTTGGTGAACGCCCGGCAGGGTCGTTTGAATTATGGCCGCGTCCGGCTATGGGGGTCCATCAGCTTTATTCTTGCGACTTTGGCAGGGGGCCAAATTCTAGATGTCTGGCCGGAATCAGCGATCTTCTGGTCGTTGCTAGCAACTTTCGCCGTTGTGACCGTCGTATGCCTCATTACACCGGACACCCGTGTCGAGGCGCTGCCGGTTCAATCCAATGTGTTTCGCGTGTTTTGGCGTTTGATGTCCGAACCGCGATTCGCTTTATTTATCCTGGCAAGCGCGTTGCTGCAGACCAGTCATCTGGTGGTTTATATCTTCGGAACGCTGCATTGGCGCGACGCTGGCATCGATGATTTCATCATTGGTGTTTTGTGGGCTGAAGGCGTCGTGGCGGAAATTGTATTGTTTTCGTTTGGTGCGGCCTTAACGGCTCGATTCGGCGCGGCGGGTTTGTTGATGATGGCGGCTGTTGCGGGCGTTATGCGCTGGCCGTTGCTTGCGTTCAGCACCGATCTTTCCGTTTTGTTTGTCGCGCAGGCGCTTCATGGGGTGACCTTCGGCGCCGCGCATTTGGGCGCAATGGCGTTTTTGTCCCGCGCAATACCACCGAGCCTGTCCGCCACGGCGCAAACCCTGCATGGCGCGGTGGCGTTGGGCGTCGCGTCGGCTGTCATTTCGCCGTTGCTGGGTGGTCTGTACGAATCGTGGGGTGGTGGCGCGTTCTACATTATGACGCTATTTTCACTTGCCGGCGGTGTCGTTGCATTTATTGCGGCGCAGCGATGGAATGGAGAAACGTTGGATCTGTGAAATATTCAATTTTTTTCATTGAGCGCTTTCCTAACGCAACGACATTGGGCCGTTTTCGCCAACAACTAGTGCAATACGATTTGTGAGGGAGCTTGCTGGGAGAGGTGAACCGTCAACTGGAGGCGCAGCAGACCATCATGTCGGAAGGTCGGATCAAAATCATTGATGCGAAACCGGTTGAAGCAGCGCAATCAGGTCCTGGCACTGGCGCGGGTATTCCTCAGAAAGACTTGGAACGGATTGTGATGCCATTCGCGAAGATCCGCCAAACGAACCATACCGGACAGGGGGAGACGGAATTGGGTTTGTCGATCGTCAATTCACTGGTGGCCTTTCATGGCGGAACGCTGCGCATCGAAAGCGAGCTTCGCATCGGCACGAAAACTTATGTCCGGTTGCCAAGAATTTCGTGATTGGAGAAATCAAGCCAGATGAAATTTGGGAATAACCATCACTAATCATTATGCCTCTTAAAGCCTACGTATATCGGTTATAACGTCGCCGGTGGTGGTTTTAATGCCGCGTTCAATGTCTTCTAACGACGCCTCGGTGACCGCCATTTCGGTGGCGTTGGCGTGTACGAAAATGTTCTCATCGACATAGATGCCGACATGGCCGGGCCAGAAGATCAAGTCGCCGCGGGCCAATATTAAGTTCCGTATGTCGATCGCACCGTTGCCGATAGAGATCCCTATATTTCGCGCTTGTATGTCTGTATCCCGCGGCGCAGGGACGCCACAACGATCCAGCGCAATTTGAACCAATCCCGAACAATCCAATCCCAGGCTGGTCTTCCCGCCCCATAGATAGGGCGCGCCGAGGAATTGTAATGCAATCCCTGCGAGGTCGCTGGCGTTTTGGCCAAGGGGGGCCAAGTGCTTGCTATATATCCATCCACCGGCGACGCTCCGTAAGAAGGGACCGGCGTTGTCCGTGACGGTGACGCGTGCGCCCATCCCAATGCGATCCAGCGGCGGTGCCTTCATGTCAGGTTCGGGGTAGAGAAACGTCGCGACGGCGCAAACGCCATGCGTGGGTTTGTGTAAAACGGCGTTCAAACCGGAAGATCGTGCATAGCCGACATAATTGTCGGTTTTGTTTTGCAGCCAGGACCAGTCATTGATGGTTTCGTAAACGCGCACGTTTTCACCATAGAGCAGTTCGGTGTCCAGAGGCGCGTCGTCACGCGGGGTGCGGCGCAAGGCCACTGTCCCCTTCGTAACTTGATAGTCTTCACCATCAACATAACGCAGCGCGGTGATTTGGTCCGTCAAATATGCCGCCGCCAAATCTTCCCGAATCGGGTGAAACCGTCGGTCAAGTTGTTCCATATGTGTTCCGATAAGCCTTTCCAGAATGCCTGTCAAACGATCTTGTTTGGACGGTAAAGCTAACGCATCATGGCACCGAATTTGTAGAGGTGCCGTCCGGGATAAAGGCGTCGCCGTTTAAGAAATTGGAGAGACTTAAAAATGAACGATAACGCCAGCAACAACGCCGCCGAGCAACGAACCGGCGGACAGGTGCTTGCCGACGCCTTGAAAATACACGGGGTGGACACGGTGTTTTGCGTGCCGGGAGAAAGCTATCTGGCGTTGATTGACGCTTTGCATGATTCGTCGAACGAAATCCGGACAGTCACGTGTCGGCAGGAAGGCGGTGCCACAAATATGGCCGAAGCCTATGGCAAGGTGACGGGCCTTCCGGGCATTGCAATGGTGACGCGCGGTCCCGGCGCTTGTAACGGATCGATCGGCGTTCACACCGCCATGCAGGATTCCACGCCGATGGTCATCTTCATAGGGCAGGTGGCGCGAGATCAGGAGTATCGCGAAGCGTTTCAGGAAGTTGATTACCGTCAATTCTACGGCGCTATATGTAAATGGGTGGGGCAGATTGAAAATGCCGATCGGATACCCGAAATGGTTAGCCAGGCATTCCATCACGCCATGTCGGGGCGACCTGGCCCCGTCGCGCTGGCGTTGCCGGAAGACATGCTGCGTGATCTGACGGGAGTTAAAGATGCGGGCCCGTATAAAATTGCGCGGCCCGGGGTCGACCCCGCCGATATCGACACGATGATGGGGCTGTTGAAGGCGGCGGAAAAGCCCTTGATGATCGTCGGCGGCGGGGGGTGGACGGCTGAGGCGTGCGACGATATCCGCGCGTTTGCGCAGGCCAATAATATACCGACAGCGGCGTCCTTTCGATGTCAGGATATCATGGATAATAATCTGTCGTGCTATGTCGGCGAATTGGGCACCAGCGTCAGCGCCGCCTTGAAGGCTCGCGTGCTGGACTCCGATCTGTTGTTGGTCGTTGGCGCGCGGCTGGGCGAAATGACGACGGGCGGCTATTCAATGGTGTCCGTCCCCCGGCCTTCGCAAACCTTGATTCATATTTACCCTGATCCGGATGAAATGGGTCGCGTGTATCAGCCGGATTTGCCAATTTGCGCGGGCGTGGACCGGTTCGCCGGGTCTGTGCGTGATGTAACAATCGGCGGTGATGCAACGTGGGCGGCGTGGCGGGAAGCGGCGCGAAACGATTATTTGGACAATTTGAAGCCGAATGCGGGCCTACCCGGCGCTGTTGATATGGCGCGCGTCATCCATGAAATTCAGGCGCGCATCGGCGAAACAGGCATCGTTGTATCGGACGCGGGAAATTTTTCCGGCTGGGCGCAACGGTTCTATCGCTATAGCGCCTATCGCTCTCAGGTGGCGCCGACCAGCGGCGCAATGGGGTATGGCGTTCCGGCTGCGATTGGTGCGCGTCTGGCGTGTCCAACCCGTCCTGTTGTCTGTTTTGCCGGCGATGGCGGCTTCATGATGTCTGGTCAGGAATTTGCGACTGCCGTTCATCATGGAATCGACCCGATCATCATTGTGGTTAACAATAATATGTTTGGCACCATCCGAATGCATCAGGAACGAGACTATCCTGAACGGGTTATCGCGACCGAGTTGACCAACCCGGATTTCACCGCCTGGGCGGAAAGCTTTGGGGCTTTCGGAGCGTTGGTGGAAAAGACCGAAGATTTTGCGCCGGCGTTTGAAGCGGCGATGAACGCCCGCCGCATCTCCTTGATTGAAATTCGCATCGATCCCGAAGTTATCACCACTAGTACGACCTTGTCGGCGATTCGAAACACGTCCTTGGCGAAACATTAGATTTGATTATCTTATTGCGGGCAGGGTGACTAAATTTTCAATCAATTTGAATATTGTGAAGTAATTTTGTTGGTATATGGTAGCGGCGGTGATCGCTAGGTTTGGTCTTCATGAACGATGGAGCAATTAGGAACATAGCAATTGACGATTTAGGCTTCTGGTGAGGGAGCCATCGTTCATGGGGAGAATAAAAGACGTGAACAACACAACTGAACTCAACGAAAATGATGAGGCAAAACTTGACGAGATGCTGGACGACGCGTCGTCTGACCGCCTCACGGGCATCGTGTATTGGATTACGCTAATATACGGCGCGTTCGGAATTCTCGTTGCGATGAACCAGGCGTTTAGCTGGGACCCGATGGGGTATGTTCTTGTTGATAATTCCTTTTATTACTTGCTGATCGGTATTTTCCTGCCCATCTCGTTTCTGGTCTTTCCGGCGCGCAAAGCCGACCAATTCAAGGTGCCGTTTTATGATTGGGTTTTGTTTGCGCTGACCTTGGTTTCTGCTTTGTACATGTCCTATCACGGGATCGATATGGTCGAACAAGGGTGGGACTTGGTCGCGCCGGATGAACCGACCTTTGTCGCCGCGATAATATGTTTTTTGTCGCTGGAAGCGGTGCGCCGCGCGGGCGGCTTCGCCTTGTTCGTCATCGTCGCGATGTTTTTTCTGTTTCCGCTCTGGACTGATATGGCGCCGGGCTTTCTTTGGGGCGTTTCGAAGGATCCGATGGAGCTAGTCCGGTCGCATGCGATGGGCTTTGAAAGTATTATTGGCGTGCCGATGCGCGTCGCAGGTAATTTGCTTATCGGCTTCCTAATTTTCGGATCGGCGCTTGTCGTCACCGGTGGCGGCGATTTCTTCATGAGTTTTGCCAGCGCCTTGATGGGCCGCAGCCGGGGCGGACCGGCGAAGGTCGCTATTCTGTCCAGCGGGTTTTTTGGCTCGCTGAGCGGCAGCGTAATTTCAAACGTGGTGACGACGGGCAAGCTGACTATCCCGACAATGAAAAAGGTCGGATACCCCTCTGTTTATGCTGGCGCCGTAGAATCTTGCGCGTCGACTGGTGGCGCGTTGATGCCGCCCGTCATGGGCGCTGTCGCGTTCCTGATGGCAGAATTCCTAAATGTCCCCTATGCGACGGTCATGATCGCGGCGATTGTTCCGGCGGTCATATTTTATGTCGCGTTGTTGTTGCAAGTGGATGCATACGCCGCCGTCAATGGTTTGAAAGGCATGGAAGAATCCGAAATTCCTGACTTGTGGGAAACGTTCAAAAGCGGCTGGTTCTATCTCTTTAGCCTCGTGGCCTTGGTCTACATGTTGGTGTGGATGCGGTTGGACCTTTATGCGCCCTATTACGCGGCGGGGATTTTGGTTGTTTGCTCGTTAATCTTCCGGAAGGGCAAACAACGGTTCAATCTGGATACACTTCGGGAGTTGATTATAGATTCGTCGAAGATTATCTCCAATATTATCGCGATCCTGGCGGGTGTCGGCATGATTGTGGGCTCACTTGCATTTACGGGTGTTGGCGGTGCGTTTTCGCGGGAGTTGCTCCAGATTGCGGGTGATAACCTTTACCTGCTGTTGGGAATGGGCGCGGTGACCAGCTTCCTGCTCGGCATGGGCATGACGGTGAGCGCTTGTTATATCTTCCTTGCGATCATCTTGGGGCCAGCCTTGATCGGCGCCGGGCTCGACCCGATTGCCAGTCATTTGTTCATTCTGTATTGGGGCATGTTGTCCTTCATCACGCCGCCGGTCGCGTTGGCGGCGGTGGCGGCGGCGATCATCGCAAAGGCGGACCCAATGGCGATCGGCGTTCGTGCCATGCGCCTGGGCCTCATCAATTTCATCCTGCCGTTTATTTTCGTGCTTAATCCTGCACTTGTCCTGCGCGGGGAGTGGAGTGAAATAGTGGTTATAGTGCCTGCGTGCGTTGCTGCGGTCTGGTTGATGGCATCGAGTTTCGAAGGCTATCTCTACCGGGTGGGCGTTATTGGCTGGTCCATACGAGGACCATTGCTCGCCGCAGCGGCGCTGTTGTTATATCCGGAAATTTGGTCCTACATTGCCGGGTTAGTCGTGATCGCAGGGTGTTACGCATTTGCGCTATATCAACGGAAAAGCGTGGCGGCGTGAGATGATAAAATTTATTTGGAGGTCAAGTGAGACGCGGCCGAGTACTGAATTTGATTCGGCGTGTTTGCGCACCAATTGCGCAACAGAGGAGAAGGTAGCGTTTAGGTGCATGACAGGATAAGTTTAAGTCCTAACAATAATGTACTTAAGTGTTTACCTGAAAATTAAGTTTAACAAGGAGGAGTTCACGATGAAGTTAACTAAAAATATGTGGCGTTTAGCGGGGGGCGTGGCAACAGCTGCATTGTTCGCATCCAGCGTCGCGCAAGGTGGCGATCTGCCGAAAACGATGATTTGGACATCGTATGATTTTGGCAGCGCCGGGTTCGCGCAAGCGTCCGGTGTGGCCAACGCGTTCAAGAAAAAATACGGCACGCGCATTCGTATCGTCCCGTCGGGCACCGGCATTGGCCGTCTGCTTCCCGTAACGCAGCGTAAAGCAGCTTACGGTTTCCTGGCGACCGAAACATTTTTTGCGTCGGAAGGCACCTACGATTTTGCGGTTCCGCAATGGGGACCCCAGGACCTTCGGATTATCTTGGCACCGCCAACAACAACGGGTCTTACCGTACCTAAAGGATCCAAATACGCCGATGGCCATAACCTTAAAGGTGTTCGCCTTGGCTATGTGAAGGGTAATCCCTCGGTTAACGTAAAGACCGATGCATTGTTGGCCTATGCCGGCTTGAAACGTTCGGACATCACCCCGGTTTGGTTTGGTGGCTACGGCGTCATGAAAGGCGCTCGGTTGACCGGCAAGATCGATGGTTTCTTGATGTCGCCGTTTTCTGGTATCACCCGTGAACTCGAAGCGTCGCCAGCTGGTATCGAATGGGTTCAGTTTGACCCGGCTGACAAAGCGGGCTGGGATCGCATTAAGGCAATCGCGCCAATGTATTCACC
>JAPKDL010000130.1 GCA_028822585.1 Alphaproteobacteria bacterium | reverse complement strand
CCTTAGGTTTATCCGCTCTGTACGTGCCGGAATTACGCGGTTTGCAACGGTGCTTTCTTGGCCAACAGTCCAAAGCCGATACCGCCATAGCCGAGACTACAATCTTCCCAAAACTATGGAGAACAAAATGTCTGCAGCGGTAACCGTCGCATTGGATGTCGTGCCTACATCGGAAATTGCGGACCGTGACCCACGAGGCGGCACAGGCCATTATGAACCACTTCCAAAACCGAATTGAATTCTATCAAAAGTGGTGACAGTAAAACTAACCGGGCCGCCGCGAAAATGCGCGAGGCGCTTCACAAGCTGGACCACAACATTAACTGAGGATACACCTATGACGACATTTGTACTGCTGCACGGTGCCTACCAAGGCCCTTGGATCTGGAAGATGGTGGCCGAGCGTCTCCGTAGGCAAGGACATTCTGTCTACGTTCCCTGCCTCGACGGCTGCGGCGAGCGCGCGGCCTCGGCCCGGCTCGGCATCACCACCGAAAGTCAGGCAGAAGAAGTGGTGGACATGCTACGCCTTGAAAACCTCTCAGACGTGGTGCTGGCCGGCACCTCCAACGGCGGCATGATCTTGGCCCGCGTGGCGGAGCGCGCGCGGGACAAGATATCCCGTGTCGTCTTCGCCGATGCGCTGGCGCTATTTGACGGCGAGAAAATCCGCGATATTGTCACCTCACCCGCCACAATTGAGAACAACGTTGCCATCGGTCCAGATCGCGCCGATTTGGTGAACCGCAGCTTTAAAGACATGGAGCCGGTCCTGCGCGACTGGGCTGCGGACCGCATGACCCTACATCCGCGCGCCTGTTTCTATGAGCCCGTCAAGCTCGACAGCTTCTGGGACCAGAAGTGGGACGCCACCGTGATCTATTGCCCTCAGGCGCAGAACCCGGGCCGTCCGCATCAGGAGCGCTGCGCAACAAAGCTGAACGCCCGCTGGCACGAGATCGACACCGGTCACTACCCAATGCTAACCACCCCGGACGAACTCGCCCGCCTGATAGCCGAAGGCTAGACGAGCGCGCCTGTCAGCATAACTGACTATACTGTTCACCCTCGCCGCCACCGGCCCCTCGATAGGCGGCCAGGGGATGGTATATCGTCACGCTGATGACAGCGCGGGGACCCATGTAGCGGAAGGCGGCACGCAATTTCTGAAAGCGCTTCAGCCCATTGAGCGATTAGGCGAACCGGGTGAAGTCGCCGCTACCACCGCCTTCCTGGCAAGCTCCGACGCCTCGTTCGTGACCGATACGGCGATGCCTGTGGACGGTGGGCATATGGCCCAGTAACGCGGGCCAGGAATGATTCAACTGGTCTCTATATGGGCGTCACGGCGTTCGAATAATTTTTCGTCTTTGTAGCCCATGGGTTCTGGTTTTCCCCTACCCAGCATGACTTGAAAATATACCGGCTCAAGGCTTCGATTTTCAAACCCGTGGATGACGCCCGTTGGGCACGCGACACATTCCCAGGGACCAAGCCGGGTCCAGAGTTGCTCGCCTTTTTCATCTTCGATGAAAACGTCGAGAAACCCTTGCAGAACGAAGAAACATTCTTCAACCTCATGGGTGTGCGCTGCATTTCCCTGGCCGGGCTCCACATACATGATGGACAGCGTGAAATTACCAGCCGGAATCACCGTGGGGTCGTCGTGCTTTGCAGAACCACCCGCGCCAATGAAACGGTGCTGCGCCCGTTTATACCCTTCGATCTTAGCGTCTTCGAAAGCCGCCCAATCAGGCGTTTTCTCCTTATAGCGACCGACACACCGCGCCATGATATCTTCCAGGGAAACGCCTTCTTGTTCCGGTGAACGCGGATGGCGGGCAGCACTCATGGCAATGACTCCTTCAACTACAAATTCATTTATGTCTTTTGCGCTGTTTCTATCAGCCGCCACACGTTAGGCGGGGACAGCGGTAACTCCAGAGGCTCAACGTTGAAGTCAACCAATGCCGCCGCCACTGCGTTGGCGATGATACCGCCAATCGGGATGATTTCACCTTCACCCGCGCCCTTGGCGCCCAGCGGATTGAGCGGCGACGGCTTGAGTTCAACGACGGTCGAGTGGATGTTTGGAAAATCACCTGCCGTCGGTAGCAAATAATCAGCCAGCGTTCCCGTAAGAAGTTGGCCCTCCTTGTCGTAGACCAAATGTTCCAACAGCGCGCCACCAAGGCCTTGCACGATAGAACCGACGGATTGGCCATTAAGCGTCAACGGATTGATCATGCGTCCCACATCCTTAGTGGATCCGATCTCAAGGACGTCGACCTGTCCGGTTTTAGGATCAACTGCGACATGGGCAGCGACACTGCCATAGGCGTACGTGTATTTTTTGTTCAAGAATGCGGCTTCGGCTTCAATCGGTTCGCCGATGACCTCCATAATGGAAACTACGCCTCCCGAGGGGCCGCTGGCGTTCCCGCCATCAAGCGTCACCTCGGTTGGCGTACACCCAAGTGTTGGCGCCACGGCGTCGCGTATTTTGTCCTTGAGCGCCTCGGCCGTCAGGACAATCGCCGATCCACCCATGACCGTGGACCGAGAATGAAACGATCCGAATCCGGACTTCACGTGGCTGGTGGAGCCATGCAGCACACGGACGCGGTCAAAGGGAACTTCAAGGGCGTCGCCAGCGATTTGTGCCATGATTGTTTGGATACCCTGTCCGACGGCAGCCGACCCGAGATAGACGGTGTAGGAGCCGTCCAATTCCAGAACAATGCGGGCGTTTTCGCTAGGGCCTGCCGCTCCGCCTTCGATGAAACACCCAATGGAAACGCCGTGGTAACGGCCGTCAATCAGCTTACCTTGAAGTTTAACCTTTTCCGACCAGTCGAATTCAGCAAGGCATTGATCAAACAACGCATGATTATCGCCACTGTCGAGTTCGGTCACACTCTCAAAAGGTGTCATCGTAGCCAGTGGATAGGGCATTTGGTCACTGGAGACCAGGTTCCGCCGACGCATCTCGACAGGATCGATTCCAAGGTCCTTAGCTGCTAAATCAATCAGCCGCTCGCGCACGAAATCGCCCTCAAAGCGCCCGGGGCCGCGATAGGTGCCAGTCGGTGTTTTATTGGTGGTGATCGAGGTTGTCGTCAGCTGAATGTTTTCGATGGCGTAGGCGCCGGACATGAATTGAGCCGCGTTGCGTGGTGCGATGGACCCGTTGGTGCGGACATAGGCACCGATATTCGCCCAGGACTGGCCGCGAAGCCCTATAATTTTCCCATCCTTGGTCGCCGCGATTTCGACGTCGCATTCTAGTTCGCGTGCATGGTTCGCCGCCAAAAGATGTTCGCGTCGGTCCTCGATCCATTTTACCGGCCGGTTCAGATGACGCGCCGCAAACGGAATGAGGAAATCTTCGGGATAGAATTCACCCCGAGACCCGAACCCGCCGCCAACATCCACCTCCACCATATCGATTTGATTTTCGGAGAGGGCCATCGTATCCGCCAGAATTGTGCGGTTGGCAAAGGCGACCTTTGCGACGCCCCAGACCGTGAGCTTTTCTTCGTTTGCGTTCCATTCAGCGACGAATCCACGCGGCTCCATGAAAAGCGCCGCGTGGCGTTGCACTTTGAATGTTTCCCGCCGGGTATAATCCGCCGACGCGAAGGCGGCCTCAGCGTCGCCCCGCACCGCGTTCCATTCAATCGCGGAATTCGACCCATGTTCGTCGAACAGAAGAACGTCCCCCAACTCTGCGCCCGCTCGATCGGTGATGGGTGGCAGCGCGTCAATATCGGCGTCGATCAAATCAAGCGCATCTTCCGCTATTGCCGCAGTGTCGGCCACGATGATGGCGATGGGTTCACCCACATAGCGCACCTTGTCGTGGGCCAGCATCGGTTGTCGAAATGGCACCAGTTCTGGCAGCGGCTGCAGGCGCAGCGGAATGACGGGAACGTCCGCGCCAAAATCCTGCGCTGTGATTACCGCATGCACGCCGGGAAGATTCAGCGCGGCCTGGGCGTCAACGCTTCGCAAAAGACCGTGCGCGACTGGGCTGCGGTAAATGACTGCGTGGAGTTGGCCTTCACGATTGACATCGGCGACAAAGGTGCCGCGACCGCGCAGAAATCGCAAATCCTCGACTCGTTCAATGGGTTGGCCAATCAGGGCGTTTCCGCGTTTCATCCCACTGGTCACGAGGCGTCCGCCTTATCAGGGTTCGCATACGCCGCGCGCGCTTCCAGCACAGCTTCCACAATGGGCACGTAGCCCGTGCAACGGCAAATGTTACCAGAGAGCACGTCGCGCACCCGTTCGGCGTCGGCATCCGGTTCCTCAGTGAGAAGCGCATGTGCGGTGGTGATCATGCCCGGCGTACAAAAACCGCATTGCAACGCGTGATGTTTGCGGAACGCGGCCTGGAGGGGGGTCAAGGCGTTGTCATTACTGAGTCCTTCGACCGTGACGATTGTCGCGCCATCGGCCTGGACCGCCAGCGTTAAACAGGATCGCACGGCCTCGCCGTCAATAATGACCGTGCAGGCACCGCAAACGCCGTGCTCGCAACCAAGATGAGTTCCCGTCAAGTGCAACACGTCGCGGAGACAATCTGCAAGGCTCACGCGCGGTTCTACGTCGACTTCGACGGTATCTCCATTCACGTTGAATTTGACCAGCATGAGTGTTCCTTACGCCATTGCGCGGGTGAGCGCTCGTTCGAGTAGGGTTTTCACGAGCGCGCAGCGGTAATCCGCAGGCGCGTGATGGTCTTCCATGGGCTCGATTTCGTTGGAAGCGGCTTCGGCAGCAGCTTCGATGACCGTTGCGTCGAGGAAAGCACCGTTGATGATTTGCTCCGCCGAACCCAGCCTGCAGGGTCGGTCCGACGCGCCAATGACGCCGATATGGGTGTTGGCGGCGCATCCGTTTGCGTCCACATCGTAGAACACTGCGACGCCCGCTAATGCGAAGTCGCCACGACGGCGCGCGAATTCCTTGAACGCCCAGCACCTATCGGATGGCCAGAGCGGCAGCCGCACTTCGGTAATGATTTCATCCGGTTGGATACATGTCTCCATGGCGCCAAGGAAGAATTTCGCCGCTGGGACAACCCGTTCCCCCAACTTTCCCGTGAGGGCGATTTCCGCGTCACATGTTACCGCGATGCCCGGCATCTCGGCCGCCGGATCAGCGAGCGCGATGCTGCCGCCAACCGTGCCCCGATTTCGAATTTGGTAATGTGCGACGTGACTTATAGCTTCGGCCAACAACGGTTGGGCCGCCGACAAACCCGTATGTTTTTCAATGTCGCACCACCGCACCCGCGCGCCAAGCCGCACATCCTCGGCGCTAATTTTAATAGTGTCGAGGCCCGGCACATTTTTCAGGTCGACGAGAAGCCGGGGCGCGGCAAGGCGAAACGCCAGAATGGGCATAAGACTTTGCCCACCCGCCAGCACCATGGCGTCGCCTTCTTCGCTAAGGAGAGCGACAGCATCGGCTAGACTTGCCGGACAGGCGTATTCAAAGGACGGAAATTTCATAAATGCAGGATCGATTGTTTAAATTGAATTTCTGGTAATACTATATCGCGCCTCGCAGAATTTAATCCAGCCAGAAAGAACCAGAATGACCATACTTAACAATCAGCGTGTCATCGCAATCGAAGAACATTACGTGGACGCAAACGTTATGGCGAATGTTCAAGGGACAGACGCCGCCGCCGCTGGTCCCATTCGCGCGCTTCTGGACGATGTCGGCGAAGCCCGCATCAAATCGATGGACGCTGCGAAAATTGATGTGCAAGTCTTGTCGCACGCACCGCCCGCCGCACAGCAAATGGACGCGGAGACAGGGGTTCGAATCGCCCGGGACGCGAATGACGCGTTGCATCAAATTTGCCAAAATCATCCGGATCGGTTCGCGGCATTCGCGATGTTGCCGACAGCGGACGCCGCAGCGTCGGCGGATGAATTGGAACGGTGCGTTGATAAGTTGGATTTCAAGGGCGCAATCATCCACGGCCTCACCGGCGATGCGCGATTGTTTATTGACGATAAGCGGTTCTGGCCCATTTTCGAACGCGCCCAAGCGCTGGACGCGCCGCTTTACATCCATCCGGCCATGCCGCACCCGGCGGTCTTCGATGCTTATTATAAAGACTACGCCAAAGATTTTCCGGCCTTGGCGACTGCCGGCTTTGGGTTCACCATGGAAACCGCCGTGGCAGGACTTCGCATCGTACTGTCCGGCGTTTTGGAAAAATACCCCGGCGTAAAGATCATATTGGGCCATTTAGGCGAGGCGTTGCCGTTTCTCCTGTGGCGCATTGATATGGCGTTGAACCGGCCCGGCAATAAGGGCGTGGCGTTTCGGGAAATATTCACGTCGAATTTTTACCTCACCACAAGCGGGTTCTTTTCCGACCCCGCCCTCCTATGTTGCATCCAGGAAATGGGCGTGGACCGGTTATTGTTCGCGATCGATTATCCCTTCGTCGAAAACGATCCAGGACCCAAATGGATGGAAGGCCTGATGTTGAACGTGGACGATAAGGCCAAGATATTACATGGCAACGCCGAAAGGTTGCTGGGTATGTAGCGGACTCGACGTGAGCTTCGCCGCCGCAATCAACTATAGTGTCGACATTACGGATTCTAAATTTTTCGTAGACCGGACGACCACGATATATGACGTTTTGCAAAAGCATTGCTTCATCGTCATGGCGACGACGGGTCGATCCAGACCGCCCGGACAAACGGGTCAAAGAGTGGAATACTTCCGTGCTTCGGGAAAGCTCCGCTGCGAGGGAGGAAGCAGCAAGGCCAGGATCAGAGGAGGAGTTAATATGGCCAGAAGATACAGACAGCCATGACCGCGCAGTGATCGAGATCACTCAAGCCAAAGATTAACTGTGGAAAGCAATCAATACATCTGGCACAACTCTGCGCCGCAACTAGAATTTAAGTATGGACCACAGGACAACATGAGGGACAATATGCGCAATTGCCATCTCGCTTAACCTAAACAAAAAAGGCCTCTTGGGATGAATGACAACACGCGCGAATTGGTGGCCTGCAATGTACAGGCAACGCCGGCATTGACGCGCCGTATCCGAAAGGCGGCGCTCGTTGAACAGAATGGGCAAGACCCACGCGCTGCCCTGATGATCGCAGCAGGTTATGACCCAAACGAGGTGCGCGATCTTCAATCGCGAGTTAGTGACCTCACAGATGAAGCCAGTGAAAACGACAAAAGGTTGACGTCGCTCACGGCCAAAGCAGAAAGGTGCGCTATCGATCTATTGGAAGCTCGCAAACAATTAGGCGAAAGAGATAAGACTGAAGAAAACCTGCATCGGGAACAGAATTTATTGTCCGAGCGTTTAGCCACCGTGAAGGACGATCTTCGACAGTCGGTGAATATACACAATTTGCCACACGAAATCGCAGACAACATTCAATCTGTAGTGCAAGCTATTCGCGGTGGCGGCGATCCCCGGTCAGCATTTCTTTCTGCCGCCAAATACGATCGTGCTGCAGTCGATGACGCGCTCTCATCTGTTGACGCCCTCAAAACAGTTAATGCGGATTTAAAATGTCAAGTCGCCCCGCTTAACGCCGCACTCGAATCGGGCGGCTTAAAGGCATTGGTCGTCCGGCACGCATTGGGAATCTAAAGCTCGACGTAACCTCTAGAAAGATGGAGAGC
>JAPKDL010000129.1 GCA_028822585.1 Alphaproteobacteria bacterium | reverse complement strand
CTGTTGACTTTTCCCAGCAAGGGCAGGGCGGCGATCTTATCGTCTGTCCCGGGGGTGGCGATTGATTCGGAACGTTGGATCGATTTCGATCGGCAGTAATACAAGCTCTTCATACCTTGCTTCCACGCCTGGTAATGCAATTGATGCAGATCGCGTTTGTGGATGTCGGCCGGCAGGAACAGATTTATCGACTGAGATTGGCAAATAAACGGTGCGCGGTCGGCGCCTAAATCGATCAACCAGCGTTGGTCGATTTCGAAGGCAGTTTTGAACACTTCTTTTTCCAATTCACTTAAAAAATCGAAATGTTGCACCGAACCTTCATGCACCGTGATGGACGACCAGGTTTCATCCGTGTCCCGGCCTTTTTCCGCAAGCAGTTGCTTCAAATAGACATTCTTGACGTTGAACGAGCCCGAAAGCGTTTTGTGAGTGAAGCTGTTGGCGGCAATGGGCTCTATACCCGCCGAGACGCCGCCACAGATGATGGAGATGGAAGCGGTGGGGGCAATGGCCATCTTGTTCGAGAAACGCTCCTGGACACCAAAGTCCGCCGCATCGGGGCAGGCGCCACGTTCTTCCGCCAAACCTACGGAAGCGGCGTCGGCTTGTTTGCGAATATGTTTGAAAATCCGCTTGTTCCAAACCTTGGACATAACACCTTCCCAGGGAATATTTTTACGCTGCAAGAAAGAATGAAACCCCATAACGCCAAGGCCGACGGAACGTTCGCGCATGGCGGAATAGGTGGCGTTGCTAAAGTCGTCTGGCGCTGAATCGATGAAATCCTGCAACGCATTGTCCAGAAATCGCATGACATCGTCTATGAAGGTCGGGTGATTTTCCCATTCCTCATATTTTTCGACATTCAGCGAGGAAAGGCAACACACGGCGGTTCGTTGTTTGTCGAATCTGTCGAGGCCTGTTGGCAGCGTTATTTCGGAACATAGATTGGAGGTTTTAACCGATAATCCGGCAAGCTTCTGATGTTCCGGCAGGTCGCGGTTCACCTGATCGATAAATATCAGGTAGGGTTCGCCGGTTTCGACCCGTGCCGTAAGAAGTCGAATCCACAGGTCGCGGGCCTTGATTTTTTTGAGAACCGCGCCGTCCTTCGGACTGGTTAGCGCCCATTCATCGTCTTCTTCAACCGCACGCATGAAGGCGTCGGGCACCAAAACACCATGATGGAGGTTCGGCGCTTTACGATTCGGGTCACCCCCAGTGGGGCGGCGAATTTCGATAAATTCTTCAATTTCAGGATGACTGAGCGGTAGGTAAATTGCGGCGCTGCCCCGGCGGAGCGAGCCTTGACTGATGGCCAGCGTCAGCGAATCCATGACGCGAATGAACGGGATGACGCCGGATGTCTTGCCGTTGAGGCCGACCTGTTCGCCGATAGAACGTAAATTGCCCCAATAACTGCCGATGCCGCCGCCTCGCGCCGCCAACCAAACGTTTTCATTCCATAATTTCAGGATACCGCCCAGGCTGTCCGTCGCTTCGTTCAAGAAACAGGAAATCGGCAACCCACGCTCGGTACCGCCATTGGACAGGACAGGGGTGGACGGCATGAACCATAGATTTGAGATGTAATCATACAACCGCTGGGCATGGTCGCTGTCATCGGCGTAATGAATCGCCACACGCGCGAAGATATCCTGAAAACTTTCATCGGGCAGCAGGTAACGATCCAGGAGGGTCGCTTTACCGAAGGACGTCAGATTGTCATCGCGGGTCCGGTCAAGTTTGACGCTAATGCCCCGATCGTTTTGGGCGATGTCGGTAAGGATCGCCGTCGCGCTGTCATCGTTGGAGGCGGTGCCTACGGACGAATCGACATCGTCCTGCGACTCGAATGGCGCGGGTTCGATATCTTTGGGCACATAATTCGCAGAGTTATCCACAGCTAAGCTATCCCTTGCGTAGGCTTCCGTTGCGTTGTCCATTGCCCCTCCTATTCACAGCTGTGGATTGTTTGTTTTGTGGATAAACCACAATATTTCGTATTATTTTTGTCTCAAGCTACCAGATATTGACTGGATGTTGCGCGTTTGTCATCCGGAACAAAAATGGAACATTAGTAAATATTTCACTTTAAGGTTTGACCGTCAACCGTCATTTTAGAGAGGCGAGGGTTTTTCTTGGTGTGTGATGAAAGAGCAGGCACAGTCTACTAAGCATTCGATTTCCTCTAACCCTTTGAACATATAGAGATCAGATCATACGCCTCAATCTTGGATGTGGTTCCAACAAGCGCTACGGGTTCGTCTATGTAGATATGAGCTCGCTCTGTGATCCCGACCAGGTTGTTGAACCTGGAAGACACGCCATGGCGCTGATCAGAGTCTTCGGTGGATGAGATCGCCATGCCCCATGTTCTAGAGCATTTGGGGCAAAGAACCGAAGTATACTCCAATATCCTGAGTGAGCTCTATCGAGTATGTTGCCACGGGGCGACGATTACGGTTGTCGTGCCGCATCCGCGCCATGGCGATTTCCTGCATGAAGCTACACATGTGCGGGCGGTGACGGTAGGGCTTTCAATGTTTTCATGTAAAAATTGCGAAGAGTGGATCGTCAAGGCCCAGGCCAAGACCCCGTTGGCGATGATCGCCCGGGTGAATTTTGACGTGGTTGAAAGCGAATTCATCTTGGATGAACCGTGGGCGAGCAAGCTCGCCTTGAAGTCGTTGACGCAAGTACAGGTCATGGAAGCAATCAAAATGCACAACAATGTTGCCAAGGAAACCAATGCTGTATTACGTGTTATTAAAGAAAATTCATAAAAAGGTTATGTCATGTGCGGTCGTTACAGTCTGACAACGCCGGTGGATAGTATGGCGGGCCTGTTCGGGTTTGATGAACGTCCGAATCTGGCCGCGCGTTACAATATTGCGCCGACCCAGGATGTGTTGATTGTGCGCATAGGGGAATCCGGTGCCGTGCAGGGCGTCACCGTGCGGTGGGGGTTAACGCCGCCATGGGCGAAAAATCTCAATGATGGTGTTCGGATGATCAACGCGCGATCTGAAACAGTGCAGGAAAAGGCATCGTTTCGTGGTGCATATGGGTCGCGGCGCTGTTTGATTCCGGCGGATGGGTTTTACGAGTGGCGAAAATCGGAGACTGGTAAGCAGCCTTACCGGATCGCCATGCGCGATAATTTGGCTTTCGCTTTTGCAGGAATTTGGGAAACTTGGTGCGCGCCATCTGGCGAAAATATTGAAACCTGTGCCGTTTTGACCACGGTGGCGACGCCCGCGCTGACGCCAATCCACCACCGTATGCCGGTGATTCTCGACCCTGGTAGTTATGAGCTCTGGATGAAGGGGCCTCCAAACGCCGCAGCGGCCTTAATGCAACCCTATGAGTCGGACGCGTTAGGGGCTTATCCCATTGGCGCGGCCGTTGGGGATGTCCGTAATGACGGATCTGAACTTTGGGAAGCTGCGCCGGAACCGGATATTTGGCCAACGCCGCCAAAACAACTCGATTTGCTTTAATGCGATAGAATCTGGCTGAGGAACAGCTTGGTCCGTTCAGATTGTGGGTTGTTGAAGAATGCCTCGGGCTCGTTCTGTTCGATGATTTCGCCCTGGTCCATAAAAATGACCCGATTGGCGACTTTACGGGCGAATCCCATTTCATGGGTGACGCAAATCATGGTCATGCCCGATTCCGCCAACCCCACCATGACATCCAGCACCTCGGCAATCATTTCCGGGTCGAGCGCAGAGGTTGGTTCATCAAAGAGCATGATTTTTGGGTTCATACATAATGACCGCGCAATCGCCACACGCTGTTGTTGTCCGCCCGAAAGTTGGCCGGGATATTTAGCCGCCTGTTCCGGAATTTTTACACGCTCCAGATAGGCCATGGCGGCGTCTTCAGCTTCGACTTTGGGCATTTTACGCACCCAGATCGGCGCTAGGGTGCAATTTTCTAGAACGGTCAAATGTGGGAACAGGTTGAAGTGTTGAAACACCATGCCGACTTCGCGCCGAATAGCATCGATACCCTTTAAATCATTGGTCAATTCAATCCCATCGACGGTAATCTGGCCTTGCTGGTGTTCTTCCAACCCGTTGATGCAGCGAATCAGCGTTGATTTTCCCGACCCGGACGGCCCGCAGATGACAATCCGTTCACCACGATGGACTGTCAGATTGATATCCTTCAGGACATGAAAATCGCCATACCATTTATGCATGGCGATAAGTTGGATGGCGGCTTCTTCGGAAACCGTCATCTGGGGCTCCGTATTTGTCCTCGCCGTATCTGAAGTCGCCATGCCAGCGTTCCTTTTTTAGCGTTTATGTCCGGTGTAGAGTTTTGCTTCCAACGACAGGCTGTAGCGCGACATGCCAAAACAGAAGCACCAATAAATAAGCGCTGCAAAGACATAGCCTTCGGTCGACGTGCCCATCCAATTGCCATGTGCGGTCGCCGCGTTGATCATGGCTAAAATATCCAGCAAGCCGATAATCAATACCAGGGTGGTGTCTTTGAAGAGTCCGATGAAGGTATTGACGATGCCGGGGATGACGATTTTCAGCGCTTGCGGCAATATGACCAGACCCATCATGCGCCAATAACTGAGCCCTAGTGCTTGAGCGGCTTCGTATTGCCCTTTTGGGATTGCCTGCAACCCACCGCGGACGACCTCCGCCATATAGGCGGCGGCGAAGAAGGACATGCCGACCAGGGCGCGCAACACCTTGTCGATGGTGACGCCTGGTGGTAGGAACAGAGGCAATACGACGGACGCCATGAACAACACGGTGATCAACGGAACGGCGCGTGGTAACTCAATGAAACCGACGCAAATATTGCGGACCACCGGCATGTGAGAGCGTCGACCCAACGCTAACAATGTCCCCAAAGGCAACGAAATCGCGATGGGGATAATCGCCAACACCAAGGTTAGGAACAAGCCACCCCATTGCGCCGATTCGACCTCTTCCATGCCAAGGCCGCCCCAGAACAACGTGAAGGCGATGGGGGGGTAGAGCAGAGCGACAAAGACGCCAGCAATTTTTTTGCCGGGCGCGCCTTCGATCAGCAATACCGCGACGGGGATGACGAACAAGACAAACCCTAAATTGACGCGCCAGTAATGTTCTGGCGGATAAAACCCATACATGAATTGATTGAAGCGGACGTTGATGAGCGCCCAGCAGGCACCGCCGCTGGTGCAATCCTTGTTGGATTTACCCTCCCAATCCGCGCTGAAAATCGCCCAGTCGAGCAAAGGCGGCATAATTTGGAACAGCAGGTAGAAGGCACCCAACGTCAGTAACGAATTATACCAGGTCGAAAACAGGTTCGTGCGGAACCATTTAATCGGGCCAATTCCACTATTAGGCGGTGGAAGATCGGGATGAAGCTCGGTTTTGACGATGAAATCCGCCATATTCAACGCTCCACCAACGCGATGCGGTTGTTGTACCAGTTCATAAAGATTGAAATTATCAGGCTCACCGTCAGATAGAAGCACATGGTGATAGCAATGATTTCGATGGCCTGACCTGCCTGGTTCAACGAAGTGCCCATAAAGACTGCGACAATCTCGGATCCGCCAATCGCCAGCGACAGAGACGAGTTTTTCGTCAAGTTCAGATACTGGCTGGTCAATGGCGGTACGATGACCCGCAAGGCTTGCGGAATGATGATAAGGCGCATGGTGATGCCGGGCTTGACTCCTAACGCCCGTGCGGCTTCAGTCTGGCCATGGCTAACTGCTTGAATGCCGGACCGGACGATTTCAGCGATGAAGGCACCGGTGTACAACACCAACCCCATTAACAAGGCAAGGAATTCCGGTGGAATGACCAGACCGCCTTTCAGGGAAAACCGTGTGGTGACGGCGTACTCGAAATGCAGCGGCGCGCCAACAATGAGGAATACAACGCCCGGCACGCCAATGAGTATCCCAAGTGATGCAAAGAGAGATGGAAAGGGTTCACCCGTCGCGTCTTGTCGTTTGTGGGCCCAACGTACCATGACATAAGTCGCTATTAGGGCGACCGAGATGGCGATCCATACGATGCCAAACCCGTCTTCAGGTATGGGGGCGGGTAAAAAGAGACCTCGATTGTTCAACAGAATAGTGTCTGCAAAATTAAGGGTTTGCCGAACCTGCGGCAAAATGTTGATGCAAATATGCCACCAGAAAATTAACTGAAGCAACAACGGTATGTTGCGCAGCGCCTCCACATAAAAATAGGCCAGTTTTGCGACCAGCCAATTGCTGGATAACCGCATGACGCCGACAAAAAAACCAACAATAGTGGCGAGGATGCAGCCCAGTATTGCGACGACTAACGTGTTTTGAATGCCGACAAGCAGGACCGTGCCGTGGGTAGCGGTTGTCGGGCTATATTTTATGAAGGGCGAAATACCGACGTCGAATCCGGCCGGCGTCGTCAAGAAACCGAAACCCGATGCAATACCGCGTTCCTGGAGGTTGTGTACGGTGTTGCTAACAATATAGGCGGTGAACCCAAGAAACGCCGCCAGCAAAATCATTTGATACAGGATTGCGCGGAATTTCGGATTGTACCAGAGTCTGCGCGTCGGGGCCTTCGTGTTGCTGGTGACGCCCATGGGGTTTCCGGTCTATTTTCATATAAGTTAATGAGTTAAACGAAACCAATCAGCCCGAAGGCCGACTGGTCTGTTCAATGTTCCTACCGAAATGGCGGCGCGTAAAGCAGTCCGCCCTTGCTCCAAAGCTGGTTCAAACCGCGTTCCAGCATCAGTGGCGTTTTGATGCCGACGTGGCGTTCATAGACTTCGCCGTAATTACCGACCTGTGTGACAATATTGTACGCCCAATCGGCGCCAACACCGAGCTGTTCGCCCTGTTTGCCTTCAACGCCCAGCAAACGTAGTACTTCAGGGTTGCTCGACTTTTTCATTTGCTCTGCATTCTTGGACGTAATGCCAAGTTCTTCAGCGACGATCAACGCATACAAGGACCAGCGCGCAACGTCGCCCCATTTGTTGTCGCCATGACGGATCACAGGACCCAGTGGTTCTTTCGAGATGACTTCCGGCAGGACCATGTGGTCGTTTGGTTTCGAAAGTAACGAACGTTGCGCCGCAAGACCTGAACGGTCCGTTGTGTACACGTCGCAACGACCCGCATCATACCCGGCGCGAATTTCATCAGCGCGTTCGAACACGACCGATGTGAACTTCATCTTATTGGCGCGGAAATAGTCCGCGAGGTTGAGTTCAGTCGTGGTGCCCGTTTGGATGCAAACGGCGGCACCGTCGAGTTCCTTGGAGCTTTTGACGCCCAGGCTTTTGCGAACCATGAAGCCTTGGCCATCGGTGTAGTTGCTGCCGATGAATTCAAGGCCGAGCTTTACGTCGCGTGTGAACGTCCAGGTCGTGTTGCGCGCCAGCACGTCAACTTCGCCGGACTGCAACGCGGTAAAACGCTCTTTCGAGGTCAGCGGCGTATATTTAACCTTGTCCGCATTGCCGAAGATCGCCGCAGACATGGCGCGGCAGAAATCTACATCGAAGCCTTCCCATTTGCCCTTGTCATTGGGCGCGGAAAACCCGGCGAGGCCGGTGTTGACCCCGCATTGAATAAAGCCTTTCTTTTTAACATCGTCGAGTATGCCGGCGGTCGCGACACTGGCGACGGTCATGAACCCCGCAGCGGCTGTCGCAGCCAGAATAGATTTCAAATTCATATCAAAAACTCCCCTATCGTT
>JAPKDL010000030.1 GCA_028822585.1 Alphaproteobacteria bacterium | reverse complement strand
GCGTGACCGTACGGTGGATGTCTCGACAGAGGGCAAGAAGCAACTCCTGGGCTTTCTTTATCTCCGGCCACCAGGAAAGCGCCCAGAGCCGGGCGGGGGTTCTGATTTACCTGAAAGCCACGTAGGCTAAGGTTTAGTTTGATCTACACAAAATTTGGAGGGGCGAGAGCCGCCTGGAAGCAGAAAAAGGGCTGTCGGTGTTTCACGAGAAATACCAGGCGAAATACCCAAAGGCAGCGGAACATTGGATCCACACCCGCACCACGAACCCGATTGAAAGCAGGTTTGCGACAGTTCATCCCCGAACCAAACGCTCGAAAGGCTTTCCGTTCATGGCGACCATGGAGTTGATGGTCCTCAAGATGATTAAGCAGGCGGAGAAAACCTGGCGGCGATTACGAGGGAAAAGCCAATTGCCAAAACTCATCATTGGCGTCAAATTCAATTACAGTGTCGAACAGCAAAATTAATATGATTAAAATGCCGCCTGACGCCGTCATCACCAAAACTATCTGTAGATCTTAAAGCTGAGGACTAATGTCACTGAATTGGGCTCCTAGGTCACCGATAGCCTTATCAGCTGCTAATGCGAGTGTTTATCGCGCGCTTCCTTACCGCCTTAAAAACATCGCCACGGTGTCTTGAGCCACCTGCTGCAGAAAAGCTACGTCTTCTTTCGAAATTTTACCAAAATAATCATAGCCATTTCCAACCGGAGATGTCCCGTAAAGGCTAGCGTACACGACGTTTGCGGCAAGAAAGGTGCCGAGTAAATTCGGATGACTGCCGTCAAATATCTTGTGCAGCCTCACGTGTGGTTTCCGTTTGTAGGCCTCCGCAAAGGCAAGGCCGACGGGGATGACCAGCGCACCGTTCGCGTTGCCTACCTCCACATAATATTTTTCTAAAGTGACCGTCATGTCCGGGTCTGCACGCTTGTGCGGTTCGACATAGGCCTGTGTCATATAAAGCGCGGTCTCGCCACCAGCGGCGGCGATCTTCTTAGCAAACACGGCGACCGTTTCCCCAAAGACAGATGGCCGTTTTTTCGACCATCCGAGCGCACTACCACCTTGCAGAATCACAACCTGGAACGGCTTGTTCACTCTTAACTTAGCCGGATCCAGATAGCTGTCGATAATATGGTCGTGCAGGGCAGACCCGCTGATGGTCGCAGATTTGTACTTCAATTTCTTTTTGGGCTTCAGGCCAGCTTCGATCACCATGCGCCGCACGTGGTTGTGCACACTATCACCATAATAGAGATAGCTGTTACCGACGAACAGCACATGGGTCGGGCTCTCAACGTTAAGCTTCTTAACCGTTGGCGTGGGCGCATCGGCAATTACCGGGTTGTGCACTAACATGGCGCTCGCGAGCGTGGCACTGATGATGAAAACAGCGTTTCGGCGGAAAATTCTAATAGACATGGCGGTTTATTGTCCTCTCTTGTACTCACTGCCCTCGCAACGAAACAAGAGCTCGAAGGGCACAATCGTCCAAATTTTTCATTGTCGAAGTCTGCAAGTCAATAGAATGAACTTTATTCGTTCGGACTGCGGTTAATTAATCGGTCTGTATGGCGATCTGGCCGCTTGGGCGCACATTGCCTTTGCTCGAGAGATGAACATACAGAGAAAAGGTGTGACCTTCAAAAGCGCCTTTGCCCAGGCCATTTTGCCAATACCCGAGCACATGCAGGCCAACCGGGATAAGGACGTCGTCACCGGCAAGGTCTTGAGTAAACCGTGATCTAACACGCCCCTTGCGCACGTCTAAAAACTCATTAGGCTTAAATAACTCTTAAAATTGACGTGAAACCACAAGGGGCGCCCTATGCAGCATCCAAGCATCAATACTTTGGGCGGCGCGTTTGGCGCCGAAGTTGTTGGTCTGGATTTACGACAACCTATCGATCCAGAAATCGTCGGAACACTTAATCAGGCGCTGCTGGACAACATTGTTTTGGTGATCCGAGATCAAGATTTAACCGCACAGGAATTTCGTGATGGCATGGCTAATTTTGGCGATCCCATGTTGCAACATCGCGCCGCCTTCCGCCTGCCAGAGTGCCCCGATGTCAGCCGCATTATCAACCGTGAAAAAATGCGTCCCGCCGCTAATTGGCATACGGACCACACCAACCATGAACGCCCGCCAAAAGCGACGATCCTTTATGCGCGAAAGCTACCTGCGGAAGGCGGCGACACCTGTTTTTCCGATATGTATGCCGGGCTCGACAATTTATCCAACGAGTCCCGCGCCGAAATCGAAGACATGATCACGCTGAATAATATGGAGCCCGATAGCCCGACCTACGCCGCCGGGGACCGGAACGAATTTGACCAGGGCGTTCGCCACCCCATGGTCCGGACACATCCGGAAACCGGAAAAAAGGCGCTGTATTTTCATGTTACTAAAGCGCTCGGCATTGAAGGCATGGAGACCAACGCGGTGCGCCCCTTCCTTGACGGTCTGTTAGACCAGGCGATTAAACCGGAAAACACTCTGCGTCACCACTGGAGACTGGGCGATGTGGTAATCTCCGACAATCGATGCGCCATGCACCGCGCCGATCCCAATTACGATCAAGCCGAAGAACGGTTGTTGTGGCGCATCATCCTGCAAGGCGATCGCCCGGTAAAGTAGGCAATCGAAATGGCGGACACATGTTCAATTTTAACCGACCGGGACGGCACCCTCAGCGCCCATTCCGACGATGTAAAGGCCTATGTAAAACGGTCCGCCGACGAAATACTAGCCCGACCTTTGCTTTCTCTTTGCCGAAGGTGACCGACCGGACATATCTGCGGCGCTATCGACCGCGACTCATCAGTCGCAAACCGAATTTTCGAGAAAACGAGCCTGCATCGGTGCGGATCACGAGCTGCATTTCAACATTTCACTGGAGCCCGCCGGGCTGGAAAAATTCTGGAACGACGTCGAGGTCCATATGGTCGCCGTCAATGTCGACTGCAAAAACCTTGCGGCCTTCGTCGGCAAGCCTGAAATCGCCTACAGCATCGGGACCGTCGCGGACCCCGCCGACGCCCCACAATCAAGCCGCGAGGCCGTTAAAGCGTAAACAGCTTTAACCAAGGAGAAAATATAATGGCGAGTGAGTATCCAACTGGTTGGCGTTACCCGGAAGCGTTGGTTGACACGGAATGGCTGGCCTCGCATCTCGACGATCCAACCTTGCGCATTTTCGACTGCACGACTTATCTACGCGCGCCGGGCGATAATCTCGACGCGTCTTATGTCGTCGAAAGCGGTCGGACAGATTACGAAGCTGCGCACATCCCCGGCGCTGGGTTTCTCGACCTTCAGGGCGATCTCTCAGACAATGCCCAACCGTTTCGCTTCATAGCGCCCGCACCGGATATTCTCGCGGCCGCTTTCGCCGCCAAGGGCGTTGGCGATGACACGCGTGTCATCCTGTATAGCAGAGGCGCGATGCAATGGTCCGCGCGGATCTGGTGGATGCTCCGCGCAATTGGATTCGACAACGCCGCGATCCTAAATGGCGGCTGGGAGAAATGGGCCGAAGAAGGCCGTCCTGAAACTAGCGGTGCCGTTGATTGTCCGGCGGCGCAATTGACGACGGTGCCGCGCCCAGAACTGTTCGTGGGCAAGGGCGCTGTCGCCGCGGCGATAGACGTGGATTCAGTTTGCACGATCAACGCCTTGAGCGCCGAATTACACCGCGGTGCCGGCGCGCGTTATGGACGACCCGGCCGCATTCCCGGCAGCGTCAATGTGCCCGCTAGCACCCTCGCCGATCCAGCGAACCGCGCCTTGTTATCGCCGCAAGATGTGCAACAGGCATTTTCCGCCGTTGGCGCCACGCCGGACAAGAAAATTATCGTTTATTGCGGCGGCGGAATCGCCGCATCCCTGGACGCATTTCTACTGCACCAGCTTGGCTATACGAACGTTGCGATCTACGACGCGTCTTTAAGCGAATGGGCGACCGATCCCGACTTACCCATGGATACGGACTAAACGCTTCAACATGGAAGTTATCAGGGCGATAGCACTGCTCGCGGCGCTATGAATTTTCGGCTTTGACTAATTGGGTTGCTGACCGGCATCGTGCGTTGGCTGGAAATTCTGACGATTCGAGTTTACGTCTACGAACTTACTGTGTCAGCGTTTCAGGTGACGCTTTTTCGATCGCGTGCCTTGCCTCTTTGGCATTGTTTGTTGCCACAGCGAGCCCAGTAGCTACCGGTTCGATAAAAAATTAAATTTGGCTATTGTTCTGCGCATCGTCACCGCACCACTAGCCCCTGCCATGCTCACCTTGTCGGGCGCCCTGCAATTGTGGCAAATCTCTGTGAGCACTTTCGCTTCGGGAATTTTGTGAAGCATCCATTATCCCGTGCGCCGCACAATGATGAGCGTGATTGTAGCTCGCGATCAAATTTACGCCCACGATTGCTTTCGACACCAGCACGACTGCGGGAACAAAGGCACAGGGTCCGGAGACCGGTAGGTTGATGCTAGCAGTTTTGGGTCGCAACGGCGTTTATTTAACCCGATTTGACTTGTCCAGTCTCGGGTTATTAATGTTGGAGTCCGTCGCCACGGCCCCTACTGCGGCACGTGCGGCTAAGCGGCCGAGAGTGTCTGGCGAACCATTTGTGGCGCCATCGACACAGTGCCTGGTGACCGCACACTCACCACCTCCCTGCTGATCACGGCGATATACAATCTATTTGCTTTCCCCTATACCGCCATGATGGCCGGTCATAGGACGCAGCGATCTGACGCTAGATCCATTCACCATAGGGTTGCTTCCCAGTGGCAAAGGCGTCTGTGCCTTGTTGGTATTCGCTGGATATCGCATTCTTGGCGACCAACGCCATGTTGCGCCGCCTTAAGGGGCTAATGGCCCTACGCTTCGGCATGGTTCCAAATGGCTTCACGTATGTAAGGCTGTTGGCGAAATAATTGGGCGCATTCATGGCAGTCGACATTATTGTATAAACAAAGGCGTCGTGGCGCTCACCCTGATGCGGTTAATTTGGCCGGACACTGATAGGTGGCAAGTGAGGCCTAACCGCGCCGTTCCAGCACGATATAGCCAGCGGCATTAACCGATGCGTCGAAATTAACCGAGACAAAGGTTGAAGTTTCGTCTTCGGTGATCAACGCGGGCCCCTGAAGAGACATGCCCGGCTTCAAATCAGCGCGCCGGTATAACGACGCTTCAATGCCGATTTCACGTTCTGGATCAAAAATGGTGCGGACGCCATCAGCATTCGCCGTCGTCACAGATACAACATCCCCCAACGCGGTAGGTGTGTCGGTTTCAGTGCTCACGGTCATCGCCCAGGTCAAAATTTCAATGTCGGCGCCGGGGATAATCCGTGAAAACAACGCCTCGTAGGCAGCCTCGTAGCGTACCTTCAGCATGCCTTCATCACCATCGCGCAAATCCCGATTCGGCAGCGCCACCACGATTTCATGCCCCTGCCCTTGATAGCGCATATAGGCCAGTCTGCTTTCCATCAGGGCGGCGCCCCCCGCGCCCGCCCGCACGACTTCATTGGCTTCTGCTCGCATCTCGCTGAGTAGATTATTCGCCTGATCCGCATCGAAATTATCCAAGGTCATATAGCGGCTGCGCACGACCTCATAAGCAACTGGCGCGCGCAAAAATCCGATCGCCGAACCGACCCCCGCATTGGTGGGCACGATGACGCGGTTGACGCCAAGCTTTTCCGCTAATCGCGACGCGTGCAACGGTGCCGCCCCACCAAACGCGATCATGGTGTGTTCCGCGATCACCCGCCCACGTTCGATGGCGTGCACCCGCGCCGCGTTAGCCATATTTTCGTCGACCATTTCAATGATGCCGAACGCAGCCATAGACCTATCCAATCCCAACGGTGCCCCGACCGCCACCTCTATCGCCTCGCCAGATTTTTCCGGCACCAAGGTGACCTTTCCGCCCGCGAAAGAGTCCGGATCAATACGGCCTAACACCACATCGCCGTCGGTGACAGTTGGTGCAAGCCCCCCCCTGTCGTAGCAGGCTGGTCCCGGTTCAGATCCAGCGCTTTCGGGGCCAATCTGGATTTGCTTCATAGTGTCAACCTTGGCGATGGAACCTCCACCCGCACCGATTTCAACCATCTCGATGACGGGAATCCGCAATTGCAACCCACTGCCTTTTTGGAACCGTGCCGCGCGGGCGACTTCAAAGCTGCGCCCAGTTTCCGGTCTGTAGTCTTCGATCAGACAAATTTTGGCCGTCGTTCCGCCCATATCGAAGGACAGCGCTTTGTCCGCACCGCATTCCGCCGCAATACCGGTCGCCAAAATGGCCCCACCAGCTGGTCCGGATTCAACCAGTCGAATGGGAAACCGAATGGCCGTCTCCAGGGTCGTCAACCCGCCGCCTGATGTCATTAGGAAAACCGGACACGTAAATCCACGCGCCTTCAAATCATCCTTCAGTCGCGTCAGATAACGTCCCATCAACGGCTGCACATAGGCGTTGGCGCTGGCGGTGGTCAGCCGTTCGTATTCTCGCACTTCGGGACAAACTTCCGACGACAAGGTGACGTGAAGGTTGGGTCGTTCGGCATGCAAAATTTCCCGCACCCGGCGTTCATGGGCGTCATTGGCGTAGGCGTGCAGAAACCCAACGGCGACGCTGGTGACGCCTTCAGTATCCAGAACCGGTAATAGCGCCCGAACGGCGCTTTCATCCAACGGACGCAAGATTTCGCCATGAACCGAAACACGTTCCGGTGCCGGCAAGCGCAAATACCGCGGGATCAGAGGTTTGGTTTTGTCGATAAAAACATCATATTGATCAAACCGTGTTTCGTAAGCAATATCGAGAATATCGCGAAATCCTTCGGTCGTGATCAACGCCGTCACCGCGCCTTTGCGTTCAATAATCGCGTTGGTCGCCAAGGTCGTGCCGTGGATCAAAATGCCGATATCCACTGGCTTCAATCCGGATAGTGCCAAGACCGTCTCGATTCCCGTCAGCACCGCTTCTTCCGGCGCCTGCGACGTCGTCAAAACCTTGGCGGTCTCCATTCGACCCATCGCATCAACCACCACATCCGTAAAGGTCCCACCGATATCGACCGCCAACCGAGCCTTTGTGACCTTATTCACTTAATGATGAATCCCGCTGAATAGCTTCGACTTGATCAACCGGGGCATAGAAATAATCCCCCGGCCGGAAATTATGTCCTAAATCACCCAGTAATCGCCGCTGTCGGGGCGTACAGCGTTCGACAACATTCGATATTTTTCCAAAATCATAAGCGCGCATAAATAATTGGCAGTAGTTGTAAAGCAACGTCTTGCGCGCCCGTCCAGAATTGTTTGGGGACGGGCCATGCCAGAGCGAATGTGAAAAGAGGATACAATCCCCTGCCTTACCATTTAGCGGCACCGCGCCTGGTGTATGCGGCGTGATGATGGGGTCTGCATTTTCGGGGAAAGGTCGGATATGGCTGCCAGGAAATACCGTAAAATTGGCGCTGTCTGTTCCGTTGACGTCGGACAGCAAATACATCGCCTTAATCGCCAATGGCAGGCTGGTTTCGGTGACTCGAATCCGGCGTAGGGCTTCCCCACCATCGGTATGAGTGTAGCCGGGGAAGTCTGGTGTGGACGCCCGTACGATCGCCTGGGTCATACTCAACAGGATATGCGGCCCCATGATGTCAACAATCAGATCAAACACTTCGGGACGGTCGATTAAATCAAGGAATGCCTGATCATAGGACAGAACATCGCGGCGATCCATGAAGCTTTCCGGGTCCTGATCCAGTGTTTGTTCGACCCAGCCATAATGACCCCGAGGCGTTCCCATGGGGTCCCAGCCCGGTTTCGTGCGCATGACATCAAGTTGAGTACTGAAATGCGCCACTTCCTTGGGATCAAACACCTGTTCCAGAATGAAATAGCCGTCGATGTCCCATTGTTCGCGTTGCTTTGCCGTTAACGTACGCATCATGGACCTACCCTTTGCACAGCGCCGTGATTGCATTCAGGTCACTGGCGTTTTCCAAATCGGCAATCAGTTCCACCACTCGTGCGGCTTTCGCATCGCCAATCACCGGTCCGGCCATATCAAGGAATTTTGTCGACAACCGCGACCATTGGCGATCCAAATCCGTTTCCGGAATATCCATGTCGGTCCGAACCATGTGCACCGGCCCGTCCTTCATGGAAATGGACATCGTCGCTTCGGCTTTCCCCATGTCCTGATTATTCACTACCTTGATGCGATCACGCAATGCTACGATTTCGGCGCTTTGCACCTTGTCCTCGTTATAATTGGCGATCAACGCAGTATTTTCGCCCAATAACGACATCGCAGCGGTAAAGCGCATGGAAAATTTGCCTTCCAACCCAGTGACCGGCTCCTGGATGTTACACATCTTCAAAAGGGTGTCACGTACACCGATCTCGATTTTTTCGACATTGGCCGGGTCGATATTATGCGAACGTTTCAGATCCGCCGCCGCTTCGATCACCGCGTGCGTCCCATAACAGGCCGCATGATATTTGAATAAAACGCCGCGCATGTGAAATTTGCTGTCCAGTTCCGCCATCGCGCCCGCCGGGTCGTAGTTATTGGTCTGCGTATCGGCGAACCCTTGATCGCATTCCAGGACATCGACGCGGGACTCAAATCCTCGCGAGGACAGCATCGCAGCGTAGAGACCATTTGACGCCGCCTTGCCCGCGTGGAACGGTTTGCACATCGTGCCAAACATGGACTTCAATCCGGCGGCTTGAGTGCCCGCAATGCCCAAGGCCCGCGCGCAGGCTTCCACTTGCAATCCTAACATATTAGCCGCCCCCGCCGCAGCGCCAAACGATCCCACCGTACCGGTGGCGTGCCAACCTGCATTATAGTGGCTCTCGTTCATCAACACGCCGATACGGCATTCGGTTTCGATGCCTGCAATCAAGGCCGTTAAAAACGCCTTGCCACCGAAATTATTCTTTTCCGCCAGCGCCAAAATAGCAGGCGCGACCGCTGCGGTGGGGTGACCGACCATGGTCATGTTTACATCATCATAATCCAGCGCATGACCCGTGGCACCGTTCACCAGGGCGGCTTGAACAACAGACGTCATGGCACCGCCGCCCAGAATCGTGGCTTGCGCCGCACCGCCTTCCTCCAAAGCTTCGGCCCGCATAATTTCTGCCAGCGGTTCTCGAGACCCCGCCAGAGTCACCCCCAGCCAGTCGAGCAAGCAATGTCGGGCGATTTCGATGGTGTCAGCGGGCAGCGCCTCAAAACGCATCTCCATGGCATGAGCGGCGAGGCGTAGGGTCAGGTCGGTATCATCAAATGTAGCGGCGGCTGTTTGGGCCATGACAGGATTCCTTTATTGCAGCGTCAAAATTCAGTCTGAAATCGTGCATGTCCGGGCCGGAATTGTCCAGACTCTATAAACGGGTCATGAAGGTGCATATACACCGCCCTCATATCATCAAATGATCCCGTCTTCGCACAGTCGCACAATCTCCGCCGCGTCGAGATCGAGTAACGATCCGTAAACATCCTCGTTGTGAGTCCCCGGTAATGCGGCGGGGGATTTGTATCCAGTCTCGGTCCCGCTAAACTTCAACGGAAACGCGGCAGCGCCAACGCCGGGCACGACGCCCAGAGTTGGATGGACGACATCCTCGATCATTTTCCGCGCCTTGAACTGTGGCGATTTTTTGATGGCGTCGATGTCATTGATCGGGCTGCACACAATGCCTACCGCCCGTAGCGCAGCGACTGCGTTCGCCGTCGATTGGGCCTTGGTCCAGGCGGAGATGAGGCCATCCACCCGGTCATTGATGCTCAACCGGGCGCCGGGCGTTGCGAATTTAGGATCGTTGGCCAATTCCGGCTTACCGATAACGTCACAAATCAACCGCCAATGCGCATCGGACGCCGCCCCGATGATTAACCACCCATCTTTCGATTGGTACGAATTGAAGGGTGACAGGCGAGGGATGCGGTTACCTTGCTGGGCGGGCATCCCCAGCGCCGGGTAACACTCCATCGGTTCGTCGTAGATCAATGAAAACACGCTATCAACCATGGCGACATCAACATGCTGCCCCTCGCCCGTGCGTTCGGCGTGAAACAGCGCGGCCAGAATGCCGGAAAACGCGAACACGCTGGTGATCGAATCCGCCAGCGCGGAGCCCGCCTTGGTCGGTGGGCCGTCCGGGTATCCGGTGATCGACATCAAGCCCGACGCCGCCTGCGCCGCCGGATCGAAACATTTTAGATGCGCGTCAGGACCGGTTTGGCCATAACCGGTTAGGGAGGCGTAGACCAGTTTAGAGTTACGTTTTCGCAAGGTCTCAAAATCAACTCCCAGTCGCGCCGCCACGCCTACGGTGAAATTCTCCACCACAACATCTGCCTTTTCAACCAGATCCAGAAACAAGCGGTGCCCCTCTTCGGCCTTAAGGTTGAGGGTGATCGCCTTTTTGCCCCGGCTGCGTTTCAGAAACGGCAAGCCGATGTCGTCATCGTCGCGTTTCTCGAAAGACACACCATCACGGCCCAGATAAATTGGCGAATTGGACAAAGTGTCGCCTGTGGCCGGGTTATCAATCCTAATAACCTCCGCTCCTAACCCGGCCAGCAGCAAGGTCGTATGCGGCCCCAGGAAATACTGCGACAAATCGAGCACGCGGACGCCTTCGAGAATGGATTTAGTCATGTGTGTCGGGGCCCCCAATGGTCAAAACCTCAATGGGGAACCATATAGCGCGCGGAAAATTAACCAAGGGGGCAAGAATTAAGATAAACCCTCTCACCCGTCTTGCTTGGGCATGATGGGGTGTCGCCCCACATCAAGCGGCAAGCGATACGCCCCAATGTGGTTGTCAAATGCCATAAGAAATTAGAAGCCATCCACCCAATCAAGTCCCGGTGAATCGGATGAGTTAAATAGGCGACCTCACTCCTGCTATCACCTTAATTCAAACCATTCGGTTATTTCTGACGTAAGAAGCAGACCATATTCGAAAATAGATTGAAGAGGTTTCAAAGGGACTGCCCCAGATAACTAGTTCAAATACTATTTAACCTATTGCCTCAATTAAGATAATTGCTCTAACGAGTCACTGGTGTTAAATCGCCACTCGCATTCCTTTAAAAATAGCACGAAATGAGCCCTTGGGACACCGTTGAACTTTCGCATATGGCGCTTCGCCTGGTTCCAGCATTTTTCAATCCCAGTGCCTCGTTTACTTGAAACGCCTCCCGCGCGGCAACACAAGCGTCCAAACCAGCCTAATGCAGTTCCAATTTATGGGCGGTAAGTCTGCGAAAATAAGCCCACTCCGGTGCCCCTCGCACGTCTGCCGCCCCCAAGACGACAGAGCTGTTCAACCCGGCCAAGGTTGCCCTTGTTATACGCCGTGTTGATCTGCGCCAGAATCCCGGCCAGATCGTTTGCATTTATATTTTTGGGAGGACTGCTTGTCATAGGCACCAGTTCCCCTAGTGTGCGTCCCTGGGAGTACGAGCGACTAGGAACGCCGCCATTGGCGGAAGAGCGTGGGAGTCGAACCCACCAGGCACGTTTAACGCGCCTCAGCGGTTTTGAAGACCGTGCGAGCCACCGGGCCGCGATGCTCCTCCACACTCTGTTTTAAGCATTGATATTCCGTGACTACAAGACTTTGAAAATAATAATTAAATTAAATATTTATAATGTTATTATATATTTTTATTTAGTTAATAAAAATTACCTAGTGTTTTTATTAAACTATCTATCACTCAAATTAACAACGAAGAACGCTTTGACGCCGTTTAGCATTCCTCTTTCTCGCCATCGTTTAAACCTGACACGGTGACTTTGTAAGCGAAACGCTCCCGTCAAAAGATGGGCCAGCCCCCCCTGCCCTTGCTGTGCTTTATTCGTTGATGGCGACCGGAACAACCTTTTAATTATAAAGCCCAACGGCATTGCGCCGACCGCCCAACCCGGTTAATCAACAGTGAGTTATCTTTTCCACGCCTGATTACGGGAACAATTCTATGACATCGATGCGCGGTCGCAATTTTCTGCAAACTCCTGGTCCGACCAATATTCCAGACCGCATCCTAAATGCGATGCACCAACCTGCTGTCGACTTTTCCGGTCCCGAGTTCATAGGTTTGGCGAACGCCTGCTTTTCAGACCTAAAAAAGGTTTTCAAGACGGAAGGTGAGGTGTTCATCTATACCGCGTCGGGTCACGGCGCGTGGGAGGCGGCGCTGGTAAACACGCTGTCTCCTGGGGACACAGCCTTGATGCCGGAAACCGGTCGATTCTCATTGGTCTGGCGCGAGATGACCGAAGCATTGGGTATTAAAGTTGAGGAAATTCCGAACGACTGGCGCACTGCGATTGACCCCGCGACCGTCGAAAGCGCCCTGTTAGCGGACAAGGGTCATAAAATTAAAGCCGTACTTGTCGTTCACACCGAAACGGCGACGGGCGTTACCTCCGACATCGCCGCAATTGGTAAAGCCATCGCCGCCGCCGGACATCCAGCGCTGCTGGTAGTGGACGCCATCGCCTCGTTAATGACCGTCGATCTGCCAATGGATGAATGGGGCGTTGATGTAGTGATTGCGGCGTCCCAAAAGGGCTTAATGATGCCGCCGGGTATGTCCTTCACCGCCGCCAACAAAAGGGCTACCGACCTTTCGAGAGACGTCGTCATGCCGCGCGAATATTGGTCGTGGGCATCCCGGCTTGATATGGAATCCTATCGTCGATTTTGCGGCACAGCGCCGGAACACTTGATGTTCGGGCTGCGCGAATCCATCGACATGATATTTGAGGAAGGCATGAACGAGGTCTTCGCGCGCCACGCCCGCAACGCCCAAGCCGTGCGCGAAGCCGTCGCAGTTTGGTGTTCCGACGGGCCGATGGAATTCAACGCCATCATTCCCGAGCAACGGTCAAACTCCATCACCTGCATCCGTACGCCGGAAGACACCTTCGCCGACGACATCCGCGCAACAGCGCGATCAACGTTTAATGTTTCGATGGGTGGAGGATTGGCGGCGTTGGCCGGACGCGCCTTTCGCATCGGCCACATGGGCGATCTCAACGACCCCATGGTGATGGGAGCGCTGGGCGGTATCGAAGCGACGTTGCAGCTTTTAGGAGTCCCCCATGGCAAGGGTGGCGTTATGGCCGCGGTGGATTATTTCGCAAAAACCGCCACACGGTAAATACCAATCAAACGAATAAGGACAGACGATGAAGTTCAGTAATTTTATGTTCACGGCAGCGGAAAATCCGGCCGACGACTATCGAATTATTAACGAAACCTTGCGCGAAGCGAAACTGTGTGACGAGTTGGGCATGGATACGTTGTGGCTGGGCGAACATCATTTCGACGGCATATGCGCCTATGTTGACCCGGTCAGCTTTGCCGCAGCGCTAGCCACTGCGACCAAAGATATTAAAATCGGCTTCGCCGTCGCCCAGATGTCGTTGCATCACCCAATCCGGATGGCCGAACAAATGTCACTGATCGACAATATTAGCAATGGCCGGTTGATTGTCGGCTTGGGGCGCGGCACAGCCTACAACATTTATGACTATCAAGGCTACGGCATTGATCCGAACGAAGCGCAGGCGCGTTTGATTGAATCCGAAGAAATTATGATCAAGGCGTGGACGACGGAGAACATGGTTCACAAAGGTGAATTCTGGGATATCCGCCTGCCCTTGCTGCGCCCCCGGCCTTTCACTCATCCCCACCCTTACATGATCCGCGCGTGTTCCGGCGAAGAGTCCATGGTGGCTATGGCCAAAGCCGGTCGCCCCTTTATGATGAACGTGCAATCCAACGACGTCACTAAACACCGCATGGAACTATATCAACAAACGATGCGGGACTCGGGTTTCGATGACGAACGGATCGCCCAGAATATGAGTGAATGTTGGCTGTGGCGGAATGTATGCGTGGCTGACACCGACGCCGAAGCCGCCGAAATAGGCATTCCCGCGTTTCACCGGCAAACGGAATTCCGCGGGGTCATGCGCGCACGTATCCACAAGGAACAGGGCGTCACATTGGCGAAGACCCCGGTGGCGGGTGTTGTTCAATCAAAACCGGCACGTGCACAAGTCGAACACAGCCTGCTCTACGGCTCGCCAGACACGGTTGCGGAGAAAATCGCAGAGATCGATAAATTCGGCGCGGGTGGGCTTATCATGACGTTTCGCCTCGGCCCCATGGATATTGAGACGACGGAGAAATCCATCCGCCTGTTCATGACCAAAGTGGCGCCGCAATTCAACTAACGATCCAGGCGTCTACATGGCGCTAATGCCCCCGTCGATGATGAGTTCTGACCCGGTCGTGAAGGTGGACTCGTCCGACGCCAGGTACAAAATACCGTACGCGACCTCCACCGGCAGCCCTACCCGGCCCAGCGGCACCTGACGACCCAGCTTGCGTAGTGCTTCTTCAGCGCCGAAGCGTTCTCGATGTTCATCCAGGATCGGCGTATCAACGAACGCAGGGTGCACGGAATTACAGCGAATGTTGTAGCCCTTGCGCGCGCAATGCAGCGCCACGGATTTGCTAAGATGTCGCACCGCCGCCTTGGCTGAATTATAGGCCGCCATGTTATGCCCGGCGATAATCCCGGCTATGGAGGAAATATTGACGATAGAGCCACCGCCGCTGACCGCAATGTCCTTGATGGCGTGCTTACAGCCTAGGAACACCGAATCGAGATCAACTGCATGCACCCGTCGCCATTCCTCCAATTCCAACTCCTCCACATTGCGGGTCAGCGAAATGCCCGCGTTGTTGACCAGAATGTGCAGACCGCCAAAGGACTCCGTTACATCTCGCAGGACCGACTTCCACTGATCTTCGTCCGTAACATCATGGCGCAGAAACATTGCACTGGCGGCACTGCTCGCGTTGACGCGATCAACGACCGCTCGGCCCGCCGCCTCGTCGATATCGGTGACTGCGACCCTTGCACCTTCCGCCACCAGTAACTCCGCTGTTGACTTGCCCAGTCCTGATGCGCCACCTGTCACCAGAGCCACTTTGCCTTTAACCCTTCCCGTCATGCTGATCCTCATCGTAATTGATCCTTATCTATCCAGAATAGACGCCTCAATGCCAGACACCAACGATTTCAACTCTCCTCCCCGTTACAGGCGCGCTTCGCGCTATGGATGACCTTTTGAAACGAACGGTGCTGGCGCCGCTTATCTTAATCCTCGCCTCCCAGACAGTCATCACCATGTCGTCCTATGCGTTGCCCGTAATTGCGCCTCTCGCAGCCAAGGACATGGGGCTGGCCCCCGCTTCAATCGGGGGATTGATGACCGTAGTATATTTATGCGCAATGGTGATTGGACTTGGCTCCGGCAGTCTGGTTGGCCGACTTGGCGCGACGCGGGTGTTTCAACTGCTTCTGTTGTTCACCTGTTTCGGCATCGCGGCTCTTGCAGCGGGGCACCCCGTCCTCGCCTTCCTCGGCGCCTTGCTCATTGGCGTCGCTACCGGGCCTATGAATCCCTGCGGTTCTTCGGTGCTCGCCCGAATTTCACCACCACAATGGCAACCCCTGGTTTTTTCTCTAAAGCAGTGCGGCACGCCGAGCGGTGGCATGCTGGCGGGCGCGCTACTCCCCGCGTTGGCACTCTTGTACGATTGGCGGCTCGCCCTGATGATAATTCCCGCCGTTGGCGTGGTGATGATCATCGTCCTAACGTTCAATCGCCCCTATCTGGACGCACCGGAACGCCGTGCCGTTCCTTTATCCCTGGCCGGGACGCTGCGCACGTTAAAGCTTGTGATCAGTCATGCTGAATTACGCCGGTACGCGATTACAGGTATGAGCTTCGCCACCTGTCAGATCGGCATCGCCAGCTATTTGGTGGTTTTTCTTTGGGAAAAAGTCGCCATGTCACCGGCACAGGCGGGCGCGGTCTTTGCGGCCTTTCATGTTTCTGGAATTGTCGCTCGAATCATTCTTGGGTTTTTCGCGGGTCGAATGATCTCCACGCGTGCCTTGCTGACACTGCTCGGCCTCATCATGGCCTTTGGGACCGCCACAATTATCCTGTTCACCCAACAATGGCCGACCTGGTCCATCTACGGCGTGATCTGCGCTTTGGGTGCCAGCGCCAATGGCTGGGTCGGTTTATTTCTATCCGAAGTCGCCCGCCTGGCACCCGAAGGCGAAACCGCGGCCGCAACTGGCGGCGTACAATTTTTCATGTATTTCGGCATCGGCGGCGGCCCGGCAATTTTTCTGGCAATCCTGAAAACCACGGACGGATATGACGGTCCCTTTCTGACCTTCGCCGCCATCGCGCTCCTGGCAAGCGGGCTCCTGTTAACGCAGCGGCGTTAATTCAAATGATGTTTGCCGCACGGAATTCGGCAATTTCAGCGTCGGAAAAGCCGTGTTCCGCCATAATTTCTTCTGTGTGCTGACCAATCCGGGGCGGTGGTCGTGTGGTGCCGGGGGAATCTTCGGAAGCCTGGAATCCAGAACCAACCAATTGCAAAGGATCATCGAGACCTTCCGGCGCCGGCAAATTCATGATGACGTTCCGGTGGTCCAGTTGCGGTTCCGACAACGCTTCGGAAATCGACGATACCTTGGAGCATGGCACCCCCGCCGCCGCCAGTTTCTTTACCCAATTGACGGCGTCGTCATTCATAAACAAACGCGTCAACTCACCACTCAGCTCTTCCTTATTCTCTTCGCGGCCTTCAAACGTTTTGAAGCGGGGATCATTGCTAACCTTCTCGTCGCCCAGCACCTCCAACAGCGCGGCAATCTGGCTGTCGACCAACGCGGTTGATTGAATATAGCCCTCACGCGTTTCGAACTGATTCGCCGTTGCCAATTTGGACGCCGACTGATTGCCTAAAAGTTCCGGTTCTTCTTTCATCGTCGTGTATTTGGCGACATTCACGGCAATCTGCGTCAACGCAGCGTCGAACATAGCCACATCCAGATGCTGCCCTTCACCGGTCACCTGACGGCGATACAACGCCCCGGCAATGGCGTAAGCTGCGGTGATACCCGTCGTCATATCAACCACAGTAAAGCCAATACGGGTCGGACCGTTTTCAGCGAACCCAGTCGTACTGGGCATCCCCACCGCCGATTGAATGGCACCGTCATATGCCGCGACCCCAGCCTTGGGGCCTTTTTGCCCGTAACCGGAAATTGAACAGTAAACGAGTGAGGGGTTTATTTCTTTCAATTCTTCATAGCCAAAGCCCAACCGGCCAATGGTGCCGGCCTTGAAGTTTTCGATGAACACGTCTGCATCCTTAATCAATCGATGTACGATGTCCTTAGCTTCTGGCGACTTTAGATTAAGGGTCATGGAACGCTTGCCGGAATTCACCGCCAAATACAGTGGTGCCATGAATTCGTCGCGTAAGTGGCCATCCGACATTAATTGCCGCGCCTGATCGCCCTTGCCTGGTTCTTCCACCTTGATGACATTCGCGCCTAGCAACGCCAATTGCTGTCCTGCAAAAGGTCCCGCCAATACTCGGGAAAAATCAATTACCTTTAAGCCTTCAAACGCCTTCGCCATTGCTTTTCATCATCCCCGTAAGTGCAGCGGTATGCCGCGCCGCCCGTGAAGTGGTCTGTTCCGTATAATGAAAGCCCGCTCGCGCCAAAAGGTCCAGGCATTTCGGAACCAACGCCGGTATTGTCAGGATGAGGAGCGGGCGCGCTGAACTACCAGGGCGCGATGCAGAATATAAAGACCGCTGGCTACGACGATCACGCTGCCCGTCACCACCCAAATATCGGGCAGTTCCGCCCACAACAAATAGCCAAGTCCCACGGCCCATAGAATACCGGAATACTTAAACGGCGAGACCAGGCCGGCTTCAGCGGCGCGAAATGATTCGATCATGCATAGATGGCCAAATCCATTTAGAACCCCCGCCACCGCCATAATCGCGACATCGCTGGCGACGGGCATTTTCCACCCAAACGGCACTGTCACCAATCCGGCTAACACCACCAGCACCGATGTCGACATGAGGATAGAATTCGATGTTTCCCGCTCCGTCATCCGCCGCGTCATGACATCCCGCACAGCGGCGAAGAAAGCGGAAATCAATGGCAATAACACCGCGTAGCGCATGACGTCCCCAGTAGGGCGAATGATAATCACAACGCCCAAAAACCCAACAATAATCGCGCTCCAACGCCGCCACCCCACCGATTCGCCTAAAAAGAAAATCGCCAACAACGCGACGAAAAGCGGCCCGGTAAAACTAATCGCAGTCGCATCCGCCAGCGGGACATAGCGCAACCCGTTCACGTAACAAAGAGCGGAGGCGACGACAAGAAGGCCGCGCACGGCGTGTCCACTCAAACTCGCCATTCGCAATGATTTTACGCCGCCCGCCCGCCAGACGAAGTAGGCAATTGGCAAGAAAATGAACACGCCGCGAATGAATAGTATTTCCCCGGCGGGGTATCCCGCGGTCATCCATTTCAGAATTGCGTTGTTTACACTCATAAACAACGTCGCCAACAGCATGAGACCAATGCCCACGACCGGTGAAGCGGATGACGTTGCGTCGCTGTTCGACATAGCTATTACGATTCCTGCCTCGACCGCATGGTCAACAATATCAACGCTGACGCCACAACAATATAGGCGACAAAGATCAACGCTACCGTCTCCATCGTAGAGCCTGTATCGACCAGGAATCCAACAAACGCCGGACCAAGCGCACTGGAGAACACGCGCAGCGCCGCCACCGTGGCGCGGATCGATCCAATATGCAAAACACCATACATTTCGGCCCACATCGCCGACACAATGGTGAAATTTAAACCACCATTGATGCCGCCAAACATTAGATACGCCAACGCGGACATCGGATGGTTAAATCCGGCCAATATCAACAGACCGACCCCCAATGGCGGCAGAAATAACGGAAACAGCCGCATTGCGCCAAACCGGTCCACCAGCGGTCCTGACAACAGCGAAACCACAACTTTCGTCACGGCATAACCGATGAAACAACTCGCCAGCCACGCCAAAGACCACCCTTTGGAATCGGCCAAATGCACCTGATGGAAGAAAAGACCCGTGGTCATAAAGGATGGTGCCAAAACACTGGTTAAAATGACGTAGAATTTTGGATCACGCAAAACCTCGCGCTGAGTCCAATTTCGCCCGCCCCTTCCCATCGTCCGTGCGACCGATATAGTTTCAACAAGACGTTGGTGGCGATGGGTATGACCTTTCAACAACCATTGCGTCAACGGGATCAAGCCAACCGCCAGGAATAACGCAATAACGACCCAGGCTTCGCGCCAGCCCATCGCCGCTAGCATCGCCACCGCCAACAGCGGAAACACCCCTTCTCCCATGGAATGTCCCAGTGACCCGATACTGATCGCCTTTCCACGGCCTTCCTGAAAGTACCGGACCATGCTGGTCGCCGACACATGGCTCATCAGCCCCTGGCCCGCCAGCCGGAGAAAGAAGATCGCTACGATCAGGTAGAAAAAACCCGGCGTCCAAGCCATGAAGAAACACGCCGCCACCATCCCGCCACAAACCAGCGCGCTGTATAGGCGCAGATCGACATGGTCGATTTTCCCACCCAGCCACATTAAACAAAGGCCGCTCGACAAGGTCGCAATCGCATAAAGATACCCAAACTGCCCATGAGTCAGATCGAAAGCCTGCCGGATATCGGCGCTAAATAGGGAGATAAAGAAGGTTTGCCCGAAACTCGAAAAAAGCGCGATCAAAAACCCAAAGGCAAGAAACCTTCGATTTTCAAAAATAAAACGGATATAATCCACCCGATTGCGCCTTGGAATGGTTACTTTAAGATAGTGAAAACGCGCGAGTTTGGAACGCGATATGAAGATGAACCAACGGTAATACGGAAATAATTCGGGAATTGCCAACCCGATCGGTAATTTATTGAGAGGAAGCCGACGAATGCATTACGACTATATCATTGTTGGCGGCGGGTCGGCGGGTTCCGTCATGGCGAACCGGCTTTCGGCAAAACGCGCAAACAAGGTCCTGGTCATTGAAGCAGGCATCGATACCCCGCATGGGCGCGTTCCCGCAGAAATTCTCGATAGTTACCCCGGTACCGCCTATTTTAACCCGAAATTCATCTGGAACGGACTTAAAGTTCACCTTGAACCGGTGTCGCATAACGCGCCCGACGACAGACCGCCCTTGCGCCAATATGAACAAGCACGCGTGCTCGGCGGCGGCTCCAGCATCAATGGTCAACTCGCCAATCGTGGATCGCCCAACGACTACAACGAATGGGAACGACTGGGCGCAAAAGGCTGGAACTGGGACTCATGCCTGCCCTATTTCCGTAGACTTGAACGCGACATGGACTTTGATGGTCCTTATCATGGCGACACGGGTCGCATTCCGGTACGCCGTCTGTTTAAACAGGACTGGTCCGCATTTGCGCACGCCGCCGCCAGCGGTTTTGAAAATGCTGGTTTTCCCTATACGCAGGATCAAAACGCCGAATTCATCGACAGCCATTTCCCCTGCACAATTTCCAACGCCTATGACCGGCGGGTTTCCGCCGCTATCGGCTATCTGGATCCCAGCACACGGTTGCGCGACAATCTGCACATTCAAACCGAACACCAAGTCATGGAAATCACCTTTGACGGCGTCAAGGCGACGGGCGTCATCGCCGACTATCATGGTGAGATCAAAACCTATACCAGTGACAACGTTATCTTGTGCTCTGGCGCGTTGCATTCCCCCGCCATGTTGTTGCGGTCGGGCATTGGCCCCGGTGGGCATCTTAATGAAGTGGGCGTCGCGGTGCGCGCCAATGCGCCCGGCGTGGGACAAAACCTGATGGAGCATCCGGCTATCGCCGTCTCCGCCTATCTGCATCCCCACGCCCGGCTGGATCCCGCCACGCGGCGGCACATCCATGTAGGGCTACGCTACTCCTCTGAACTGGAAGGTTGCCCGCAAGGCGACATCTTCGTCGCGACCGTTGTTAAATCGGCCTGGCATCCAGTGGGGGAGCGGCTCGGCTCGTTTTTGGGTTTCGTTAACAAGGCTTATTCGCGGGGACAAACATATCTCTCCTCTCCCGATTGGCGCGATGAACCCACCGTCGAATTCAATATGCTGTCCGACCAACGCGATCTGGTGCGTCTTATGGACTGCTTCCGACGCATGGCCGCAGTCCTCGCTGACCCGGCCATGAAAGATGTGATCAGCCATGTTTTTCCCTCCAGCTATAGTGAGAAAGTCCGCAGCGTAGGCCCGGTAACCACCCGTAACAAAATCCTCACCTCGATCATGGGACGTCTGATGGACGGTCCGGATTGGCTACGCGGTCAGTTGATACGCAACATCATCATGGATAGCGAAAGTGTCGAGACCTTGTTAACCGATGAGGACGCGCTGGAGGCACATGTCCGCCGTTCGGTCACTGGCACCTGGCATGCCTCTGGCACTTGCCGTATGGGCGAGGAGGGCGACCCCATGGCGGTAACGGATTCGTCTGGACGGGTGCGTGGTTTACAAGGGTTACGCGTCGTGGATGCGTCCATCATGCCATCAATCCCATGCGCCAACACAAACATTCCCACCATTATGATGTCGGAAAAGATGGCCGATGCGATTTTATCTGGCAAATAAATAGGAAATTGTATTTATTTATTTGCCGCATATATTCTTCTTTAATAAAAACATATATATTAAACGTTTATGTAAATACTAGGTAATAGAAACGGTATTTTTACACTATTTTTGTATTTATTGTAATATTTTTCTAACAATCCGATAAAAATTGACGGGTAATTTGGGTTATACAGCAGAAAAATTCCATTTCTTGGGCATTTGACGATGTAGTGCCAGCAAGAAATTTTTGGCCCCGTGTCGAAGAAACCGTCAAAGCGCAGGCCGTAGAGGATCGTTTAAAATTGAGCCCGGCCGAAAGGCGACACATTGTCCACGCAGTGGTGGAAGATTTGTTAAACACCAGAAAATCGAACAACACAAATGTGATCGGCGAGCTAAATACTTTATCAAGCCTGTTCTAGAAACCAACCATCGCCGCCAAATCTCCAGGGCGCTCCAGTCAATCCATGGGTGACTGACTCCGAACAGCGTAAGCGTTCAATTAGGCGCTACCGAAGACTTGAGCCGCAGGTTTAACAATACGCCGTTTATTATCCACGCGCCGGGTCAGTCCGGCCTTGTCGAAATATTCCAGAAGTTGAATTGCTAAATTCCGGCCCAGTGCGGATTTTTTGTTAAATTCCCCTGCCGTAAATTCTTCGTCCGCCGAATTTTCTGCCAAGCCCTCCGCCAATTCGCCCAACACCAGCAAGGTTGATGGCAGGAAGTACCGATTGTCCGCAACGCGCGCCAATAAACCGATCCGCACGGCGCGCTGCATGAACTGCCCCAGTGGCCGGGCGTCCATATCCACCGCTTCAGCAATTTCCAACAGGCGTGGCGGTCGGGTGCCTTCCGCCTCGATCAATTCCTTGACCTCCGCCCACAACGCCGAATCCTCAGAGGAAAACGCAGGTCTGTGGTTGGGCAAGGCAAGCTGCGCACCGTCGCGGGCGATCTTTCGCTCTTTTAGTAATTCAACGACAGCGGCGTTGAACGTATCGACAGAAACGCGACGGCTTAACACCTGGCGCAAGCGATCTTCTTCCGGCCCCGGGCGATCCGGCCATTTTGCATGCCAGTCGCGCAAGGACGCCACCATCATGTCTCCGACGGCGGCCCAATGGGTGCGGGATAATCCAATGGGTCGTTGCTGACGTCCCACCTTGACCATTTCCGTCCCGCGCCATGCGGTTTCGGCCTCTTCACTCGTCAGGTTTCGTCCTGTGGCGAAGCGGTTTAAATCCACACCGCCAGGGCTATGATTCAGCACTGTTTCCAACGCCGCCATTGCGTCGGTTTGTTCCAGGCCCCGCACAATCGACAAACGTTCGGGTTTGGCCCGCCCCCGAGCTGGTGAAAACGGATCGATCACCACGCCACCGCCCAAGGTTCGCCGGGCAGATTGGTCGCGCAGGATAAAACGATCGCCCTGTAATGCGCCAATGGGTTTGTCGAGAACAATTTGCACCAACCCTGTTTCGCCAACGGGAATTGTGCGGTCCTCCAAGGTGGCTACGCGTGCGCTGATATCTTCCGCGCCCAGGTGTAAATGCACCGGCGTCCAATGGCGCAAGGGTCGGTCTTCAGATGGTAGTATCCGAACTCGCGCATCAAACCGGTCGCTGGGCGCATGGGCCGCCTCGCCGACGATCCAATCGCCACGCGACACCAGTTCCTTGGTCAAATTAGGGCCAGCGATGTTCAACGCGCAGCGCTCTCCTGCGAGTCCGGATTTAGAATCTTTGTTCTGCGCATGTATCGCCCGTACCCGAACCTCAATACCCTGGGGAGTCAGCACCAAGCGGTCGCCCACAGCCGCTTGTCCCGCATACACCGTGCCGGTCACCACCAAGCCCGACCCGGTGATAGTAAAGGCGCGGTCAATGGCGAGGCGAAAATTACCCGCCCTTGAACGCAGCAGCACACTGCGCGCCGCCGCCACTAGATGCATTTTTAATTCCACAATGCCGTCGCCGGTAATGCCGGACACGGGAAAGATCGGCGCGCCGGCCAGGTTGGTGCCGTCAATCAATTGCGCGACCTCGGCAGCGGCCTCGGCACGCCGCGTCTCGTCCACCCGATCGATTTTCGTCAACGCCACTGCACCCACCGAAATACCCAACAAATCGAGGATGGCGAGATGTTCTAAGGTCTGCGGCATCGGGCCGTCATCGGCAGCTATTGTCAATATCGCAAAATCAATGGCGCCAACCCCCGCCAGCATGTTACGGACGAATTTTTCGTGCCCCGGCACATCGACGAAGCCCAACACCAAGTCGTCGCCCAGGGATTCATACGCAAAGCCAAGGTCGATGGTCAGGCCACGTTTTTGTTCTTCGGGCAACCGATCGGCGTCCACGCCGGTCAATGCCTTCACCAACGACGTCTTGCCGTGGTCGATATGTCCCGCCGTCGCGATAATCATGAAATATTGAGTCCGTCCAATTGCGCTAAAAAGCCAGCTTCATCCTCCAGACAACGTAGATCAAGCAACAGCGTGCCATCATGCACCCGGCCAATCACGGGCGTCTGCAAGGACCGGAACGTGGTCACCAGGCGCCGCAACGCTGCCCCGCCTGTTTTGGATTTAGAAAACGGCTTTAACATTAACGCCGAACTGGGCAGACGATTAACCGGCAAGGACCCGCTGCCAATCTGGCTTTGGCATGGCGCAACTTTGACGTCGACGCCCTCCCCCAGCCACTGTGCGACGAAGGGCTGTAAACGACGCGCCAGAGCGTCGATATCGGAGGGGTCGCGCGCCAACAGGCGCAACGTAGGCAACCGCTCCACCAATCGCTCCGGGTCTGCGTAGAGCCGCAGCACCGCCTCCAGCGCAGCGATAGTGACTTTATCCACGCGCATGGCTCGTTTCATCGGGTTTTTCTTGATCCGGTCAATCAAATCCGCGCGCCCGACGATGATGCCGCATTGCGGCCCGCCCAACAGTTTGTCACCGCTGAACGTAACTAGATCGGCACCGTCGGCGATGGATTCGCCTGGCGTTGGTTCATGCGGCAACCCGAAGCGTTCCATATTGACAAGCATCCCAGCGCCTAGGTCAACGACAAATGGCAGATCATGTTTATGGGCGAGCGCCGCCAGCGTTTTCTCCGGAACAGCGGTCGTGAAACCTTCAATGGAATAGTTACTGGCATGCACCTTCATCAACAACGCGCTGCGCTCACTAATCGCCTCTGCAAAGTCTTTGGGATGAGTGCGATTGGTGGTCCCTACTTCACGCAGTCGGCATCCGGCGCGCGACATGATATCCGGAATACGAAACGCGCCGCCGATTTCAATCAACTCGCCGCGCGACACGATCACTTCCTTCCGCCGGGCGAGAGAATTCAGCAATAACAACACGGCGGCGGCGTTGTTGTTGACGATGGTCGCGGCTTCCGCGCCGGTGAGCCGTTTAATCCAGCTTTCCAGATGGTCGTCACGGTCCCCCCGCCGCCCCTTTGCCAGATCATATTCAACATTACTGGCGCCCGCCGCCGCCGTCATCGCCGCAATGGCTTCGTCGGGCAAGGGCGCGCGCCCTAAATTCGTGTGAAGCACAGTGCCCGTCAGGTTGAACACGGGCTTCAAGCTGGGCGCCATCAACGCGGCTAGGACCTTTGCTGTACGGTCGAGGATCGCGGCTTCCGATGTGTCAGGCGTATCGTCGTCGGCCACCTGGCGGCGCAACGACGCCAACACCGTGCGGATGGAGTCCAATACGGCTGCGCGACCATAAGCATTGATCAAACGGGACGCCGCATCGACACGAAGCAAACGGTCGACAGAGGGAATCGCGGACGCGGAAGACGGTGCGGTTTGAGACATAGCCGCAAGCTATGCCGCCAAACCGCAAGCGTCAACGGCGCGCGTATTTAGGTTTATGGATCGCACGGTAACTAGATCGTTTGACGATATGAAAAAGGCGCAGGTAGTGCGACAATGCTGGATACTCAGATCGAGTCCGAGCAAGACGATTAAAGGGGGCGGTTGACGTTTCGCGATGCTTTCGACACCCCTCTGCCGTCGCTCTCAGAATTTTTACCCAAAGGTCCACGAATTGGGGGGCCTCTGCGCTATTTGGCAGGGTAAAAACAGCGACTACTGTGTTCCCTTTACTTTAATAGACGGTATATCTTCGGTGGTGCCACTAGCGCAAACAGGAACTTAGATTATTCCATGGCGCTTGAGTTCGTCGATCTGCGCCGCATCGTACCCTAGTTCGGCGAGAAGCGTTTCCGTGTGTTCGCCCAATTTAGGCGCTGCGCGCCGTGGCGTCGCTGCCGCCGAAGACCTGTAGGCTCCGCCCACCACCTTCACGGGGGCAAATCCATCGCGTTCCAATTCAATCAACCGGTCCTGGGTTTGCACAAATTCATTATCCAACGCCTCATCAACCGACAAAATTGGCGCTGCCGGGACGTCCCCCGAAAATATCGCCAACCATTCCGCCGTGGTCTTCGCCGACAACGCCTCGTCCAGCATTTCTTGAATCAACGCACGATTCTCCAGGCGTTCCGCAAAGGTTTTGAATCTTGGGTCGTCACTCCATTCGAGCCGTCCGAGGGCCCGGCACAAATTGGGCCAGAATTTTTCCTTGTTGCACATGATAAAAATAGAGCCGTCTTTGGTCAGGTAAAGCTGGCACGGCGTCAAGGAAGGATGGCCGGAACGTGGCAATCGGTCCAGAACATGACCTTCATTCAAATACCAAGTTGCAGGGTAACCCAAATTTGACAGCGCAACGTCGAACAGGCTGACATCCAAATCCTGGCCCATGCCTGATGCTCGCGCGCCTACTACACCCGCGGCTACTATATACGCCAAGCCAAGTCCGGTCATTTGATCGACAATCGATAAGCCCATACGCGTCGGCGGCCCATCGGGTTCACCGGTCAGCGCAAAGAATCCGGCCTCCGCCTGCATCAAATAATCAAACCCCGGCCACGCCGCGCGCGGTCCGGTTCGTCCATAGGCCGATAAATGCGCGCAGACGATCTTTGTATTCACACTCTTCAACGCGGCATAAGTCAGACCGAGCTTCTCCGGTACATCCCCGCGCAAATTACTGGCGACGACATCTGCTGATTTCACTAATTCATGAAATACCTGTTGTCCGGCTTCGGTAGTCAAGTCGACCGTAAAACTTCGTTTGTTTCGATTGTAGCTATGAAAAAATTCCGACTCATCACCGTCATCGCCCGGCACGAAATAAGGCCCGATGCTCCGGGCGAAATCCCCACCAGATTTTCGATCCTCGATCTTTACGACATCCGCGCCGAGATCCGCCAGAGACATCGTGCCAAAAGGCCCGGCGCCATATTGCTCCACCGCCAGTACGCGAACGCTTTCCAGAGGTAACCCCGGCTTGGATTCAGTCTTCATAATCTCACCAATTTATATTCAAGAAGCGGCTATTGCGTGGTGCGACCAAAGCCTATTACCGACGAGACGCTATTGGCGTCATCCAGATCCAGAAGCCCGGTCGCCAATCGTTCTGAGAAAGAATCGGACAGGTATGGCCCACATAAATCATTAAATTTTTGAAGAAATTCCGTCTTGCTCAAAAAATTGTCTGGCTCACCTTTTGGAATACCAACAAACGCTTCATAGGTTTCCGCCTTGGTGCGAATTCGAACAACAGCCGCCATATTTTCAGGGAAAGCTGCTTCGGCTCTTGGGTCGACAATGGTTGAAACACGACGCCCCAAATCAAGCGTTTGTTCATCCTGCAAGTGCGTTCCGTAATGGTCCCAACTCAATGTCCCTTCTCGCAACACAACTGCAGCGCAGAACGGCATGGAAAATTGCCCATCGACAATGCTGGTAGGATTACGCTTGTCCGCCTCTGGCGTTCCAACAATCTTCCATCCGGTTTCCGGTAACCCGATTTCCACGCTTTCAATATCCGCAATGTTGAATTTATTGTCCCGGCGTAGCGCGGCCAACGCATCCATCGCCGCATGGGTATAACGACAGGATGGATACGGTTTTACCGCCAACTCCAATGTTTTCCATGATTCGCCCAAGCCTTCGACAACTTTGCCTGGGTCGCCGTTGGGTGCGTAAGCAAACAAAAACCCCCATTTACCCTCAAAAGCTTCTCGGGGCCCTTGAAACCCCTCCCCCGCCATTGTTGCGCAAATAAGTCCGTTTTGCGCCGCTTGCCCCACATGGGACCGTTTGGTCCACGCACCATCTGCGAGGAATTGCATCGACCCCGCCGCCTGCGATAGCGCTATGCCAAAAGCATGCTCCATGCCGTCCGCACCCAGCCCCAGCAACTTGCCCGCCGCTACTGCCGCGCCAAAGACCCCACAGGTCGCCGTGGGGTGATAACCGCGGTCATAATGTTCCGAAGGACAAAGCGCGAGGCTCAGCCGAATTTGCACTTCGTAGCCCGCGACAACCGCGGCGATGAAATCCTTACCGGATGATTCTGACATTTCCGCCGCCGCCAATGCCGCCGGGACAATTGGCGCAGAAGAATGCAGCGAACCTTGTGCATGCGTATCGTCAAAATCCAAGGAATGCGCCAGTGTGCCATTTATTAGCGCCGCCGCCGTTGGCGCATATCCTGACTCATCACCAATGACAGTACAATCGCCTGTCGCCAGCCCAAGACGCTGAACCGTCGCAATCATCGATTGTGTCGATTCGGCATCATGCCGCGCCCGCACCATGATTCCCGTAATATCTAGAATAAGAAGCTTTGCGCGTTCGACGACCGCCGACGGCAAATCTTCATATTTAAGCCCGGCCGCATATGCTGCCAATTCGCACGTAACCCCTGACATGACGCCCCCTTTCTCATCGATATATTCATGCTAACTATAAGCTTAAGCTTACAAATCGCCTGCGTTGCTTTACGGTGATACTATCATGTCTGCTTACAGTTACGCCATGAAGACAAACTCTTGGCGCGTCATTTCATCCAAACCAACGAACCGAAAAAAGGAAAATGTAGTTTACAGTGAGGGTATTTACGGATTGTTAGTCTAATTTTAATTTCCTGCCATTCGTATATTTACTTCGATACAATAGAAGATCCGACAAACAAGAATCAAAATGCAAATCTGGATTAAATCTCAGAGGCCAACCCGATTAATGGTATGGTCAATTACAGCACCACCAACCTATCCGTTCTATTTATTGGAAATCCCCGTTTTCCGTGACAGTTGACCCGGTCCGTATTTTTTTTGGTCGGTATTCAGAAAATTCAAATTGCAAATGACGGCGCACTGGCCATTGAAATCTTAAAGCGAGTCGGTGACACAGGCGAACAGGAAGGCGGCGTCAAAATTGACATGATCATAGTTATGCTCCGTGTTGATGGATTTGAATTGATGCAATGGATCCGTCACGGTGCCGAGTAATTCAATCCCTTCCTCATATACACCTTGCTGTCCGCGCGCGCGGACGCCGATGTTGTCGCACAGTCCAGAAACCAAGGCGCATTAAATTCATAGCGAAGCAATTTTTAGCGGACTCCATCCCAGTTTAGTTCACTAAAGTGATTGACGCCCCACGCTAATTCGTCGTGACACAAAGTTATTTT